>JBJOGJ010000028.1:0-24651 GCA_046048295.1 Pseudomonadota bacterium | reverse complement strand
CATACAGATCAATTGGGCCACCTGGAACGCGACACTGATGGACAAGGTCAAGTCCGGTGAACTGATCCCGCTGTGGCAGACCGGCGCGAAGCGGGGCAGCGATTCCAAGCACATCCCGCTCATTCAGGAAGTGATGGGCGATGAAAGAGCCAAGCAGGTGTTCAAGCTCGTCGGTGCACCGGCGCGTCTTGGCCGCTCGCTCCTTGCCCCTCCGGGATTGCCCGACGCACGCCTGAAAGTGTTGCGCACGTCGTTCGACAATCTCGTCGCCGACCAGGCGTTTGCGGCCGAGGTGAAGCGCCGTGGCCTGCTGTTCGATCCCGCCAGCGGTGAAGAGGTTGATCAGACCATCAAGGACATCTTCTCCCAGCCCGAGGATATCGTCGAACTGGCCCGCAAGGCCATGAGCGACGGCTACCAGGAGAACTGCATCAACTGCGGTGACGCTCCGAAGAAGAAAAAGAAGAGCGAATGAACTGAGCCCTGGCGGCTCCCTGCAATTTGCCTGATGGTGTGCGCGGCTGGTAGGCTGCGCACACGTTCGTTTCGACAGCGAGGAAAGATGCGTCTCACACTCGGGCTCATGCGCGCGCCCCACCTCCTACGGCCTGCAGTATTCGCCGGCAATGACGACGGCAAATGGCTGGCCCTGCACACGGCGCTGCAGATTGCCGGCAGCGGTCAGGAAATCGCCGGCCGGATCACCAGCATCGGGCAGGCGATTTCGTTTCTGGAAGCCCTCGCCCCGGACGATCGCAAGAGGCTCGAAGCTGCGATCACCACAAGAGGCGGACCACCGCCGGAAGGCCCGCAACCCCAGGTCGAACACACCACGAAGATCATGGTGGTCGGCGGTTGGGATCCGGCCAGTGCGCAGGACGCAAAGCTCGAGCATACGACCCCTCACGTCATGACCCGCTGGATGGACGACGAGGATTTCAAGCGCGCACCGATCACCGTGTTCAAGAAATTCCCGACCGGCATAGCGGCGCCGGGCGCCGCGCTCGCGCTTCCCCCCGTCAGCCTCGTCGGCAGCGCTCCCGTCTCCGGTCGATATGTTGCAGACGCCGCATTGGCCGTCGTCATCGGGCGGCCTGCTCTTCGCGTCAGCCCTGCCGACGCCCATCGCCATGTGTTCGGCGCCACGCTGATGCTCGACGTCTGGAACGACGACGTATTCGTCGAGGAGGCGCGCGTCAGACGCGGCATGGTCGCCCGGAACCTGACGGCGCTCTCGCCCATCGGCCCGTGCATCGAAAGCTGCCGCGATGGCATGTTCGGTGACGACCAGGAGATTTCCCTCCGTGTCGATGGCAACCTGCGCCAGCGATTTACGCTCGGCGCACTCGTCCACTCGATTGCCGATGTGATCTCCTACTGCTCCTCGGTCGGATTGACGCCCGGTGACGTCATCGCCTTCGGTGCCCGGATCGCCAAGGGCGCCGGCACCGGCCCGCTCGATACTCCGACAGTCATCAGGCCCGGGCAGGCAGTTGAAGTGACGGCAGACGGGCTGGCGACGCTGCGCGCCGATGTCGTCGCCGGCCCCGGCTATGTGATCGAAGAAGGAGCAGCCTGATGCGGTTCGTCACCTATGAGATCGACGGCAACCAGCGCTTCGGCTTCCTGATGGGCAACGATACGGTCGTTGACCTCGAAGGTGCATTTGCTGGCCATCTCGCCCGGACGCTGCCGGCTGAACGCGCCTATGTGCTCGCCGCCGCCATGGCGCCATCCGACGCGCTGTCGTTCATCGAGGGCGGCGACATTGCGTTGCAGGCGGCACACCAGGCGGAAGCGTTCGTTACCGGAGCAGATGGCGACGTGAGCGGCCCCAGGGGCGAACCGGTCGTACTCCCGCTCGCCGCCACCCGGCTTCTCGCCCCCATCTACAATCCACGTAACTTCATTGCCTCGGGCAAGAACTTCAATTCCCACCTCGACGAGATGCAGCAGACGAAGAAGCCAGTTGCACCCCGCATCCCGACCGGCCACCCCCAGTTCATCTCGTCGATCGTCGGACCCGACGCCGTCGTGCCGTTCCCCCGCGAGACCAGGAAGCTCGACTACGAGGTCGAGATGGCGGTCATCATCGGCAGGCGTGGCCGCAACATCCGCGCCGAGGATGCGCTCGATTACGTGTTCGGCTACACGATCTACAACGACCTATCCGCACGCGACATGGGCGAGCAGGAGTGGGGCGTACCGATGCTTCAGAAAAACCTTCCGGGCTTCTCGCCGATCGGCCCCTGGATCGTCACGCGCAACGAGATCGCCGACCTGCAGGCCGTCGGCCTCAGATCCATCATCAACGGTGAGACCCGCCAGTCGAGCACGGTTGCCAACATGCGCTTCAAGATCCCGGATCAGATCGCCTTCTGGTCCCAGATCGGCCTCGAGCCGGGCGACATCATCACCACCGGCACGCCAGGCGGCGTCGCGGCGGGCCGGCGCAACGACGAGGAGCCCTGGTGGCTGAAGCCCGGCGACGTCGTGGACTGCGAGGTCGACGGCATCGGCACCCTCCGTACCGTCATCGGCGACCTCGAAGGATAAACGCTCACCCGCCGATTGCGCTTCTCACCCGCTGCACCACAGAACGTGGCGCCCTGTGGGCCTTGTTGAGCAGCGCCCCCATCTGCGCAGCGTTGAGCGGCGAAAGCTCGAGACGCTGCGTCGTGATGTCGGCGACGAAGGCCGGATCGCGCATGGTGGCGTCGAACGCGCTCCTGAGCGCCTTCAGCCGGTCCGCCGGAATTCCGGGTGGCGCAACGAAAGGCCGCGAGAACTCCGAACTCATGAACACGATTTCCAGCGCGTCCTTTTCCTCGGCCGACTTGGTGAAATCGGTGGCCAGCGGAACCTTTGGGAAATCCTTGTCGCGCTCGATGGAAAGCTGCGCGACGACATTGAGCTTGCCCTCGGCGAGCCACTCCGGCCGCGTCGCCTTGATACTGTCGTAGTTCCACACACGCCCCGTCACCTCGGCGCGCTCGAGCGCGATCAGCACCTCGCGGGTGCCCGGGTAGCCCGTGATGATCTTGAGCTTGTCCAGGCCGAGCACGGTCTTCATCGCCTGCGGCAGGAGAAAGGTGTCGCCCGTCCGTGACGTCGCCGCGACGATCAGTTCCTTCTGGCGCAGGTCTTCCACGGTCTTGACGCCCGAGGTGTGCCACGCCACCAGCAGCATCGACGACTTGGCGACGCTGCCGATGACCGCGAGGTCCGCCGGATTGAAGGCGAGCGTAGACTTTTCGTAGAGCACCGGCGTGATCAGCAGTGACGGATTGACGATCCCGAATTCGGTGCCGTCGCGGGGCGCGGCGCTCGCGAAATAGTTGCCGAGCTTCGCGGAGCTTGCACCCGGCATGTTCATGGTGACGTAGGTTGGCTTGCCGGGAACGTGCTCGACGATGTACTTCGCCAGCGTCCGGCCATAGAGATCGTAGGTGCCGCCCGGCCCGTAACCCACCATGACCTTGAGCCGCTTGCCCTTGTAGAAATCGGCGACCTCGTCGCCCACGGCTGCCGCCGACTGCAGCACGAGCGCGGCGCTGCATACGCTCAGCCAACGGAGCGCCTGGCGCCCCCATCCAGTTCCCGGCATGGCTACCTCCAATCGAGCGTTCCTCTTTCGCCGGCACTTGAATGGCCGGTCTCGCGCCCTTTGAAGCTACGGTGTGCGCTCGCCAGGGTGCAAGCGCTTTTCGCGCAGAAATGGCGAATTAACCAAATCTTAACGCTATTACTCTACCTTAGATTGTGTACTCGGAAAATTTCCAGCGTACCGGTACGCCGGCGCCAGCCGTCATCGGAGTCGTAATATGTCCCGCGTTTCGCCTCGCATAAGAACATTGAAAAGCAAGAAGAACTTGGCTGGCCTCGGCATTCGGCGCCGCCTCTCTCCCACCCACGTCGGCGTACTCTCCCTTGGCGTGCTGACGGCCTGGGCTGGTCTCCCACAACCAGCCCAGGCGCAATCCTGCACAACCGGAACGGGCATCAGCTCCCTGACCTGCGGTGTTGCCGCCTCGGCTAGCGGCGGACGATCGACCGCCGTTGGAGACAACGCTGCAGCAACCGGACTCAACGCCTCCGCCTTCGGCAATCAAAGTCAGGCAAACGGTGTTCTCGCAACTGCGGTCGGCCAGGGCAGCATGGCGACAGGCGACAATTCGCTCGCGGTCGGCCAGAACGCTCAAGGTGCCGCGACGAGCGCTACCGCAATCGGGCAGGCCGCGAATGCCGCTGGCGCCGCATCCACCAGCATCGGCGCATCGAGCTCGACGGCTGGCGATCTCGCCACCGCCGTCGGCCAGGCAGCACGCGCCGATGCCGCCAACGCGACCGCCGTAGGCCAGGGCGCAGGGGCAAGCGCAAGCAACTCGGTGGCCGTTGGCCAGGGCGCCACCGCGAGCAGCAGTGCCGCCTTGGCTGTCGGTGCGGGAAGCAGCGCGACCGGGATTCTGTCGACGGCGGTCGGAATGGGCACCACGGCGAACAGTGCCTCCGCCACGGCGCTTGGCCAGGGTACCCGCGCCACCGCCGACGAAGCCACCGCACTTGGCCAGGGCAGCACCGCCTCGCACGTCAACGCGACGGCGATCGGCGCCGGCTCCGCCACCACCCGTGACAACCAGATCATGATCGGCACCGCCGCCAACACACTGACCGCACCCGGCGTCACCTCCGCCGCATCCGCCGCAACTCAGTCCGGCTCGCTCTCCGCCGGCACCATCCAGGTCGTCACCACCGATGCCAACGGCAACCTCGCGACCGACGGCGGCACCATCCAGCAGGGGATCGACCGCAACGCCGCCGACATCGCAACCAACACCACCAACATCCAGAACAACACCACCAACATCACAAATCTCACCACCCAGGTGAACACCAACACGACCAACATCTCCAACAACACCACCCGCATCGACAACATCGACACCCGCGTCAGAACGAACACCACCAACATCACCAACAACACCACCAACATCAACAATCTCACCGGTCAGGTGAACACCAACACCGGCGACATCGGAGACCTCAAGAACAGGGTCACCACCAACACCACGAACATCACCAACATCGACAACCGCGTCACCAACAACTCGACCAGCATCCAGAACAACGCCAACCGCATCACCACCAACACCCAGAACATATCCAACAACTCGACCCGCATCACCGGCATCGAGGGCACCGTCGCAAGCCACGACCAGCGCATCGCCAAGAACGAGTACGACATATCCCAGATGCGCGACACCTGGGGCGAGTACACCGACAAGATCTCCAAGAATACCCAGAAGATAGAGACCAACGAGCAGGGCATCGCGATGGCGTTCGCAATGGCCGGCACCAACGTCCTCCCCCACACCGACAACTTCGCCCTCGCAGCAAGCCTCGGCTTCTTCGAATCGAGCAGCGCATTTGCTGTCGGCGGCACCGCAAAGATCGACCAGGGAACATATCTCACCGGAGGCCTCGGCGTCGGAATAACGCAGCACACGCTCGGCGGCCGCGTAGGCCTCGTCATCGCGTGGTAAAGCACTGATTGTCTTTGTAGCGATAGGATCAGCGGCATGTCGAACCCAGCCAATCCCAACCTCCAGAAAGCCTTGATCGCAGCGGCGCTTGCTTCCGGTTTGAGTGTCTCCGACCTCGCAGCCGAACCGCTAAACCCGGCGCCACGCATACCGAGCGAACAGGCTCAGGCCCTGCTCGTCTACTCGACCATGGCCGCGCTTCACAATGCCCACGTCACCGGCAACTACACCGTGCTACGTGACCTGGCCTCGCCACAGTTCGCAAATGTCAATTCGGCAGCCCACCTTGCCGAGATCTTTTCCGGCCAGCGCAAGGCGAAGATCAATCTCGGCCCCGTGCTCCTCTATCAACCGATGCTCGAGAAGGCCGCATTCGTCGACAACAACGGGCACCTCAACCTGCAGGGCTTCTTCGACACCAAGCCGATGCAGGTCAAGTTCCACTTGAGCTACCAGTGGACACCGGTTGGCTGGCGCGTCTTCGGCATCAACGTGGCGCCGGTAAAGGCGGGTTCGTAAGGCCTACTTCGGGGCAGCCGCAATCGCCTTATCGAGATCTTCGAGTTCTTCGCAACCCTTGGGGCAGAGCGACTGCAGCGTCGCCCGCTCTTCCCGCGCCTTCGCCATGTCGCCCATCTTGATGTAGAGTTCGCCCAGGTACTCGCGTGCCTGGCGATGCTTGGGATCGAGCTTCAGCGCCTTCTGGTAGTTGGCGAGCGAGGCGTCGTAGTGCGCCTTTCCGAGATTGCGCAGGCTGAACCCGAGCAGGTTGTAGGAATCCGCATTGTGCTCGCTCGGCAGTATCCGCTCAAGCGCCGCAACCGCCTTGTCGAACTGCTTGGCCTTTATCATCTGACGGATGCCAGAGAGATCGAGTTCGAGATCCTCGTTGGAATCGACGGCCAGCGCCGCCCCGCAAGCCAGGAAGGCGGCCGCCAGTAGGACGACGATCCTGCGCACCATGAAAATCTCCCGGGTTCCGGTTGTCGGATTTGAATTGCTCCCGAAACGATAACATCAAGACGCGCGCCCACGGACTGGAAAATCAGAGCGATTGCGCCTATAAGTGTAATATGACCTTAGAAATCGAAGCAAACCAGCTCGACAACCGCCACAGGGCGCGCACCGCCTTGATGCTCGGCGCAGGAGTTCTTGTGTCGCTGCTCCTCCTTGCCGCGATCTACCTGTTCTTCGGTAGCCTGCATGCATTCGGCGCCAAGGGCACTGCCGCCATCTACGACATCTATGCCAATGGCCTCGCCTACTGCCTCTGACGATCGGCGGCCCGGCCGGTGAAACGCGGGTTCGCTATCGCCCTCCTTGTTGCCGGCTTGGCAGGCCTGTTCGCATTCGTCTTGATCCGCTGGATCGCGGATGACAATGGCCGCCTCCCATACTCCATCGACATTGGCGCCCCGTTCGTCCTCACCAGCCACGATGGCACCACGTTCGATAGCCGCACCGAACTCGCCGGGCGGCCCTACGCGATCTTCTTCGGCTTCACCAACTGCCCCGACATCTGCCCGACAACGCTGCTCGACATGACGAATCAGCTGTCCGGCCTCGGCCCGGACGGCGACCGCCTGAAGGTCCTGTTCGTGTCCGTCGATCCGGAGCGCGACACGCCCGCGCACCTCGCCCGCTACCTTTCGAGCTTCGACCCGCGCATCACCGGGCTCACCGGACCGCCAGGAGAGATCCGCAAGGTCGCCCACGCCTTCCGCGTCCGCTACCGCAAGGTGCCCTCCGGCAACGACTACACCATGGACCACACCGCGAGCGTTTTCCTCTTCGATGCCGGAGGCCGTTTCACCGCCACACTCGACTTCCAGGAACCGCAGGCCGCCCAGCGCGCAAAGCTGCAGGCCCTTTTCGGAAAATGACGTAGCCTGCTACATTGTTGCCGTCATTCAGCGTACACTTGAGAGTATCCTGGTTCGACAGGTTCCGGCGATTGGCATCCTGCCCTTCTACGTCTGCTGTCGATCCTGCGGCAGAAAAACAAATGGTGTCTTTATACCGGGCCGGGTCGGCCCGGTATATGTAAGGTACGAGGGGCAGGATGCCGAACCCGGATGCGGTGCACGGCTTGCCGGAGCCACTGCGGCTCGCGGGCGAACCCCTGCGCACCCCCCACGACGTATCGCGCTATTTCGGCGTCAACCACGCCCGCATCGTGCGTCTCCTCTACAAGGCGCCCGACAACGCCCGCTACACGCACTTCGAGATCCCCAAGCGGACCGGTGGTATGCGCCCGATCCACGCACCGACACCGGTGCTCCGCGCCTTGCAGGACAGGCTGCACGCCGACCTGACCGCGCTCTACCGTGCTCATCCCAATGCCCACGGCTTCATTCCGGGGCGCAGTGTCGCCACCAACGCCGCCGAGCATGCGGGCAAGAGATGGGTCCTCAACCTCGATCTCGAGGACTTCTTCCCATCGATCAATTTTGGCCGCGTACGCGGGCTGTTCCTCAAGCCACCCTTCGAGATGGGACCTGCCGCAGCAACGATCTGCGCGCAGATCGCGACGTTCCGGAATGGCCTGCCGCAAGGCGCGCCGACTTCGCCCGTGCTCTCGAATTTCATCGCCGCCTCCCTCGATCGAATGCTCCTCCGCCTCGCCCGCGAGCACCGGCTCGTATATTCGCGCTACGCCGACGACATAACGTTCTCGACCAACCAGCCGCAATTCCCACCGGCAATCGCGACGCGCCAGCCGATCGAAGGCGGCGGCCACAAAGCTGAGATTGGTGACACGCTGCGCCATGCCATCGAGAGAGCCGGCTTCCGTATCAATGAGAAGAAGGTCCGCATCCAGGGCCACAGTGTACACCAGAGCGTGACCGGGCTCTGCGTCAACACGCGCGTGAACGTCGCGCGCAAACGTATCCGGCGCATACGCGCGATGCTCCACGCATGGCGGAAGTTCGGGCTCGAGGCGGCTGCGGAAGAACACTTCCGCAAGTATCGCCCCGGAAACGGCACCAATCGGCTCCGCTCGCCGAAGGCTTTCCGCAATATAGTCTACGGCCACCTTTCATTTTTGAAGATGGTTCGTGGCGCCGACGATCCGCTGTTTCTCAAGTTGTCGAGCCAGGTACTGGAACTCGATCCCAATCCGTCGCGCTTCCTGCGGCAGATGGTGTTCGGCGCCGACGACTACGAGGTCTTCATCAGCCACGCCAGCGAGGACAAGGCAGACATCGCCCGGCCGATTTTCGAGGCCTGCACGCGCGCTGGTCTAAAGGCTTTCCTGGACGAGGCCCACATCGGCTTCGGACAGAGCTTCGCCTCGAAGATCAACATCGCGCTTGGCGCTTCGCGAACCGTGCTCACCATAATCTCCTCGAACTCCGTATCGAAGGAATGGCCTCTCGCCGAGATCAACACCGCCCTTGCACTAGAGGTATCCGGGCAGAAGCGCGTGATCCCCGTAATGGTCGGCAACCCCGACCTGAAGGCACTGCCCCTGATCCGCACCAAGCGCTGGATCGCATGGGACGGCAATGCCGATCGCATAGTGACCGAACTGAAGGCGATCCTGACCCCCGAAACGCCCTCTTCGGTGCTAGCAGTCGCATCCGCTCAGGCAGCGTCCCCCGATCCCGAGTCCGAGCCCGCACCACCAGTCGCGGAACAGCGCGGCTGGCTGGCACGCCTCTTCCGTAGCCGACGCGCCTGAGACGCCTACCAGGCGGCGCTTTTCAGGCTGACGGTATCGCCTCGATCGACCACCGATTTCGAGAAGTTCCCTGCCTTGACCTTGAACGACAACGGCTTCATTTCGGGTCGCCACCATGCATCGAGCCAGCCCATGTCATCGAACCGGCTCACCGCGACAAGCGTCAGCTCGATCTCGCAGTCCTCCGCGACCAGCATCGGATACTCGCTGTCCTTGGCAACGAACAGCAGCGTGCCGGAGTAGTTTTCACGCCCGGCAATGGAAAGCGGCGCGAACGGTAGTTTCGGTCGCTGCTTGCTGATCGTCAGTCCCCCGGTCGCGGACCGCTCGAGCCGGGAGCGGTCGAAGTAGCCGCTCTTCACCGTATAGGCGCTGTAGAACGTCTTGCCATCCGGCCGCGACTTGGATTTTGCAGAAACCTCGAGCGAGAGCACCGTGCCGTCGCGCGCGCCGCGATTGGCGATGGTCACCGGAATGGCGAACACCTCTCCACCGTTCTCCCGCGTGTAATGAATGACCGGCGGCACGTAGACTGAAAGCTCGGGCCGCCGGAGCACCGTCTCGTATAGACTGATCGCCGAGAAGAGGAGCGCCAGGGCCGACGCGATCGCCGTCATCGCCCCACCGCCCGAGAAAACCACCTGCTCGGTGGCCTCCTGCGTTGCGTCCGTGCGCCCTGTCCTGCGCGAGAATATCGGCATTATGCATCCCTCCGTACTGAGGGTTCCATTTATGCCAACGCAATTTGGGCACACAGAAGACGCAGCGGCGGCGGCAATCTTTGCCGCCGCCCGGGATGGTGCTCAGACCGACGGCTTGTGCTCGCCCATCACCGCTTCTTCAGGCGATGCCCCATCCCGGAGCGAGCGCGGCAGCGCCGCTGCCAGCGCCATGAACAGAACGCCGATGACGCCGGCGATCAGCACCGCGGGGATATCCGGCAGGAGCGCCGTCGACTTGCCTGTGACCGCAAGCGTGGCATTGCCGCCGAAGATCGGCTCGAGGATCCCTGTGGCCTTCACGGACGCATAGGCGAGCGCGTAGAAGAAGGCACCGACGAGCCCGCCGAGAACGAACACCACTGCGTCCCACCGTCCGGTCGCCGCAGCCGCAATGCCCGTACCTGGACAATAGCCGCTGATCGCCCAGCCGAGCCCGAGCAGAAGTCCGCCGATCACCACGCCCACATAGGCGCCCTTCACCGAGATATGACCGGGGTCGATGATACCGGCAGCCAGTCCCGCGAACAACAGGAGCGAGGAGAAGCCGATCGCAAACAGGATGACCTTCGCCAGACTGAGATCTGTGAGCCGCAGCATGTTGACGATGCGATCCGGATTTGTGGCGCCGACGCGGTTCAACGCAAAGCCGAACGCTGTTCCGAGCACCACCGCGAGCATGAGCTTTGTCATGTCAGTTGCTCCTCGTGTTGCGGAAGAAGAAGATTGCGACGGGAACCGCCGCCGCGAACGCGCCGAGCGCGAACAGGTATCCGCTCACCGCCGTCTGCATCATGCCGCTCATCATGTGACCGCTCGTGCAGCCGCCCGCCAGACGCGCGCCGAAGAGCACGATGAATCCGCCGAGAAAAACGGCAATCATGCGGTTGAGCGAACTACCGCCGAAGTTGGCGCGCCACGTGTCCGGCACCACCCGCTGGCGTGCAGACGGCCTTTCGCCGCCGAGAATGCTCGACAGGAATGCCCCGAAGGCCATCGCAAGAACGAACACGAAGCTGTAGTTGAGTGGGTTCGCGGCGCTCTTTGCATAGCTGCCGCCGCTCTTGTTTAGATAGGCGTTCGAAGAGCCGTAACCCGACTTCGCGCCCGGCACCTCCTTGACGATAGCCGGATCGACGACATCCCAGAGTACGGCATCGAATATCACGAACTGCGTTGAAACGCCGATGGGCTGTACCAGCACCACCGTCAACAGGAAGACTGCACCGAGCAGCAGCCCACCGCTGAACCAGTTGAGGACACGCGGCATCCCGACCTCCTTGTCTTGCAAGACCTCCGCATGCTCGATCTCTGGCACGAAACGCAGCACTCGCGACTTGATCGCGATCAAACATATTCATCAAAATGAATTTGAAGTCATGAAGCGCTCAGCCTTCCGGCTTCTCGCCATCCCAGCCCTGCTCTCCGATCAGCGGCACGAAGGCGACATGCTCCAGCCGCTCCTGCAGGAACTCCTCGCCATCGATGCGTGTAACGCGAACGACCTGTTGCACTTCGCGCGCACGCCCAACCGGCACCACCATACGCCCACCGACTGCCAGCTGGTCGCAAAGCTTACGCGGTACCTCCGGCGCACCCGCCGAAATCAGTATCGCATCGAAAGGCGCTTCCTCCGCGAGCCCGAGCGTGCCGTCCGCATGCCGCACGACGACCTTCGAGGCGCCTGCGGCCGCCAGGTTCTTCTGCGCAATCGCTGCCAGTTCCCCGATACGCTCGATCGCGAACACCTGGCCGGCAATCTCTCCCAGGACCGCTGCCGCATAACCCGACCCGGCGCCGATCTCTAGCACCTTCTCGCCACCCTTCAGGCACAACGCCTGTACCATGTAGGCGACAATGTACGGCTGCGAGATCGTCTGCCCGAAGCCGATCGGCAACGGTCTGTTCTCGTAGGCGTGCACGCGCTCGTGCTCGGGCACGAAAAGCTCGCGCTTCACCCTGCGCATGGCGGCGAGCACCAGCGGATCGGTAATGCCATGCGTCGCGATATGAAGATCGACGAGACGGTGGCGCGCCTCCTTCAAGCCGGGCATCGGCCAACCTCTTTGAAATTGGAAGATCCCGACAAGACTATCGCTGCGACCCGGGATCCGGATTAATCCAGATCAAAACCTGTAGGTCGACAACGCGAACGCCCGGATAGCGTTCCAGGCGTAGCGAGAATCCCGGCATGGCCCGTCAACCGGCGCCAACCCCGCCGCCGAAGTGATCGAAGCCGCCCATGTCGTCGTCGGCCGCATGGTTCTTCACCTCGAGCTGATCGGCACGCGCGGAGTGTCCGGTCAGGTCGAAGCCGATCTTCGCCGCCTTGATCATGTCGAGGTCGCAGTCGACAACGAGCAACTCATCCGTTTCCACGACCGGACCAACCATCTCCCCCATCGGATCGAAAACGGCACTCGCATGCGCAAGATCCGCCGTTACGAACGCGCGATAAGGCTCTGGCACGTCATTGCGGTTGAGCGGCGTTCCCGCGCACAATACGAATGCGCCGGCCTGCACGGCGAATGCCGCCGATAACAGGCGCTGGCGTGGCCAGGGAGCTTCCGCCACCCGCGCGCTGCGTGCCGCCCCACCGGACCAGCATGCGACATGGATCTGCGTGCCCTGCTCGGCAAGCAGGTAGGTCGGCGCCACCATCTGGTGTTCGACGCTCGCCAGTGCGCTGACGAAACCGTATTCCCGCGCATAGGTCTTGAGCCCGGATCCCTCGCCGTCGCCCCATACCGCCCGCTCGTGCGGCTGCGGGCGCAACTTCCTGTGACGGCCGGCAATTTCGCCGCTGGCATCGATATGCAAAATCGTCGAATAGATCGTGCCCTGCGTCATCGGCTCGCGCTCCGAGACGCCGATCACCACATCGATCGCACCCGCCTTCGCCGCCGCGCACAGCGCATCGGTTGCCGGTCCCGGGATTTCGATCGACTGGTCGAGATAGGTCCTGGCAAATCGCCACCACGTGTCCCTCTCTCGCGCTGCCGCCGCATGGAGCGGATAGCCGGGCAGCCACGCCTCACCGAAGGCGACGAGCAGAGCCCCTGAACCGGAAGCCTCGCCGATCAGCCGTTCCGCCTTCCTGAGCCCGGCCTCGACGTCGAGGAACTCGGATGCTGCCGTCGCAATCGCAACGCGCACGTCTGATGATGGCGTCATGGTCTCTTCCTGCTCGAATTGCCGGTCACGCCCGGCAGCACTCATTGTGCCGACAGCTTGCGCTTGCGGATACCGTCCCAGGTATCCCGGATCCAGCCGACCGCTGCCTGCAGCCCGCTCACCGGCCCGGGTTGCTCATCACCGACGCTCAATACCATCGTCGGTGCGAGCCGTCGCCAGATGTGGTCGAAGATCCGCTTCCAGCTTTCGCAATAGACGCTCACGTTGTCGTAACCGTTCTCCGGCGACCAACGTTGCGACAGGTGCCCGCCGCCGCAAACGTCCATGAACTCGCACCGCTTGCAGGTATCGCTGAGTTCGAGGCTCGCTTCGTAGGCGCCGCGCCAGCGGGGGTCCTGCTGCACGTCCTGCAGAGCATGCGTCGCAACGGCCGTATCCGACTTGGTACTGCCATCGCCGATGATTCTCAGCACATCGAGCGGCTCGAGCGAGCCATCGGTCATCAACGTCACCGTGTCTATCGGCCCGAGCCCGATCGTGTCCGAGCACGAAACCGACCCGAGTGTGCCCGCGATCATGGCGTCGAGCGTCGTGATCCTGACGCCCTCCTTGGCGTATTTGTCGTACCAGACGTCGAACAACTTGATGAAGTATTCGTTGATGGGCGGCGGGTTGTCCGCATGCGTAGCGTCGGGCGGCAGGATGTCGAAGTCCTTTACGCCGAGTTCACCGACGATATAGTCGACCAACGCAACCGGATCGGTCGCCGGGTTGCACACCGAGATGATGCCGGGCTCCTGGCCCGCCGCACGCAGCACCTCCAGCCCCTTGATCGTAGCTGCATGCGTGCCCTTGCCCTTGAAGTCGATCCGCATCTTGTCGTGGATCTCGGGCGGGCCGTCGATGCTGACCGAAACGCTGACCTCGTACTTCTTGAGGATCTGTGCCCATTCCTCGTCGATCAGGATGGCGTTTGTCGTCACCCCGCGCTCGATCGCGCACCCCGTCCGCTTTGCGATTGCATCGAGCTTTTTCTGCAGCGCGATGAAACGGCGCTTCGGAAACAGCAACGGCTCGCCGCCGTGGTAGACCAGCATGAACGCCGGCAGACGATAACGGACGATATGCTCCTCGAGTCGCTTGCAGAAGTCGTCCTCTGCTTCTTCCGTCAGTACCGCCGGCTTCTTGTAGACGTCGGCGTCGCGGAACCAGTAGCAGTAGGTGCACGCGATGTTGCAGCGCGACGCAAGCTTCACCAGCACGAACGTGAAGACAGGCTCGTCTGCCTCGCCTTCGAATACCCGCTCTGCCTCGTCATCCGTCATACGGGCGTTCGTCGTTTCCATGGTTCCCAATCCCGTGGCCTGGTTCACGCGCAGTCTACCAGAGGCGCCTGCACCATTGCCCTAAAATTAAAGGGCCGCCGATCCTTTCGGACCGGCAAGCCCCCGATGAAGCAATGGGATCACCCTCAGAAGCGGCGATAGAAGCGCCGGTAAGCCCGCCCATAGCGGCGGTAGAAGCGACGGTAGAACCGGCGATAGCGGCGGTAGAACCGACGGTAGAACCGGCGATAGCGCCGCCGCCGCCAGTACTGCGCGACCTCGAACTCGTCCTCGCCGAGCGCCTCTTCACGCCCTTCGAGGGCGATGGCGTTCACGCTTGGGTTTGTGGAGCCGAGGGAAACCCCCGTCTCCGGATGGGTCTTGGCGTCGGCAGAGCCGGCGAGCGCCGCCGCAGCGCCGAATGTCAGACCAAGAGCAGCAAGTCGGTCGAGGAACTGACGGCGCGAGAGAGCCCCCCGGTTCAATTCATCTTGCAGTTTTGCAAGCTCTTCCCGCTTGTGATCAATTTGTTCCGTCATGGATTGCTCCTCGTGCAATTTGTGCCCCGCCCCGTGCAAAGTCGACATCAGCCGTTACGCTGCCGCATCCTGCGGACTAGGTCAGGGCACGGGGCACGGCACCTGCCTCGGGTCCGAATGGACTGAACTGCGACCTCGCCCGGCAGGCCTATTGGCAATGGATCTGCCGTAGCTGAGCACGGTAGGTATTTCACAGCAATATGAAGGGCTTTGCAACAAGGAATCGAGCAATTGCTTGAGACGCGCAATGTCTGTGCAGCAGCAACGCCGATGGCACTCTGAACAACATTTACCAACCATTAACCATGCGGCATTAGCAATTCCGTCATCAAAGCGTCACGACCGGACGTGTTCGGAGTTGGGAGGCCAGCGTAGCTATGTCGCTTTCGACACATGGGAACGAGACCGCCGGAAAATTCAACTGGCGCAACGCCAAGCGGCTTAACCCGCCATCCCGATCCTCGAAATCGAAACTGCTGGTCTCGATCGAGGATCTGCGCCCGACGCAAATGGCGGTTGGGATGCGGGCCGTCGTCCACAAGCGCCGCAAGCTCGAGACGCGTGCGCCCAAGCGCAAGCAACTCGACAAGGTATTGAGCTGCAGACCAATTCCGGTAATCCGCGGCCCTGGCGACCACCTCTACATGGTCGACAACCACCACTTCGGTTTGGCGCTCTGGCAGGCAGAAATCGACAGCGCCTATGCCGTCGTTCTCGACGATTTGTCCAGGCTCACGCCAAGCGAGTTCTGGTGGCGCATGGAAGCGGAGGGACGCCTCTATCCCTACAACGAGACCGGCCGCCGCGTTTCGCCGGCGAAGCTGCCGGTTTCGCTGAACGCACTGCGCCACGACCCCTACCGCGACCTTGCCTGGCAGGTCCGTCGCGACGGCGGCTTCGCCAAGGCCGACGTCCCCTTTGCCGAATTCCATTGGGCCGGCTTCTTCCGCGCCATCATCCCGCCAGAACTCGCTTCCCGGCCGGACAGGCGTGCCATTAAGCTTGCCAAGGAAGTAGCGAGGTCTGCTGCCGCAGCCGACCTGCCGGGTTACCTCGGCGCCCGCTCCTGAACAGTTCCTCGCAACCCGGGGCAGCAGCCGGTCGATGCAGCGCTAACCGGCCTTCTTCGCGGAAATCGTCACCACCGTGCGGCTGCGATAGCCGACCCCGGCCGTCACGCCGGACACCTTGAGCAACGTCCACTCGACGGCCTCGCTCTCGAGCGTTCCCATCGCCTTGAAGATCGCCTGGTTCAGCGCATCCTGTATGTCGCCCGTCGGTGAGCTGCCTGTGAATTCCGTCCCGTCGCTCATCCTACACTCCCTCCTTCGTTGCACCGTCGCATGATCTGCGGCACTTGTCGGCCACGCACGCTCCGAAATCAAGCCTTCGACCTGAGTACCCGCGTTGCATCCACATCAGCGGCCATCTCTCCATCGAGCACGACCTTATAGCAATCGCGTGCAGCTTCCGCCGAAACGAACCCGTCGGCCACATCGCGTGCCACCAGTTCCGGATCGCGCTCCGCCGCCGCGCCGAATCCGCCGCCACCCGGCATCTCGACCACCAGGCGGTCATCGGCCGGAATGATCTGGCGCCCGCGCTTGCCGAGCGTCTTGCCTGACTTCAAGCCGAACCAACCGGCCGCACCATCCATACCGCCAATTCTTCCGACCGGCGGAAACAGCTGCCGCTGAAAGCGTGCAAAGATCGCGAACGGCGCGTCCTCCCGTGTGCCGACCTCCATGCTCTGCCCGAGGCCACCGCGAAACTTTCCCGCTCCCCCCGAATCCTGCCTGAGCTCACGCTTCCAGAATACCAGCGGCGTCATCGCCTCCGTCACTTCGATAGCGATCGTCTTCACGCCCGATGGAAACGCCGTCGCCGACATGCCGTCATGGCGCGGATGACCGCCCATGCCGCCCGACTGGAAGTTCTGCGAATTGAAATTCGTGCCCTTGCCGTTTGCCTCACCCGTAACACCGGCGCCGCCGCCGAGCCTGAGACTCCAGCTGGCGCTCGTCCCTTCGGCCGGCACGTCCTCTGGCATCGCCTTGGCGAAACAGCCGAACGCAGCGTCCGGTAGCATCTGCCCGATCACCGCCCGCGCCGTCACCGGCGCCGGATGCGGCGCATTCACCAGGCATCCCTCGGGCGCGGTGATCTTCATGCGGGCAAGCACAGCGGCATTGTTGGCGAGGTGTGGTGCCACGAGACACTTCACGCCGAAGCTCGTGTAGGCATCCGTGTAGCAGATCGGGCAGTTGATGCCGTACCGGGACATTGGCGAAGTACCGCCGAAGTCGATGTTGATCGTCTCACCGTCAATCGAGAGCGTCGTCACCAGGTCGAGCGGCTCGTCGAAGCCGTCGATGCGCATCGTATTGGTCCAGCTCCCGCGCGGCAGTTTCTGGATCGCCGCATGCATGGAGCGGTCGCTCGTCTCGAGGATGTAGGCACTGAGCGCCGAGATGTCCTCCATCTCGTACTCATCCATCATCCGCTTGAGCCGCACGGCTCCTGCCTCGTTCGACGCGATGAGCGCGTAGACATCCCCCTCGAGACGGTCAGGTTCGCGGCTGTTGGCGCGCATGAGGTTCATCAGCCATTGGTTGACCTCACCCGCCATGCAGAGCGGCATGATCGGAATGAAGAGCCCCTCCGCATAGACGTCCCGCGACGTAGGGTCCGGACCGTTGCCGCCGATGTCGGCCACATGCGCGGTACACGCCGACATCGCCACCAGCCGCCCGCGATGGAACGTCGGCGTCACCACCGTCAGGTCGAAAAGGTGTCCCGTCCCCTTCCACGGATCGTTCGTTACGTAGACGTCGCCATCCTGCATCTTGTCCGGCGGAAACACCGCCATGAAATGCTTCACCGAACGCGCCATCGAGTTGATGTGCCCTGGCGTGCCCGTCACGGCCTGCGCGAGCAGTTGCCCCTCGGGATTGAACACACCCGCCGAAAGATCGCCTGCCTCCCGCACCACTGGTGAGAACGCGACGCGCATCATCGTCCGCGCCTGCTCCTCCACGACGTTGATGAGGCGGTCCCACATCACCTGGTTGCGGATGGTCTGGAAATTGTCGATCATGCCCGGCCCCGCCTCTCGATCACCAGATGTCCGCCTGCCGACATGTGCCCCGCGTAGCCCGGCGGCACATAGGTCGTGGTCTGCTCCTCCGTAACAACGGCAGGCCCGGCGAAGGTAGCCCCCGGCCGCATTGCCTCGCGCTGGAAGACGCGCGCTTCGACGGTCCTGCCGAGACCGGCATCGAAGATCCCGCGTCGACCCTTTGGTTTGGCCTCATGCACATCGCCTGCGATCTCCGGTGCCGCCCTCGCCTGTACCTCCCGCTCCTCGTAGAGCACCAGCGTCCACGTCAGCGCCTGCGCCCTGAGGTTCGGGATCGTACGGTTGAAGTTCTTCGCATACGTCTCGTGGAACAGCCCTTCGAGCACCCTTCCGTCACCGGTCTCGTAGTCCCGCGCGGGAATCTCGACCGCCAGGTCGTGTCCCTGACCGCGATAGCGCATGTCGGCAAACCGGCGCTCCGCGAAATGCCCGCTGCCGGATGCGAGTTCCAGCACCCCTTCCGCCTCGCGCCTGAGCTCGCGGTAGATTGCATTGACCTGTTCGGCGTCGAAGTCCTCGAGCGAGATGACCTGCGAGCGCACCGCCTCGTAGGCAACCGGCGCCTTGAGGAAACCGTAGGCCGAGCCGACGCCTGCCCCTTTCGGAATAACGATGGCGTCGATGCCGAGTTTCTGCGCGATCCGTGCCGCGTGCAGTGGCGCCGCGCCCCCCGTGGCGATCAGCACCCGCGTCTCCAGACGGTCGCCATTGTCGGCTGCATGCACCCGCGTGGCATTGGCCATGTTCTCGTCGACGATCTCGGCAATGCCGGCCGCCGCCTCGATCCCGCCTATCCCAAGCGGCGCACCGATATCGCGCCCGATCGTCTGCTCCGCTCCAGCGCTGTCGAGCTTCATCCTGCCGCCGGCAAAGTCGTCGCTATCGATCTTGCCAAGCACCAGGTCCGCATCGGTGACGGTCGCCCGCTCACCGCCGAGCCCGTAGCACACCGGCCCCGGTTTCGAGCCTGCACTCTCCGGCCCGACCGTGATGCGCGACAGCTCATCGAGCCAGGCGATCGAACCGCCGCCCGCACCGATCTCGATGAGGTCGATGACGGGGATGCGCAGCGGGATCCCGCTCCCCGGCATGAACCGGTGCGCGCGCGCCACTTCCATCGAACGCGAATGGCGGGCCTCGAAATCGTTCAGCAGCACGATTTTCGCCGTCGTCCCGCCCATATCGAGCGCCACCGACTGCCGCGCCCCAAGTTCTTTGGCAATATGCTGTCCGAGGATCGCGCCGCCCGCCGGTCCGGACTCGACGAGCCGGATCGGAAATCTGACCGCCGTCTCCACGGACGTCAGCGCACCGGCCGACGTGATGAGCAGCAGCGGCGCGTCGATCCCATAACCATTGAGCGTGTTCTCGAGCAATCCCAGGTAACGCGACATCAACGGCTGGACATAGGCGTTCCCGACCGTCGTCGCCGTTCGCTCGTACTCGCGGATCTCCGGACACACCTCGTGCGACAGCGAAACGAACACATCCGGCATTTCCTGTTTCAGGATTTCACCGACGCGCGCCTCGTGCGCTCCGTTTACGTAGGAATGCAGGAAGCACACCGCGACCGACTGGATGGCCTTGGCGCGCAGGTCCGCCGCGATCTTCCGCACCATCGCCTCGTCGAGCGGCTTCAGCACGCTGCCGTCCGCCGCCAGGCGCTCCGCCACGTCGATGCGCAGCGGTCGCCTGATGAGTGGCTCCGGCCGCGTCAGCTCGAGATCGTACTGGTCGAAGCGGCTGCCATAGGCGAGTTCCAGCGTGTCGCGAAACCCTTCCGTCGTGAGCAGCGCCGTACGCGCGCCGCGCCGCTCGATGATCGCGTTGGTCGCAAGCGTCGTGCCGTGCATGACCATGGCCACGCGCTCAGGCCCGACGCCGGCCTCGCCGAGCACCCGCTCGACACCCGACAGCACGGCTTCCTCCGGTGCATCCGGCGTCGTCAGCACCTTGCCGGAGAGCGTGCCGTCGGGCATTTCAAGCACGACGTCGGTGAACGTTCCCCCGATGTCGACCGCAAGCCTGCAATCCCGCGTGCCGGCACGCGGCCGCACATCCCCAGGAGCCATTCAACCTCCGCGACAGTTCTGTTTTTTCCGGGCGTTCAGGCCGGACTTTGACAGGGAATTCCGGCCCGGGCAAGTTAGGCACGACGCCCCAATCAACCGCCCGGAAGGAGCAGCAGATCTCATGGCGAGCACGCCAGCGCCAGGATCGGACGCCGACAAGGCCGCCCAGCGCGCCCGTTACCTGGACGCCGATGGCCGCTTCCCCTGCCCCCGTTGCGATGCCGCCTTGCCGCCCAAGTCGCTGCACGTCCAGACCTTCCGCCTCGACCGTGCGACGAGCTACGATACCGTGGTTGTCGTTTGCGCCGCCTGTTCCCGCGACTCGGTGTTCGTGCGCCGCTGGGGCTTCCAGTCCTTCCACGCCGTGGCCGACACCGGCGACTTCATCGAGAACTACCACGACACCCCGACCGTCGAAACCACCACCGCCTGGATCCGTCGCGTCTCCACACCCCACGGCCGTCGCCTGCTGCCGTTCCCGAACGTCGACGACCGCTTCCTCCGTCCCTACCGCGCCGCCTGCCAGACCTTCGATGCCAGCCCCGAGGCATCCGCCGCTCACGCGCGCCAATGCCTGCATATGGTTCTCGGCGCCCAGGGCTACGGCCAGGACTGCCTCGCCGCCCGCATCGATGCCGCCTTCAAGGACCAGAACCCGAAGAAGCGCCTGCCAACGCAGGTCCGATCGAGCCTCGACGCGCTACGGCGCTACGAAACCTTTGGTAGCCCGGATACGGACCTGACCGTCCCCGCCGCCCTCCGCGACGTCGCCACGGGAGAAGCCGAAGCCACCATCGCCGCCGCAGAGGCTCTCATGGATTACTGCTACGAGGCGCCGAAACGCATGGAGGATGAACTCGAAGCGCTCCGGCGGGCGCTTGCGGACGGGAAGAACTAGGCGCCGCGACCAGCTTCACCGGGAGCGCAACAAAAAAGGGACCGGAGAAAGCGGCTCCCCGGTCCCTTCTGTAGCAATGAACCCCGACGATGTGTCTGCGGCTGCTCAGGCCGCGAACGCCATGCGACTCCCGAACGAACCTCCTAGTACCCCAGTGGCACCCCTAAAGGGTCCGTGATTGGGCGGCATGTCCGTGCCAGCGGTAGGTGATCGTGAGACCAGGATTTTGCACGCGAACGCAACTGCTACAAAACCCGGCGACCCGCGCGGCAAGATCTCCGCCACTCGAGCAGCCAGGCGAAACACCAATAGTCGATCGAGCCACACTCGATCTGCTTGAGCTAATGGCGTTCTCCTTGGTTAGTAGTTGCTGGAATCACGCAGTACGCTAATTCACTCTTAGTATCGGTCGCTTGCGCTTGTCACGCCGAAAACCTCAGAAATGCCCTTTCCAAGCCCGGTAGCGACAATTAGGACTCATTTTTGCCGCACAGAACCGGGCCACGGATGCAGTGATGCACATCGGCACACCGCATGTTGCATCAGCGCCCCGGACCACCGAGGATCACTTGCATGTCCCACAATACATTCGGCCACCTGTTCCGCGTCACCACCTGGGGCGAAAGCCACGGCCCTGGCATCGGTTGCGTCGTGGACGGCTGCCCGCCGAACATCCCCATCGTGGCGTCGGACCTGCAGGTCTACCTGGACAAGCGGCGGCCCGGCCAGTCGCGCTTCACCACGCAGCGCCAGGAGCCGGACGAGGTGCGCATCGCCTCCGGCGTCATGACCGACGATTCCGGAACGCAGGTCACCACCGGCACGCCCATCGCCCTTCTGATCGATAACGTCGACCAGCGCTCCAAGGACTACTCGGAGATCAAGGACACCTATCGCCCCGGCCATGCCGATCTCACCTACGACCAGAAGTACGGCATTCGCGACTATCGCGGTGGTGGCCGCTCCTCGGCCCGCGAGACCGCGATGCGCGTCGCGGCAGGCGGTCTCGCGCGCAAGGTGCTGGCGGGAGTGACGATCCGTGGCGCACTCGTGCAGATCGGCCCCCACAAGGTGGACCGCAGCCGCTGGAACTGGGACGAGGTGGACAACAACCCGTTCTTCTGTCCCGACGCCGGAATGGTCGAGACGTGGACCAGGTACGTCGACGAGCGCCGCAAGGCGGGCTCCTCCGCCGGTGCCGTCATCGAGGTCGTGGCGGAAGGCGTCCC
The DNA here is from genome assembly GCA_046048295.1 of Pseudomonadota bacterium. Classification (GTDB taxonomy): domain Bacteria; phylum Pseudomonadota; class Alphaproteobacteria; order Rhizobiales; family Hyphomicrobiaceae; genus CBDCWA01. The sequence goes on along the minus strand of JBJOGJ010000028.1, from coordinate 2,367 downwards.
GGCAGGCCTTGGCGCACCGATTTACGGCAAGCTCGACGCCGATCTGGCCTCCGCCATGATGAGCATCAATGCCGTGAAGGGCGTAGAGATCGGCGCCGGCATGGCGGCAGCCGAACTCACCGGCGAGGAGAACGCCGACGAGATCCGCATCGGCAACGACGGCAAGCCCCTGTTCCTGTCCAACAACGCAGGCGGCATTCTGGGCGGCATCTCCACCGGCCAGGACATCGTCTGCCGCTTTGCCGTCAAGCCGACGTCGTCGATTCTCACCCCGCGCCGATCCATCGACAGGCACGGCAACGAGATCGAGGTCCGCACAAAGGGCCGCCACGACCCCTGTGTCGGCATTCGCGGCGTACCGGTGGGCGAAGCCATGATGGCGCTCGTGCTGGCCGACCACCTTCTTCGCCACCGCGCCCAGTGCGGATGAGAGGGCCCCGGGCGCCATGACTTCGCCGACATCGCAACCAGGCAGCCCTGAACATCTCGCCGGTTTCGCGCCGTACAGCTACCGCACCGATCCGCAGGTGCCTGACTTCCCGGATGCCGACCCGCTGATCGTCTTCGACGGCCACTGCCTGCTCTGTTCGCGCTTCGCCCAGTTCGTCGCCCGTTGCGACAAGGACCAGCATTATCGCTTCGCCTCCGCGCAATCGCCGCTCGGCCAGGCACTCTTCCACCATTACGGCCTCGACACCCGGGACTTCGAAACGAACCTCCTGATCGCGGACGGCCGCCCCCACGGCAAGCTCGACGCGTTCATCCGCATCGTCTCGCCTCTGAGGCGTCCCTTCGGGATGTTGCGCGCGCTCCGGCTGCTCCCAGCCCCCGTCAGCAACTGGATCTACGACCGCATCGCCCGCAACCGCTACCGGCTGTTTGGCACGACTGGGTCGTGCCATCAGCCATCCGATCAGCTCCGGTCACGGATTATCGATTGAGGCCGGGCATCAGCCCTTCTTCTCGCCTTCGGGCTTCTTCTTCTTTTTTATGCGCTCGATACGACCCTCGGTCCTGATGCCGTTCTTCACGCGCTCGATGACCGCGGGCTCGGTCGCATACATGGCCTTGATTGCCGCCTCGACCTTAGCCCCACTCGACGGCACCACGCCCTGACGACGCTTCGTGGCATCCGCAAGATACTCAGCATCCTTGACGGTGGCATCGAACGCCTTGCGGTAGACCTCGAGAATGTTCTTCGGTGTGCCCGGCGGCAGGAAATAGGGATTCTGGATTTCATCGACTGCCTGGAAGAAGTCGAGAGCCTTTCTGTCAGCATCAGTCTTGACGAGATCCTTCACGGCAGGAACGTCCGGATACTCCGGAGCCCGCACGTCAGAGACTCGGAACAGCACGCGGATGAGTTTCTCCGAGATCCAGCGCGGATAGGCGGCACGCACGGAATTGAGCGTCGTACAGCGCCCGTCGACTTCCTCTCGCTCGAGCGCCAGCATGGAGGTTCCGCCATCGTAACCGGCGATCGGCTTGAATTTGGTGCCAATGAGGTCGTTCATCAGCAGCGGCCCAAGTGTCGAATTCGAGCCGGCCCCCGTCGCCGATATGACCACCGTGTTCTTCATTGCATCATCGAGAGATTTGATCTTCGACGTGTGCCAGACGAGGCAGACGGTGTCCTCGTTCGTGAGCGCGCCGACCCACTCGAACTTGCGTAGGTCGTAGTTGACCTTGCGCGAGCCCATCAGCGGCTCCTTGATCGGCCCGGCCGGCGTGGTACCGAGGCTGGTGCCGTCCTTCTTGCCGACATTGTAAAGGTACTGCACACCCTGCACGCCGCCGCCGCCCGGCATGTTCTGGGACACCATCGCCGGATTGCCTGGAAGATTCTTCGAGAGGTATGGCAGGAAGGTCCGTGCGTAGGCATTGAGCCCGCCGCCGACCCCACCCGATACGATCACGCCGACCGTCTTGCCCTTCAGCGTGAAGTCCTCGGCCATCGCCGGCGTCAACCCTGCCAGCGCGACAACTCCTGCCATTGTCAGACCAAACCGGCCACTGCCCCGTCTCCTGCCCATCAGCATGCTCCCTGCTTTTGCTCTTGATACGTAGCCATTGTCCGGTGCCCGTAAGGATAAATCAAGGTGCGAGCTATGAGGCTCCTGGCGGCAGCATACACGTGATCGTGAAAGGACAATCGCACACTAGTCGTCCGGTTCTGGCATTTGCTTCCGGCGCCACATGCTTCACCGTCAACGCTCTATGTCGCCCGTCGGCTCTCGCGGGCCTTCGGCCGGCTCGCCATCCCATGCCTCGTACGCACCACGCCGGATGTCCCGCACGATCACCGCGCACGGCCAGAGCCCGAGTGCCAGGAAGACCGCGAGAAAGGCATACCCGGGATCCAGCTCC
>JBJOGJ010000027.1:0-24939 GCA_046048295.1 Pseudomonadota bacterium | reverse complement strand
CCGACATCACCAATCGCCGCCGGGTCGAAGCGAAAATCGTTCACCTGGCCCGCCACGATCCGCTCACCGACCTTGCCAACCGCATGCTGTTTCGCGACGAGCTGGAGCGCGCGCTGGACACGGAGGAAGGCAGCAACCGCGGCTTTGCCCTGCACCTCATCGATCTCGACTACTTCAAGGCCGTGAACGACACGCACGGTCACCAGACCGGGGACAAATTGCTGCGGCAGGTGGCGCAAAGGATTCGGCACACGGTCCGCAGCAACGACCTTGTCGCCCGGCTCGGCGGCGACGAGTTCGCGATACTGCAGATGTCGGTCAGCGACCCGGTCCCCGCAGGACGTTTGGCTGACCGGCTTGGCAAAGCGCTGGCCCGGCCGTTCTCAATCGACGGAAACCATATCGCGGTCGGCTCGAGCATAGGTGTCGCGCTGGCGCCTGCCGATGGCAACACCAGCCAGGAGCTTCTGAAGGCCGCCGACTTGGCGCTCTACTCCGCCAAGGCCGATGGCCGCGGCAACTATCGCTACTACTGTGCCAGCATGAATGCCACGCTGCAGATGCGCCGCAACCTGGACAGCGAGCTGCGCCAGGCACTCGAGCGCAACGAGTTCGAGCTATTCTATCAGCCGATCCGCGACCTGGACGCCGACAGGATCTCCGGCTACGAGGCGCTCATTCGCTGGCGTCATCCCGAGCGCGGCCTCGTCCCACCGATGGAGTTCATTCCCGCCGCCGAACAGAACGGCCTCATCACCGCCATTGGTGCCTGGGTACTGCAAACCGCCTGCACGGAAATCGCGCGCCAGCCCGGCGCCCTGCGAATTGCCGTCAACCTCTCGCCCGTTCAGTTTCGCAGCCCCGACCTGGTGAGCACCGTCCGCAAGGCGCTGGACGCATCCGGCCTCCCGCCCGAACGCCTCGAGCTCGAGATCACCGAATCTTCCCTGCTCGACAAGACCGAGCACACCCACCATCAGTTGCTGGCGCTGAACGCCATGGGTGTGCGGATTGCCCTTGACGACTTTGGCACCGGCTACTCTTCCTTGAGCTACCTGATGAGCTATCCGATCGATTGCATCAAGATTGACCGCTCTTTCGTCGCGAAGCTCAGCGATGGCGCACAATCGGTGTCTATCGTGCGGGCCATCACGGACCTCGCTTCGAGCCTCGGCATGTCGACCACGGCCGAGGGCGTAGAAACCGAGGAACAGCTCTGCCAGCTGCTCGCGCTTGGTTGCAGCGAGGCCCAGGGCTACCTCTTCAGCCCGCCGCGACCGGCGGCAGACATCTTCGACCACGAACCCTGCCGGAATGAAGAAGAAGCAGCCCGTGTCGCGTAGCTTCAGCCCTTCGCGCCGAGGAACTCACGAGCCCACGCGGCGTATTCATCGTCCCGCGTCGCCTTCTGCATCAGGCTCGCGGCAGGCAGCCCCGCAACGCCTTCGGCCCGCGCTCCCTCGCGGATCGCCTTGAGCGTGAGATACACCGCCTGCGTTGCAGCTTGGATCGGCAGGTGCCCGCGCAGGACGACGGCGACACCGTCCGCTGCCAGTTCCTCGAGTGTCGCCATTGCCGCGCCGCCGCCACCGAGGATGATCGGCAGGTGTGTCGCAGCAGCAATTTCGCGCAGTTGCGCGGCCGATGCCACACCGATCAGGAAGATCGCATCCGGACCTTCCGCTGTATAGGCTTTCACCCGCGCGATGGCATCCTCGGTGCCGGTGATCATCGGCGCCGACGTCCGCGCGGCAATCACCAGCGACGTGTCCTTCCGCGCCGCGACAGCCGCCCGGATCTTTCCGATCCCCTCGTCGATCGTGATGAGCTCCGCCCCCGCATGACCGTAGGCCGCCGGCAACAGCGTATCCTCTATCGAGAGCCCCGCCACGCCGGCAACCTCGAGTTCTTCCACCGTCCGCATGACGTTCAGGGCGTTGCCATAGCCATGATCGGCATCGACCAGCAGCGGCAACGGCGCTGCGCGCGTGATCCGGCGCGTCTGCTCCACGAATTCAGTAAGCGTAATGAGGATGGAGTCGGGTGCTCCGAGTACGGTCAGCGATGCCGTTGAGCCCGCGAATATGCCCGCTTCGAAGCCGAGGTCGTGCGCAATCCGCGCCGAGATCGGATCATGTACGGATCCAGGCAGGATGCACTCACCCCCTGTGAGCAGGCCCCGGAAGCGCTCCCGACGTTCTTGCCAAGCCGATGTCATGATCCCTCCTGTCGGTTGTTCCGGCATTGATTACCAGCTACCGGACATCTATTCTGCCGCGGTTCGCAGGATCTCGTGTCCCGATAACGTCGACAAGCTCCGAAAGAAAGGCACCATGAAGACGCCAGGCCTCATTGTCGCGCCGCTCACCCCCTTCACCAGGGATCTGAAAATCGACTGGGACGCGCTGAAGCGCGAGATCGATTTTGTCGTCGAGGACTGCGACGCCACGATGGTAACGGCTGCCGGTGTCGAGACCCAGGAGTACCATTACCTCTCTTTTGCCGAGCGCAAGGAACTCATTGCCCGCACGATCGAGATGGTTGACCGCCGCTGCGGAGTCGCCGTCGGCATCTCCCACCCCAACACCAACACGGTGAACGAGCTTGCCGCGTTCGCAACCGAAAAGGGCGCCGACGCCCTGCAGCTCCTCGCCCCCCTCCGCCCCTATGCCGGCGAGCCCTCGACCCAGGAACTCGTCGACTACTTCTCCATCGTCGCCGAGCGCGCCACCCTGCCGATGATGCTCTACATAAACCCTGGCCCTGGTGCCAACGTCACGCCCGAGGCGACGGTCGCCGTCACCAGGAACGTCGACAAGGTCAAGTACGTGAAGGAGAGTTCGCGCGACCTCGCACGCTGTTCCCGCCTGATCGCCGAGGTCCACCACGCCGGCCACGCCCAATACTTCACCACCATGCAGATGCTCCTAGCCACGCTGATGCTCGGTGGCGCCGGAGCGACGATGCCGCCGCCCGCTACCTGGATTGCCAACCAGATCATCAAGGCCTTCGAGGCCGGCGACTACGAGCGCGCCGCGCGGCTGCAGTTGAAGTTCGCACGCTTCCCGACCCCCTGGATGCAGAAGGGACTTGCCCCCGTCATGAAGGCCGCCATGGAAGCAATCGGCCTGCCGATGGGTGATCCCTATCCGCCGTTCCCCGCCTTCACCCCTGCCGAGAAGGAGGCGCTGGCCGCGCACTTCAGGGAAATAGATTTCATGGAAGGGAGGAGCGCCTGAGATGCTGAATATCAAGAGACTGTCCCGCGGTGAGGCACAGGCCATGCTGGAGGCCGCCGAGGCCAAGTCCCGCGACATGAACCTGCCGATGTGCATCGCGGTAACCGACGAGTCGGGCAACCTGATTGCCTTCTCGCGCATGGATGGCGCCAAGATTTCATCCATCCGCATCGCCATCGACAAGGCTTGGACCGCCGCCGCCGCGCGCAACCCAACCGCCTTCTATAACGAGGTCTGCCGGCCGGGGCATGGCACCTTCGGCATCCACGTCACCAACGAAGGGCACTTCTGCATCATTGGCGGCGGACTTCCCGCAGTGGTCGATGGCCAGGTCGTCGGCGGCATCGGTGTATCTTCCGGCACCCCGGACCAGGACATCGCAGTCGCCCAGGCCGGCATCGACGCCTTCAACGCACTGCCGAAGGGCTGATCGCCTAGCGTTTCCTGAGCACGATCCGCCCGGAGCCCTGGTCGGCACGCACCGTCACGGTCTGGCTGCCGCCACTGACGACGATGCGGATCCGGCCCGAGACGTTGTATTCCGGATTGTGCGTCGTGCCGACATAGCTGTTGGCCGACGCCTGCGAAACCACTCCGTTCTGGATCACGCGTACCGACGTACTCGCACATACGGCATGAAACCCGTACACACGCGAGGACTGGCGGCTGTAGCTTACCCGGCACGTCACTCTCTCGCGGTTTCCATTGGTGACCTGCACGGTACCGCTACCGCGCCATTCACCGTCGAGTGACACTGCAAGAGCCGGCGACGACAGCACCGCGAGTGCCGCCATCAACGCTGCCAGCGCATTGATTCGTGCAAGGATCATTTCTCGAGCCTTTGGGTCCGGCGGGAGTCGGCGTTTCGCCCCTCTCGCAACAACAATTTACATCTGAGATAGGGATTGTTCCCGATCACAGCAAATCACATCCCAGGTAGGTGTAAGCGCATCGAGTTGACGACCGCCATCGTAACGGCAGTCACACTTTCCGGTCAGTTAACGAAGCAGGACTTTTGCCGCCAGCATTCCGCCGATCATCGCCGCCACAAAAGCCGCTATCTGCCACATCCCCATCGCAAGCCCCGCGATCGCGGGCCCGGGACAATAGCCTGCAAGCCCCCAACCAACACCGAACAGGACTGCGCCAGCGATCAGGTTGAAGTCGATATCCCGCCGTGTCGGAAGCTGGAAGTTGTGCGCGGCGAGCGGGTTGGCAAGCTGCTTCACGAATCGGAAGCCGATGGCCGAAACGGCGAGCGCAGCCCCCATCACCACCGCCAACGTCGGATCCCAGTTGCCCGCGAAGTCGAGAAAGCCGATCACCTTGGCCGGATTGATCATTTGCGAGATCGTAAGCCCGGCTCCGAAAAGCAGTCCCGAGACGAGGCTTGCCCAGATGAGTGCCATTGGATGCGCCCCTTTCAGCTCAACAGATGCCGGACGACGAACACCGTCAGGACCGCCGCGCTAAAGAACACTGCCGTCGCAACGATCGAGCGCGGCGAGCCGAGGCCGATCCCGCACACCCCATGCCCGCTCGTGCATCCATTCCCGATCCGCGTGCCGAGCCCCACGATGAAACCCGCAACGACGAGCACGGGCAGCGACGCCTGCAACTCGACGACCGGCCACGCACCGCTCACCAGGCCGATGAGCAATGGCGCGGCGACGAGCCCCGCGAGAAACGCGATCCGCCAGCCGAGGTCGCCCACCCTGGCGCCGAGCGCATTGCCGACAATGCCGCTGATGCCCGCGATGCGGCCGGTCGTGGCCGCAAAGATCACCGCCGCGAGCCCGATCAGCGCCCCGCCGACCGCCCCGCTCAAAGGCGTGAAGTTTTCCATTACCGTCTACCCGGGTTCGAGTTTCACGCAGCTCCCGGCTTAACCGGGAAATACATATCCAGCCACGCCTTCACCGTGCTGAATACCCGCGTGTTGCCTTCGGCAAACATGAAATGGTCCGTCTCGTTGAAGAAGTGAAGGTCCTTCGGCTTGCCTGCGGCATTGAAGAGCCCGATGGACTGCTCCGTAGGTGTCACCGAATCCACCGAGGAATGCAGCAGCAGGAGCGGCCTTGGCGAGAGCCCGGCAATCACATCCTCTGCACGGAAGTCGTACATGCTCTGCGCGGTATCGACCGGGAACTCGTCGATCGACCCCTTGAGCACGTTGTGCCGGAGGTGCTCTGGAATGGGCACGATGTCGTAGCGGTCGACCCACAGGCTCTCGCCGGTTTTCTCCTTGTGCGCCTTGCCCTTTGCGAGGATGCCCGTGAACTTCTCCCACGCCTCGGGTGTCGGATGCTGGCCGCGGAACTTGCGCTCGCCATGCCCCCAGCCGCCCGACGAAACGACCGCCGCGACCCGCTTGTCGATGCCGCCGGTGTAGAGCACCACCGCCGCCCCGAAACTCGAGCCGATCAGCGCGATGCGCTTCGGATCGATTTCCTCACGCGTCTCGAGGAAGCTGATGGCGCTCTGCGTATCCGCCACCTGCTCCAGGCAGATGAGACGCCCCCGCTCCCCCTCGCTTTCCCCGCAACCGCGCATGTCGAAACGCAAGGTTGCATAGCCCCAACCGCCGAGCATCTTCACCAGCGAGAGCACGTTGCCGGCGCCCTTGTGGCTGCCGAATCCGTGCGCGATCACGAACACCGGCAGTCTCTCGCCCGCCTTCCGTCCATCCGGCACGTTGAGCACGCCTGCGAGCTTGAGCCCTTCCGACTGGAACCTGACCTCTTCCTCCATCCTCGTCTCCCTGTTATTCGACCCTTGCTTATTCTGTTCAGGCTGCGAGATCGAATTCGACGATCCCCATACCGGTAGCCCACTCCACCACCGGCTCGTATGCGACCGTCCTGGCCTTCGCCCCACCGAGCGCACCTGCAAGCGCAATCCAGGCGAGCAGTTCCAGTGTGCCGCCCCCTGCGGCAGCGAGATCGCCATCGCTGTAGCTGGCAAGCCGTTCCAGATTGCCGGCCTCGATCGCCTGGAGGAAATTGCGGTCGAACTCGAGGTCGATGATCCCGTGCCCGACTTCGCCGGGATCGTGCGAAAGCCCGCCCGTGGCGACGATGCCGATCCGCTTGGCCGACTTCGCGAGCACTTCGCCGATCGCCTTGCCGAATGCGAGGCAGCGCGCGGGCGACGGCCTCGGCGGCGCCAGCGTATTGAACATGATCGGTACGATTGACATGTCGGGCCGCGGTAGCAGGAAATGGATCGGCACCATCGTGCCGTGGTCGAGCATCATCTCGTGCGCGAAGTTCGGCTCGAAATCATGCCTGTAGGCATTCTCGAGTATGGCCTTGGCAAGCTCCGGGTCGCCGTTGAGGCGATGCTTCTCCACCTTCAGCCAGGGCTCCACCGGCCCCTCGTAATGGTCTGCGAGACCGATGGAGAAGGCCCCCATGTGGTCCAGGAAGTAATTGCACCAGTGCTCCGAAGTCAGAAGCACCAGCGTGTCGACGTTGGCTGCGGCGAGTTTCTGCTTCATCTGCGCGTAGCCGCCGTGGATGGCGTCTACCTGCTCCTTGGCCGCGGCTTCGGTCCACGCCGTGACACCGGGAGCGTGACTTCCTGCGCATGCGAATACGATGCTCATGTCAGGCTCCCCTGATTGCTTTGAGATAGTCGGGCTCCGGCACCTTGTGGAGCAGCGTGAACGGCCTGAGGATAAGACCGTGTACGCCGAGCCTGTACAGCGTACCGACATCGAACTCGAGCACTGCGCGTCGCTCCTCGTCGTTGAGATCGTACCTCGCGACGAATTCCGCCGGCGACTTGAAGTAGGCCTCGCGCGCTGGCGGCAGCCGGTTGACGTCGCGCAGCATCTTCTGCAGCTGATATGCACTCATGTCGAAAGTCTGGCCTCCCTTGGCATGCTGGCGAACCTACCTGCATCGACAGCCTCCGCGACCAGCGCGGGGCGTCCGGCAGTTTTAGGCAATCGTTCCGGGATCGCAAACCAAAAAGCTGGAGCAAGGGTGGTGTGGCCCACCTCCACCATGCCATAAGTAGGCCGAGCGAAACGGAATTTGCGCCGGCACCGGGGAGATGGCCATGACGGAAGAAACGAGCGAGGAGGCTGTCGCCCGCATGCGGCAGGCTTTCCTGTCCAAGACGTTCTACCTCGCCTTTCTCGAGCCCACCGAAAAGGCCGGCGACCGCGGCGCCGTCCGCGCCCTGCATTTCGAGTATGTGAAGGCCCTCGAGGCTTCGGGCAAGCTGATGATGGCGGGGCCGTTCATCGACGAGGCAACGGGACAACCCAACGGCTACGGGATGTTCATTCTTCGCGTCGAGAATCGCGCCGCCGCCGAAAAAATCCTCGACGACGAGCCGTTCACCAAAGAGGGCTATCGCACCTACCGGCTCGCCGCCTGGCGGGTCAACGAGGGCAGCATAAACATCTCGCTAACCCTCTCTGACCAGAAAGCATTGTTCTGCTAGGTGCCGGCGAACTTCAGGTCTGCTGGCGAGATCAGCACGCCGAACTGTTCGCACCAGATGACCACTGACGGGTACTTCTTCAGATCGAGACCCTCCGGGATCGCATATTTCTGGCTGCCCTGGAAGCTCCTGAGCCGGCCAAGGTCGATGAACATCGACTTCGTGACATCCGCTTCCGAGCGAACCTTCGCCTTCGGCACGAGGTAGACATGGAATTTCGGCCCCGGCCCGACCTCGAAGTCCTTCTCGAGGAAAACCGTCCTCTCATAGACGGTCACGCTTCCTTTGCCGTAATGGATCGGGTCTGATGGATTGGCATGGATGAAGGTTCCCGTCGCCACCACCCGTGTCTTCTCCGCTGCCGTGAGTTCCTCCATGGCAGGAGGCGGTGGAAACACGAAGGGAAACAGGAAAAAGCCGACCGCCACCCCGAAGCCCGTGCCGAGAAATCCCCCGAACAAAAAGGCCGCTGCAGCATGTAGCCAATTCACACCGCCCGACCTTTTGATCGCACCACTTGCTGTATTCATCAGTATCCCCGTTGACAATTCCTGAACCGAACGACCAAGCTAGGTCACCTCCCGATTGGCCAGGCTTTTGATTACCGCAGGATCGCGGCTTCACGAAATCACGGCTATACAATAATCCGCGACCTGTTCGTGAGAAACGACTGCGTGGGCGACAGAATTGAGCAAAGACAGAACCAGGAAACAGTCCACCACGCCAGGCAGCACCTACGAGCGGCTGCAGATCCTCTTCAAATCCCGCAACTACCGCATCTTCGCCTTGGGCGACCTGGCCTCCCTGATCGGCAACTGGATCCAGCGCGTCGCCACCGGCTGGCTCGCCTGGGAGTTGACCCACTCCGCCGCCTGGCTCGGCATAGTGGCTTTCGCTGAGCTTGCACCGGCATTGATAATGGCCCCATTGGGCGGCGCCATCGCCGACCGGGGTGACCCGCGCATGATCTGCCTATCGACGCAGATCGCCCGCATGTTCCAGGCCCTGGCCCTGTGCATATTGACCCTGACCGGAAATATAACCATTTGGCTGCTGGTCATCCTCGGCATTCTGCGAGGCGCACTCTCGGCCCTCAACCAGCCGGCACGCCAGTCGCTGATCCCGCGCCTCGTCTCACGCGAGGAGCTTCCCTCAGCCATCGCCATCAACGCGCTCAACTTTAATACTGGCCGCTTCATCGGCCCCCCCATCGCGGGACTTGCCATTGCGTTGTCCGGTCCGGGCTTCGCATTCGCGCTGAACGTGCTGAGCTTCTTCGCGTTCATCTACGCACTTTGGGTGATAGACGTGCCGAAGATCGACCGCCCGGTGAGGCAGCGCGGCAAGCATGCGTTGGCGAGCGAGATCGTCGAAGGCCTGCGGTTCGTCTGGACCGACCCCGGCGTTCGCCTGCTGATGGGCGTGCTTTGCGTCGTGAGCCTTCTCGTCCGCCCGGTGACGGACATGCTGCCGGGCTTCGCCGCGCGTGTCTTCGAGCAGGACGCCATGGGCCTCGCCTGGATGACGTCCGCCAACGGCATCGGCGCCATGCTCGGCGGTTACGCAGTCATCCGCCTGGAGTCGTCGCAGAAGCTGACCGGCATGCTCATTTCGAACCTTGTGATCCTCGCCGCCGCGACGATCCTGTTCTCGATCACCCAGAGCTTTTTCTTCGGCCTTATCCTGCTCGCTGTCCTCGGCTACAGCTTCACCGTGAACGGCATCTGCACCCAATCGCTGCTGCACGCCTCGATCGACGACAGCATCCGCGGCAGGATCATGAGCCTTTACGGCGTCATCCTTCGCTCCGTCCCGGCCGCAGGCGCGCTCGTCATCGGCATTCTGGCCGAGATCTTCGGCCTGGGTCCACCCTTCCTGGTTGCCGGCCTGTTGATGGCGATCCTGGCGGCGATGGCTGTCCTGCACCGCGACAAGTTCATCGACCCCTATGCCGAAGGCGAAAAGAAATAGCCGGCCCGTTGAGGCCGGCTCTCGCCCGAGTTGCGGACTTCGCCTACGAGCCTCGAACGTGCTCTTCCGCGATCCACCGCGCGACTGCGGTCAGCCGCTCGTCGCCGTGCCACGGCCCGAGTAGCTGCAGCCCCAGCGGCATCTTCTCCGACGTTAGTACCGGGACGCTGATGGCAGGAGCGCCGAGAATAGAGGACGCCTCGTTGAATATCGCGCTCCCCTGGTCCATGCCGATCGGCCCCGCTCCGGGTGCCGATAGCGTTATGAAGCCATCCGCCCTGAGCGCCAGTTCCTCGTGCATCGCCTTCAGGTGGTCCCGGTCGACCAGCGCCTGCCGGTAGCTCTCCTGCGAGGTCCTGTCCCCTTCCGACAGCCCCGCCAGTAGCCGTGGCGGCAGCTTCGTCACGTCATGATCGCGATACTGATAGAGCGGCCAGCGCATCTCGAAGCGGTAGAGCGCCGCCCACAGCTGCGGCGTCTTCGCGAGCGCCTGCTCGTAGGCTTCGATGGCCGGGTCGTCCTTGCGCGTATAGATCTCGACGCCCGCCTTCTCGAGGCTCGCGATCATCCGCTCGAGCTGATCCTTCGCCTCGTCGTCCGCCACCGCCCAGCCCGCCATGTCGAGCCGGATGAGCCGCGCTGGCTTCCGTGGCTTCGGCGGCGTGAGCGAACCATAGAGGCCGGGATGACCGGGATCGCCGCCCGCGTACTTCGCGGCATACCGCGCCGTGATCCACATATCGGAGAACGAGCCGGCCAGCACGCCCACATGGTCCATGCTGTGCGCCGCCGAAAACGAGCCCTGCCGGTTGATCGACCCGAACGTCGGCTTGATGCCGTAGACGCCGCAGAAGCTCGACGGCCGGATCGTCGATCCGCGCCCGTGCGTGCCGAGCGAGGACGGGATCATCCGTGCCGCAACGCCCGCCGCCGAGCCCGACGACGAGCCGCCCGGCGTCCGCCGCGTATCGAACGGGTTGCGTGTCTCCGCCGGATCGCCGCCACCGAGGCAGATCGTCACCGTCTTGCCGAGCATGACGGCACCACCCTTGCGCAGGAAGTAGACCGCCGCCGCATCGCGGATCGGCTGGTTGCCGCGAAACAGGTCCGAGTTGAACTCCGTCGGCATGTCCGCCGTTTCGAACAGGTCCTTGATCCCGAGCGGCATGCCATCGACCACCGACAGCGGCTTGCCCGCCTTGTACCGCGCCGTCGACTCGTCCGCGGCCTTCCGCGCCGGCTCAGTGTTGAGATAGGCCCACGCCTTCACTTGTGGTTCGAGTTTCTCGATCTGCTCGAGACAGCGCTCGAGGTAGGCGCGCGGCGTATCCGTTCCCTCGAGGAACTTCTGGCGCGCATCGTGGAAGGTGAGAAGCTTGTACGTATTCGGATCGTACGCGCCCGCAGGCGCCTGCTGGTCGGTCATGGTCTCCTTGCCCTTCTTTTTATCTCGCTCTGGCGGCATGCGGAGGCGGCCCGGGAACACCCGTCCGCCCCACATGCCTGCAATTGAGCGCCGCTCTACTTCTTTTTGCGCGCGATCATGACCGCCTTGACGGCCTCGACCGTCTCTTTCGGCGTCTTGTAGAGCTTCTCGACCAGCGCCTGCACTTCCTCGCCGCTCATCGGATCGATGATCATGCGCATCTTCTTGGCCTCGGCCTGCAGCGCATCGCTCTTGATCGCGTCCATGAACGACTTGCGCAGGATCGCGACGCGATCGGCGGGCACACCGGCAGGCGCCACGAACGGCCGCCCCATCGGCAGCCAGCTCACAGAGAACTCGAGCTGCGCCCGCTTTGCCGGATCCTTGATAAAGTCCGTCGCCAGCGGCACGTCAGGCAACGCCGGGTTCTTCTCGGAAGCGACCTGGGCCAGAATGCGGATCTGCTTCTTGTCGACCCACTGGCCCTTGGTGGTAATCAGGCTCGACCAGAACCACCCGGCGCGGCCCGCCACCTCGCCCTTCTCCATCGCGGTCGAAAGCTCTGGCAGGTTCTTGTAGCCCTCGACCACCCGAAATTTCGTCCCGGCAAGCGTATTCAGCACGCGTGCATAAACCGAATCCGACGTCGCAACGCCGCTCGAGCCGACCAGCACCTCGCCCTTCTGCGCGTCCTGGAACGTCTTGACCGGCGACTCGTGCCAGATCACGACCAGCGGCGTCTCCTTCGACGCGCTGCCGAGCCACTGCATCTTGCGCCCGTCATACTTCATGTTCTCGACCGGGCCGGTGACGCCGAGCATCGGCTCGATGCCGATATGCGTCTGCACCTGGCCGACCGTCGTGCCGTCCTTCTCGCCCGAAATTGCAAGATAGTTCATGGCCTTGAGGCTGCCGGCGCCGGGCATGTTCTGGACGACCCAGGTCGGCTTGCCGGGAATGAAGTTCCCCCAGTGCCGCGTCATCAGCCGCGCATAGGCGTCATAGCCGCCACCGACACCCGACCCGACGAGCATCTTGAGTTGCTTGCCCTTGTAGAAGTCGTCAGCCGATGCTGCGGGCACGATCGCAGCGAGCGCGAGCGACGAGACGAGCCCTGCCCTGAGTGTGCGAGTAAGCATGCGTATCCTCCGGTCTGTGGTTTCCGCCGGGTCGAGCCCGCGCTGCCGGTCGTTGCGGCCCCGCGAGTATCGCGGAGGATTGTGGCAGCGGCAATAGGGGCGGCATCGGGTCTTTCTGAGCGCCTGCCTGCTCCACCCTCTCCTCACCCCACCGTCGCCGGCCAAGCCACCCCGTACCGTCCGCCCACCGCCTCCAGCGACGCCGCGAGCTTCGCCGATACCGGCACGCCCTTCTCCCGCCGCTCCGCCTCGCTCGCCGCACCGCGCTCGCCGGGGAGCCGGATCGCGTCGAAGCCGTCGAGACGCGGCAGCGCCTTGATCGTCGCCGCAAGCTCATCGACGCCAGAAGCATAGTCCTCCACCGGCATCAGCGCCGCAATATCGACCGCGATCAGAGTGCCGTTCTGCGAATGGAACCGCTTGCCACCCGGCCCGAGCATACGCGTCAATAGCGGCGCACCGGCCAGCACGCTCGAAAGGCACTCGAACATCAACCCGAGCCCCGCGCCCTTCGGCCCGCCGAGCGGCAAAATCACCGCCGCCTCCTTGGGGTCCGTCGTGATACGCCCGTCCTTGGTCAGCGCCCAGTCCGGCGGGATCGCCTCGCCCTCGGCCGCCGCCTTCTTGATCCGCCCGTTGGCGACGACGCTGGTTGCCATGTCGAGCACAACCGGCGCGTGACCCTGGCGCGGCACGGCAATGGCGATGGGACTGGTCGAAAGGCTGGCGACGCTGGCGCCGTGGTAGGCCATCAACGGCGGTCCGGAGACGATGGAAATACCAATGAAGCCCTGCCTGGCGAGCGCCTCGCAATAATAGCCGATGGCGCCCGTGTGCGAGGTGTTGCGCACGATCGCCCACCCGACCGCATGCGCCTTCGCCTTCTCCGTAGCCGCCGCGACCGCCCGCTCCATCGCGACATGCCCCGCGCACCGGTTGCCGTCGATCAGCGTGATCGCGCCGGCATCGCGAACGACTTCCGGCGCGCCAGAAGGCACGATCACACCCTTCTCGATATTCTCCACCGCCTGCGCGAGGCGCTGGAACCCGTGCGAACCGATGCCGCGAAGATCGGCCCACACCAGAATCCGCGCAATCGTCGCTGCATGCTCGGGCCGGAGCCCCGCCGCCGCGAGCAGGTCCGCCGCAAACCGCTCGAGATCAGCCGCCGCAAACGTCCCGCCCGCCATGGCACATGCCCCTATTTAAACGAATCCGCCAGCAGCTGCTTCAGCTCGTCGGCAATGATGTCCGGACACTCGAGCGGCGTCAGGTGCCGCGCCTTTTCCAGAACACGGAAGCTCGCCTGCGGAATGGCCGCCTTCATCGCCTCCGCCATGGCGACCGGCGTCGCGTAGTCTTCCTCGCCCACCACGATCCGCGTCGGCACCTTGATCGTCCCGAGCTTGTCGCGAAGATCCGCCGTGCCGAGCATGTAGCAGGTCTCGGCATACGACCCGAGGTCGTTCTTCAGGAACTTGTCGACACAGCCTTTCACGACGTCCGGATTTTTCTCGCGGAACGCGTCGCCGAACCAGCGCGTCGTCTGGAACTCGACCATCGACGAGAGCCCCTTGGCGAGTGCCTGTTCCGCGCGCCCCCGCCATGCCGTCTCGGCGTCGTCGCCGTAGTAGGCGGTCGTGTCGATGAGCCCGACACCGGCCGTGTTCTGCGGAAACTTGGTGGCATAGGCGAGCGTCACCGTCCCGCCCATCGAGGCGCCCGCAATGACCGTCTTGTCCCAGCCGACGCTGAGAGCAACCTGCCGGATATCGTTGGCGAACAGCTCGACCGTATACGGCCCCTGCGGCTTCTTCGACTTGCCATGCCCGCGGCAGTCGACGGCGATCACCGCCGCATCGCCTGCGAGCCGCTCCGCCACCGGCGCCCAGAACTCGCGGTCCATGGCGAGCGAGTGGACGAGCACGATCCGCTTCTTCGCGTTGCGGTCGCCGTAGAGGTCGAAACCGATGATGGCGTGATCCTTGGTCTCGTGGGTCAGCGCTTCTTTCGCCATGGTCAGCCTCCGACGACGCTGTTGTAGTAGGAAAGGTCGATGTACTTGTCGGGGTCGGTGAGCTTCGCCCCCTCGACATACTTGCTCCTGAGCTCGAGCACCTTCTTGACGCCATCCATCAGGATAGCCGCCTTCGGCGTCAGCCCGGACTTCGGCGACAGCAGGCTGTTCATGACGTTGCCCGCCACGCCCGGCTTGATCGCCGGCATCTTCTCGAGCAGCAGCGCCGTACCGGCTTCCCGGTTCGCCGGATCGAGCGTCCATTCGAGACCCGCGAGATAACCCTTGATGAAGCCCTTCAGCGTCTCCGGGTTCTCCTTCGCCCAGCTCCTCCGCGACAGGAAGGCGCCGCCCTGGTACGCGGAATACATCTCCGTCGACGTCTTGAGGATGTTGAACCCGAGCCCGCGCGCAATGCTGGTGAACGGCTCGATGGTCAGCGTGCCGTCGTGCTTGCCCTCCTTCACCGATTCCCAGCGTACCGGCGTCGCGCCGACCGCATCCATCTTGTAGTCGTCGGGCTTCAGCCCAGCCGCCTCGAGCATCTCGTAGAGCACGAACGCGAAGCCGGTGTTGAGCGCATCGAGCGCCAGCGTCTTGCCCTTGACGTCCTCGAACGTCTTGATGCCGGCCTGCGTGATGAAGGCGAGTTCGATCTGCGTCGCGCCCATGAACGCGAAGAGATCGGTCGGCTTGTCGAACTGAACCGCGCCCTGCCCTTCCTGGTAGGCGACGACGTTGTCGAACGCGCTGCCCGCGATGTCGAACGTGCCGTTGACCATGTTCTCCGCCTGGTAGGAGGAGGACGGCGTCGTCGTCATGTTGATCTCGACGCCGGCATCCTTGAAATACCCGTGCTCCATCGCCGCGAAGATCGGCAGGTTCGGCGCGCCCGGAAACGCGATCAGCTTGATCTCTTTCACCTTCGAAGGTCTCCCTTGTTATTCGGCAGCCTGCTTGCGCTGCGCATCCTGAATTGTCTGCCAGACTTTGAACGGCGTCGCCGGCATCTCGACGTGCGTGACGCCGTATTCCTTCAGAGCATCCGAAATCGCACTGATCATCACCGACAGCGCCGGCGTGGTGCCGCCCTCCCCACCCGCCTTGATACCGAGCGGATTGGTCGGCGACAGGACTTCCTGGATCTCCGTGTCGTAGGAAGGCATGTTGTCCGTGCGCGGCAGGCCGTAGTCCATGAGCGACGCCGACAACGGCTGCCCCGTTGCCGGATCGAGATGCCAAAGCTCCCACATCGCCTGCCCCACGCCCTGCGCGATGCCGCCGTGCGTTTGTCCGTGCACGATCAGCGGGTTGATACACCGCCCGACGTCATCCACCGCCGCATACCGCTTGATTTCGACCTCGCCCGTCTCCGGATCGACCTCCACTTCGCAGATCGCACATCCATTCGGAAACACGGGATCGTGCATCTCACTGTCCTGCACTACCATCAAGCCGTCCTTGAGCGGATCGGGCAGCCGGCCCTTGGCCGCAGCGGCAGCGAGTTCCGTCAAGTCGAACGTCAGGTTGCTCTGCTCCGAGGACAACCGCCCCTGATCCCACTTGACGTTGTCCGCCGTCGTCTCCATCAGGACGGCTGCAATCTCCTTGGCCCGCGCGATCATCTGGTCGGATGCCTTCGAGATGACCGTCGCCGCATGTCGCATGGAGCGCCCCGAATGCGACCCGCCGCCGACCGTGACGACGTCCGTATCGCCCATGATCAGCTTGATCCGCTCATAAGGGAGATAGAGCAGGTCGGCCACCACCTGCGCGAAGCTCGTCTCATGCCCCTGGCCCGAAGGCTGCGTACCGATGATGACGTCGATGTCGCCGTCGGGCTTCACCGTGATCTCGACGCGCTCGTTCGGGAAGCCGATTGACGATTCCACATAAGGCGCGATGCCGAGGCCCCTGAGCTTGCCGCGCGCAGCCGATTCCTTCTTGCGCGCCTCGAACCCCTCGGCATCGCTGATCCGCCACGCGATGTCGAACGCCTCCTCGTACTGACCACTGTCGAAGACGTTGCCGACAGCACTCTTGTACGGCATCTGCTCTGGCTGAATGAAATTCCTCTTGCGGATTTCAACCCGGTCGAAGCCAAGCTCACGCGCGGCCTTGTCGATCAGCCGCTCGATGGCGAAGTTGACCTCTGGCCGGCCCGAACTCCTGTAGGCCTGTGTCATCATCGTGTTGGTGAACACCGCCCGCGATCGCAAGTGCGCCACGGGGATGTCGTAGTTGCCGTTGATTAAGCCCGATCCCTTGCTCAACGGCGACAGCGATACGCAGCGCGCCCCGACATTCGAGATGTTGTCCGCCCGCATGGCGAGAAACTTCCCCGTCTTGTTGAGCGCCAGCGATACCTTCGTGACGAGGTCCCGCCCCTGGTAATCCGTCATGAACGCTTCCGAGCGTGTCGCCGTGAACCGCACCGGCCGCCCGATCTTCTTCGACGCCCAGAGCACCAGCCCATACTCGACATAAGGCCGGTTCTTCGATCCGAAGTTGCCGCCGACATCGAGCGACAGGAGCCTGAAATTCTTCGGGTCCTCGCAGAGCGCGCCCGCCATCTCCCGTTTCTGCTTCACCGCGCCGCCGCTGCCGGCATAGAGCGTATAGCGCCCGCTCGCCTGATCGTAGTTGCCGACGCAGGCCCGCGGCTCGATCGTCACTGCGGTCGCGCGCGGGATGAACCAGGTTGCCTCTACGACGTGGTCCGCCTTTGCAAAGGCCGCATCGGTGGCCGCCTTGTCTCCGAACTCCGTATCGACCAGCACGTTGTCCGCCACCTCGTCCCAAACGGCGGGCGCTCCGGGCTGCATCGCATCTCCCGAGTGGAGCACAAACGGCAGTTCCTCGTACTCGACGGCAACGGCCTCGGCACCATCCAGTGCCTGCGCCAACGTCTCCCCCACGACGATCGCCACCGCTTCCCCGACATGTCTGGCCTTGTCGATCGCCAGCAGGTGGTGCGGGCCCTCGAAAACCTTCCCCCCGCCCCAGGCGTGGAGTTTCATATCGTACTTTGTGGATGGAACCGCACTGTGCGGAATGGGCTTCAGGCCGTCGGCAACGAGATCCTGGCCGCAAAGCACGCAAAGAACGCCGGGAACAGCCTCGGCCGCCGACTTGTCGACCGACACGATTCGCGCGTGCGCATATGGTGAACGCACGATCGCGGCATAGGTCTGCCCTGGAAAGGAAAAATCATCCGTAAACTGCCCTTTTCCCGTCAGGAGCCGCAAGTCCTCTTTGCGCGGCAGCGGCCTGCCGATGCTCTTGAATTCACCGAACTCGGGCTTGTTCATCGCCATCTCTCTCGATAGGACACGGGCTGCCTCCCACTTCGGCCCGATGGGCGGCGAAACCGGCGGAGCCGGTCGCCCATCTATTTGCGCGATGACGGGTAGCTGCTATAGGAGCCCCACCTGATAACATCGCTTCCCGCCCCCAACAAGGCGCGAGGCCGCGATCCCGCCACGCCCCAGGAAACACGATATGGACGCAGCATCCCGCACCAAGGCCCCCGGCGATTTCCAGGAGCATCTGGCGCTGCTGGAGGCGAAAGGCCTCGTCACCCGCATCGACAAGCCGGTGAACAAGGACACTGAGATCCACCCCCTCGTGCGTTGGCAGTTCCTCGGCAACTTCCCCGAAGAGGACCGCAGGGTTTTCTGGTTTACCAATGTCACCGACTCCAAGGGCAACACCTACGACATGCCCGTCGTCGTCGGCGCCCTCGCTGCCTCTGAGGAAATCTATGCCATGGGCATGGGCGTCCCCGTCGAGGAGCTGGGCGAGGTCTGGATGAACGCCATCGAGAACCCGATCCCGCCCGAGTTCGTCGAGAGCGCCCCATGCCACGAGGTCGTCATCACCGGCGACGACCTCACCAGGCCCGGCGGCGGCCTCGCCCGCCTGCCCATCCCCATCTCGACACCCGGCTTCGACGCCGCGCCCTACCTCACCGCAACCGTCTGCGTGACCAAGGACCCGGAAATCGGCATCCGCAACATGGGTACCTACCGCGCCGGCCTGAAGGCGACCGACCGGCTCGGCGTCCGAATGGCCTCCCGCCTGTCCGGCGCCGGCGGCTATGCCCACTGGCTGAAGTACCAGCAGCGCGGCGAACCCATGCCCTGCGCCATCGTCGTCGGCTGCGCTCCTGTCGTAGCCTTCACCGGCCCACAGAAGCTCGCCATCGACGAGGACGAGATGGCGGTTGCAGGCGGTCTCGCCGGCCGGGCCATGCGTGTCACCCGTTGCAAGACCATTGATCTGGAAATCCCCGCCGACGCCGAGATCGTTGTGGAAGGTCTCATCGACACCGAGATGCTGGAGCCCGAAGGTCCGTTCGGAGAGAGCCACGGCCACATCGCACTCGAGGACTTCAACATGTCGATGCGCGTCACCGCCATCACCATGAAGAAGAAGCCGGTGTTCGCCTCCATCATCTCCGAAGTGACGCCGAGCGAGTCGAGCATCCTCAAGAAGTCGGCCTACGAAGCCCTGTTCTACGCGCACCTCAAGAAGGCGCTCGACGTCAAGGGCATCAAGAAGGTCGTCATGCACGAGCCGCTGACGAACCTCAGGAAGGTGATCTTCCTCCAGTTCGCCAAGGGCGCACCCCAGACCGAGGTTTGGCGCGGGCTCCAGGGTGCGGCAGCCCTTCAGGCCCAGTGCGGCAAGATCGTCATCGCCGTCTCCGAGGACGTCGACCCGCACAACACGGATGCCATCTTCTGGTGCCTAGCCTACCGCTCGAACCCCATCGAGGACATGCTGCTCGTCCCCCACAAGGCCGGCGGCCATGGTCCCAAGTCCGGCAGCGGCGGCGAATCGGCGCTCCTCGTCGATGCCACCGCCAAGCACGACATGCCGCCCCTCGCCCTTCCTGCCCGCCAGTACATGGAGCGCTCGAAGCAGCTTTGGGAGGAGCTTGGCCTGCCGCGCATCGTCCCGAAGGCCCCCTGGCACGGCTACAACCTCGGCGACTGGGAAGACCAGTGGCAGGCATTCGCCGACAATGCCGCCAGCGGCGACTGGGCAAAGAACGGCGAGAACACCTTCGCCCGCCGCCGCCGTGGCCTGACGCCGGAAACTCCCGTCCGCCGCGTCGAAGGCAAGAAGTAGTCCTGCAACGATAACGAGCCCCGCAAGGAGAGCCGGATGCCAACCGTTACCATCAAGATCAACGGCGAGGACGTCACCGCCGAGGTCGAGCCGCGCACATTGCTTGTCGAGCTCCTGCGCCGCGACCTCGCCATGACCGGCACGCACGTCGGCTGCGACACCACCCAGTGCGGCGCCTGCACCGTCATTCACAACGGCGTCTCGACCAAGTCCTGCACCATCCTCGCCGTGCAGGCCGACGGCGGCGAGGTTCGCACCATCGAAGGCGCCGGCACGCCGGAGAAACTGCACCCGGTCCAGCAGGCGTTCCACGAGTATCACGGCCTCCAATGCGGCTTCTGCACGCCGGGCATGGTGATGAACTCGATCGCGCTGCTCGAGAAAAACCCGGAGCCGACCGAGCAGGAAATCCGCCACTGGCTCGAGGGCAACCTCTGCCGCTGCACCGGCTACCATAACATCGTGCTCGCCGTTCAGGCCGCTTCCGCCATGATGACCGGCAAGCCGCTGCCGCCCAAGCACTGAGAGAACCGGCCATGTACGCATTCGAATACACCCGCGCCACATCGCTCGAGGATGCTGCCGAAAGGCTCCGCGCCAATCCCGAAGGCAAGATCCTCGCTGGCGGCATGACGCTGCTCCCGACCCTGAAGTTCCGCCTGGCCGCACCGAGCCACCTCGTCGACCTGCAATCGTTGGCTGACCTCAAGGGCATCGAGATCGCCTCCGACACAGTCACACTCAAGGCGATGACCACCCATACTGCTGTCGCGACCTCGCCCGAGGTTGCCAAGGCCATCCCTGCACTGAGCGTGCTAGCAGGCGGCATCGGCGACACCCAGGTCAGGAACCGCGGCACCTGCGGCGGCTCCATCGCCAACAATGATCCGGCGGCGGATTATCCCGCCGGCTGCCTCGGCCTTGGCGCCACGCTCGTCACATCGAAGCGCGAAATCGCTGCCGATGATTTCTTCCAGGCGCTCTTCACCACCGCCCTTGAGCCCGACGAGATCATCACCGCCATCCGCTTCCCCATCCCCGAACGCGCCGCCTACATGAAGTTCAAGAACCCCGCCTCCCGCTACGCCATCGTCGGCGTGATGGTCTCCAAGGGGCCTGCCGGCATCCGCGTCGCAGTTACCGGCGCTGGCGACAACGGCGTCTTCCGCGTCTCGGAGATGGAAGCGGCGCTTGCGAAATCCTTCGCACCCGACGCGGTGGCCGACATCAGGATTTCGCCCGACAACCTCATGTCGGACATCCATGCCAGCTCCGAGTACCGCGCCCATCTGATCACTGTCATGGCTAAGCGCGCAGTCGCGGCCTGCCTCTGATCGCAAACCATTCCGCACAACCCGCCGGGGTGTTGTCGGCACAGCCGCCGGTTGGTTGACCCTGCCCACTCGTTCCAAATGCACGAAGGAAGAGACCATTGCAGTACACGTCTTTCGGCCGCACCGGCCTCGAGGTCAGCGTCGTCGGTTTCGGATGCGGCGGCTACAGCCGCCTCGGCCAGAACTATGACCAGAGCGCGGACCATTCCGTCTCGCTCCTCAAGGAAGCCCTGGATCTCGGAGTAAACTTCATCGACACTTCCGAGAACTACAAGACAGAGGAAATCGTCGGCGAGGCGATCCGCGGCCGTCCACGATCGAGCGTCGTCGTCACGACCAAGACCTACGTTCAGCGCAAGACCGGCCTCCTGCCGCCCGCCGACATGCTCAAGAGCCTCGAGCAGTCCCTCGCGAGCCTTGGCACCGACTACATCGACGTCTACTGCCTGCACGGCGTCGAGCCCGAGGCCTACGATTACGCCGAGGCGCAACTCCTGCCGTTGCTCGTAAAGGCAAAGGATGCCGGCAAGATTCGCAACATCGGCATCAGCGAGCACACTTCGACGGACCCGGAGCACGAGACCGTACGCCGCGCCATTGCCGCCGGCTTCGATGTCGTGATGTTCGCCTTCCACATGATGCATCAGAACGCACGCGATGTCGTAGTCCCCGCCGCGAGAGCCGCCGGCGTCGGCACCGTCGGCATGTGCGCCATGCGCGGCTTCTTCTCGAATCAGGAGGCCGTCGAAACCGTGCTACGCGAGCTGGAGGCTACCGGCCGCCTCCCCTACAGCTACGCTGAATCCCGCGACGCGATTGCAAGCCTGGTCGCCGACGCAGGCCCCGAAGGCCTCGTCGATGCCGCCTACCGCTACGCACGCCACGAGCCCGGCATCGACGTCGTCCTCTTCGGCACCGGCAAACGCGAGCATCTGCGCGCCAACGTCGCTTCCATGCTGAAGCCGCCACTGCCGGAAGCCGACAAGGCCCGCATCGACCGCCTGTTCGGACCGCTTGTCAGCGTCGCCCTCAACAAGGACCTGCGCGGCCGCCCGACACCCTATTGAGATCGAGTATCGGCAAACCCGACTATTGCAGATATATTGTAGGAAAGAGTCCCAACACACTTCCTTGCGACTGGATAAATGGACCGACTAAGGTAGCTTCCTCATCAGGAGATGATGGATGAAAAAGGCCATTTTCGTCAGTTACCGTCGTGGCGACAGTGCAGGTTATACTGGGTGGCTTTGCGACCAGCTTATGCAGCATTGGTCGCGAGAACAGATCTTCATGGATATTGACGGCATTGGACCCGGTGAAAATTTCCCAGAAAAAATCTCTGCTGCGGTCGAAACATGTGACGTACTCCTGTCAGTAATTGGCAAGAGTTGGTTGACTGCCGCCGATGCAAATGGACGCCCACGACTTGGGCGATCGAACGACTTCGTTTCACTGGAAATCGCCGCAGCGCTGGAGGGAAATAAGCTTGTGATCCCAGTCCTCGTAGACGGCGCAAGCATGCCAGATGAAGAAGAACTCCCGGACAGGCTGAAAGCGCTTGCATTTCGAAGTGCGGTAAGTTTGCGGCATGAAACCTTCAGACGTGACGCCCAGGACCTTATCAATACACTCAAGAAATTCGTCGCACCTTCTGGGCCACCAGCAATTTCCCCACTAAGTCCGGAACGTGCATCGAGCACGTCAGCGCCGCTTCCTCATACATTGGAAATCGATACAAGCTCCTCCACAAATCCTCAAAGAAGGTCAACGACTCTTGCGGATGTTGCAGCCAATCTCCCTCCAATCATCTATACGAATGATCCTCAGCGCGAGCGCTTCGGCGGTCAAGCCGAACGAAATCAACGAAAACTGATTGCATCGGTGCGCCCAACCAAGAAGAACTGGTGTGCCGTCACGATTTCGGTGATCCCAACATCACCCGCAAATCCGCTGAGTGGCGAATCCGTATATTTTTTCGTACACGACTCGTTCTCGCCAAATCAGTTCCAAGTTCGAATTGATGGTCAAGGAGAAGCAGTGCTTAGGCTAGTTTCGTGGGGCGCGTTCACGGTCGGAGCAGTCGCAGACGAAGGAAACACTTCGCTCGAACTGGATCTCGCAGACCCAGATGCCGTGGAAGCTCCGGCAGAATGGCAGGAGCGATGAGTTTACGTTCGCCCCTGCTGCATTGACCTTCTTTCGCCTCGACGGGCTATTCCTTCTTCTTGCGTGGGATCTTCTTGGCGTCCTGCGGCCGCTCCATCGCGGTCTTCACCTTGTCCCTGACAGACTGCGGCGCTTCGATCAATTCGCGGACGATCTGCTCGAGTTCCGCGCCTGTCATCGGATTGATCTCCGCCCGCTGCTTGTCAGCTTCCGACTTGAACTGCGGATCGACGAGCGTCGCATCGAACGCCGCCCGCAATGCCGCAACGCGTTCTTTCGGCACCCCCGGCGTCGTCGCGATTGGCCGCCCGACCGCTACCGATTTCGACATGTAGTCGAGAACCAGTTTCTGTTCCGGCGTCTTCGCCAGATCGCGCATGAGCGGCACATTCGGGAGATCGGGATCCTTGGTCAGCCCCATCTGCAGGATCGGAATGATCTTCTTCTCGCTGATGTACTGCGGCGTGACGGCCTTGTAGCTTGCCCACGGATTGGTGCTGCGCCCTTCGACCTCCCCGCGTTCCATCGCGATGTTGACATCGCCCCCGTTGGGATACCCGAACACGATCTTGATTTTCGTGCCGACGATGTTGTTGAGGAACGATGGCATCTGCACCGAGATCGATCCGGCGCCGGTCGCACCGATAAGCGTCTCACGCTTCATCAGGTCGTCGAGCGACTTCGTCTTGGCCGTGTGCCACGTGACCAGCACCTGGTTGGAATTCGAGAGATTGCCGATCCAGTTGAACTCACGCAGGTCCGCCTGGAAGCTCTTGTTGAGCCCCAGCGCCTGGTCCACGGGCAACCCCTGGCTGACGATCGTCAGGATCGAACCATCCCTTGGAGCCCTGACCGCCACATAGTTCGCGGCAACGATGCCGCCGCCACCCGGCATGTTGACCGGCAGCACGCTCGGATTCCCGGGTATGTGGCGCCCGATATGTCGGCCGAGCAGGCGTGCGTATTGGTCGTATCCGCCGCCGACGCCCGACCTGATGATGAAGCGGATCTGGTTGCCCTTGTAGAATTCAGCCACGCTGTCGGCCACCGCAGCGCTCGCAGAGAACAACATGAGCCCCGCAGCAATCGCGAGTCGTCGTCCCATTCCCTTGCCTCCCTTGTTCGTTTCACCTGCCGGACCCCGGTCTGGCTATCCCGTCCCGGGCCGCGACGCGAAGTTACACGACTTGCCGGCCAAGCACAAAAGGCGCCCCGCGAAGGGGCGCCCTTGAAGCCTTCCGGCGTCAGGCGCAACCTCGAACGATGCGCCTCCCAGCTTCCACCGGCTATTTCCTCTGCGCGATGAGTTCTTTCCTGAGCTTGTCCACCACGCCGGTCGGGATCGCATAGAGCGCTTTCACCAGTTCCTGCACCTCCGCCCCTGTCGTCGGCTGGATCGGAATGCGCAGCTTCTTGGCATCGGCCAGCAGGTCGGGATCCTTCATCACCTTGTCGAAGGCCGTGCGCAGTGCCGCCAGCCGGTCGGCCGGTGTTTCCGGCGGCATCACGAACGGCCGCCCGAACACCAGCGGCTTGTACATCAGGTCCATGGCCTGGCGCTGCTCGGCCTCCTTGGCGAAGTCGTAAACCGTCGGCACGCCCATCTTCAGGAGCTCCGGCTCTCCCTTCGTCGCCTCCTGCACGATGATGTTGATCTCGCCTGCCGTCCGCCAGTCCGGGAACAGCGTATTGAGGCTCGACCAGAACAGCCCGCAGAGCCCCTGCACCTCGCCGCGCTTCATGGCGAGCGAGAGGTCGCGTGTTCCCTTGAAGCCCGCGATGACCTTGAACTTGGTGCCGAGCACTGCATTGTGAGTAAGCGGATAGTCTATCGTCGACGAGCCCGAGCCGCCGACGATCGCCTCCGTCGTCAGCACGTCCTTGAAACTCTTGACGGCCGCGTCTTTCCTCAAGACACAGAGCGACGCTTCCGAGTTGGCGCTGCCGAGATACTGGAATTTCACCGGATCGTAGTCGACCTTCTTGTCGCTGAGCCGAAGCAGCGGCTCCATCAGGCTGGGCGGCTGCGCATTGCCCATCACCGTGCCGTCTTTGG
>JBJOGJ010000026.1:0-25699 GCA_046048295.1 Pseudomonadota bacterium | reverse complement strand
TCACCTCCCCAGCGCGTCGAGCTTCTGCGGCCGTTGTGCCGACGTATGCCCAGTGGCGATCCCCCTGCCGGACCTGATGCGGCGCCACCGCGAGGCACTACATGCGAAAAAGGGAGACGGCACCGCCTTCCGGATCGCGCTTGCCGCCTGGGCCTGGTTCGCCCGTCGGCCACGGGCCTATCATCTGGCGGCGCGGTTCATGGTTGCTATTCTCGGCAGCCTCGGACGCCGACGCGGGCGCTTTCGCTGGCTGCCGTTCGCATCGGGCTGGACGCGTCACCGGGATCTTCCGTCACCGCAGGGCCGCACGTTCCAGCAGCTCTGGGCGGAACGCCAGGCCGGAGTGCAGCATGACAAGTGAGCGCGACAAGATCTTCTCGGCCATTCGCAGGAGTACAGGGCAGACACATGGCAGCACCGCCACGGCGCCGGCGAAGCCAACACCACCTGCACCGCCCCGCCGGGTGGCTGGCAAGCCGGCAGAGGAACTCCTCGCAATATGGACAGGGCTGCTCAGAGATCAGGGGGCGGGCGTAGAGATCGCCGATGGGCCCGATCGTGTCCCGGCGGCGGTGGCCGGCCTGCTCGACGGGTGGCAGCTGCCCCGTATCGTGCGCATGGGAACGGACCCGGCGCTGACCTGCCTCGATTGGCAAGCCGCAGGGCTGGAGGCTGAAACCGGCCCCGCCATATTCGGCGACACCGCGGCCGTGTCGAAGGCAATCGCTGGAATTGGAGAGGTGGGAGCGGTCATGCTGGCGTCGGGTCCGGACAATCCCGTCACCCTGGCGTTCGTGCCTGAAGCGCACATTGTCGTCATGAACCGCAGCGACCTGGTCGCGTGCTACGAGGATGCGTGGGAAAGGCTACGGACGGGCGACCCGCATGGGCCTCCCCGCACGGTGAACCTCATCGCCGGCCCGTCGAGGACCGCGGATATAGGCGGACGACCTGTGCTAGGTGCACACGGCCCCCGGTATTTCGCCGTGGTCGCATTCTGAATGCTCATCCCCTCGGCCCGTGTTCATCGCGTACTTCGAAGACGCCTCTTTTGACTGCGCGCCGTACACCGGTTGGCGCAACTGCGGAGCTTCTGACGGCAGTAGGCTTCCTTGGTGCCCTTTGATGCGATCTGGCACTTGGCGAACTTTTTCTGGCAGGACTGCGCGCAGCTCGACTGATTCACGGGCACGACTCCGGCTTCTCCACCCATCTCCTGTGCCAAGGCAGAGCCGCCTGCGAATACAATCGCCATAAGAACCAATGAACGTATCAGTCGAGAGACCATCAAAGACCTGCCGTAGTCGTGCGTGCTGACCCGTCGCGGCAGCCACACCATGGCCCCCTCGAGCCCGCCCTGTCTATGCCCCAACGGATGAATGTGGGCTGAACCGTCGCGGCTCTGGTGCAAAACAGAGCGGGGTGTGTAACGCCACCCTTCCTGTGCACTTAGAAGGCGTAGCTCTCGAACACAGGCGCGACCGAGCGGTTCCATGCCCCCTCGTACCGGGAAATGAGCTCATCGGCCGCCGTTCGCCCGGTGCTCGCGAACTCTTCGAGCGCCTCGATGAAGTGCGTCTCGTCCTCGCCGTCGCTATCGAGCGCGGCGCGGCCGGCGAGGCCCATGCGGGAGATTTCCAGCACCTCCGCCGCGATGGCCTGGACGGTCCTGCCGCGATGCGTTGCGGCCAGCGCCGAGCCGGGAACGGCATCGCGCAGGGCCTGGCGCTCTTCCGCGGTCCAGTCTTTAACGAGATCCCACGCTGCATCGAGTGCCGGCTGGTGATAGAGGAGGCCGACCCAGAACGCCGGTAGTGCGCAGATGCGACGCCATGGCCCACCGTCGGCGCCGCGCATCTCGAGAAACCGCTTCATGCGCACCTCGGGGAACAGCGTCGTCAGATGGTCCGACCAGTCGTCGATGGTCGGCTGCTCGCCAGGCAGCGCCGGCAGCCGGCTGGCCAGGAAATCGCGGAACGATGCCCCCGAAGCGTCGATGTAGCGGCCATCCCGGTAGACGAAATACATCGGCACATCGAGCGCATAATCGACATAGCGTTCGAAACCCATGCCGTCCTCGAAGGCGAACGGCAGCATGCCGGTCCGGTTGTTGTCGGTGTGGCGCCAGATCTCGCTACGCATGGACTTGAAGCCGTTCAACCTGCCGTCCGTGAAGGGTGAGGCAGCAAACAGCGCAGTTGCGATGGGTTGCAGCGCCAAACTGACGCGCAACTTCTGCACCATGTCGCGCTCGTCGGCGAAGTCCAGATTCACCTGGATGGTCGCGGTACGATACATCATGTCGAGACCGCGGGAGCCGACCTTCGGCATATAGGCCGTCATGATGCCATAACGCTGCTTCGGCATCTGCGGCATTTCCTCGAGCGACCAGGTCGGCGCAAAGCCGAGGCCGAGGAAAGCGATGCCGAGATCCTTGCCGACCGCCTGCACCTGCTTCAGATGATCGCCCGTCTCGGCGCAGGTCTGGTGCAGGGTGCAGAGCGGCGCGCCAGAGAGCTCGAACTGCCCGCCCGGCTCCAGCGAGATCGTCTCGAGACCTTCGCCGACGGGCCGCTTCAAGGCGATGACATGATCGCCTTCGTGGATCGGTTCCCAGCGGAAACGGGCGACGAGTTCATCGAGCAGCCGGCGGATGCCGCGCTCGCCCTCATAGGGGACGGGCTTGTGGCCGTCCACGGTGAAGACGAACTTCTCGTGCTCCGTGCCGATGCGCCAATTCTCCTTCGGCTTCGAGCCTTCGGCAATCCATTCGACAAGGTCGCGGTAGGAGGAAATCGTCCTGGCAGGCTCACCTTGCTGGCGGGTCGACATGGATGGCGGGCCTTTCAATCGTTGCCGCATCGTCCGCGGCTCAGTCACTGTCATTTGCGGGTCTGGAAGAGTCTTATGAGCTTTGCTCGGAGTTGCGGCAAGACCCCTGGTGCCAGGGGCATGGCAGGCGCTCGAAGACGCCGCCCGGCACAGGCGAGAAGCCCGCGATTTCTGGCCGATGGATTGTCACCGCAGCGTTATGTTCGTGGGTTAACCAAGCGGCGGGTACAAGTGGGGTATCACGATGCGTATCGCGTTCGCGGCAGCAGGTCTGTCGCTTTTCCTGTTTTGTCTCTGCGGCTTACTCATCATGTTGGAGCCGGGGCACAGCTCCGACGTCCAGATGATCGCCTACACGACGGCGGGCATCGTAGCTGCGACATTCGGTGTCGCATTCTGGCTCGAGGGGGCACAGCACTCGGCACGTTCCAGCATCACGTTGCGGGATCAAGAACGCGTGAGGCAGGAGCCGATGGCCCGTCACCGTGGCGCTTCCCAGGGCCAAGGTTGACGCATTTGCCGTTCCGTTGCACTGAGGACCGGAACTGAAAAGGCGCCGCAGGATTCCTGCCGCCGCCAACGGGAGCGGCTTATGTCCCGTAAGCGAACGGATTTCGGCTGGTATCTCGTGTTCACGATGCTGGCCGTGGCAGCGTTCGCCGGCATCTACCTGCTGAGCGGCAAGGATGCCGTCGGCGCTGCCGGGCTGCTGGTCTGGAACGCCTTCGTCTTCACCTTCAATCTCCTGGCGCGGCTGGTCACCAGCTTTGCCGCCATCCTGGCGCGCGGCGTCGGCCTGCGCCGGGTCTCGCGGGTTCTTACGATGGTCGGCGGCATCGGCCTCGGCTATGCCGGCAGCGTCGTGCTGAGCGACCAAAAGCTCGCACGCGCCCAGGACTGGCGCGACAAGCTGCGCCTTATCGGCCAACGCATCGGTGCTGGCTGGCGCCGTCTTCCACTCGCAGGAAAAGTGCTGCTGGTCGCCGTGATGATCGCGGTGCAACTCTACCTGCACTGGATCCTCATCGTGTTTCCGATCGGCTTCCTGGTGCCGGTCGTCCGCCGGGCCTGGGTTCAGGTGGCGGACACCGCTTTCGGCGCCTGGTACTGGCGCATGTTCGGCCCCTGGCACCGGAGACTCTCGATTGCCGCCCGCAGCCTGCCGGTCGTCCGGCATCTACTGGGCTGCACCCGACTGACCCGCCTTCGCTATCTCACGGCATGGCGGCTCTGGCGCCACCATCCGCGCTATCGCCGCGACGACGGTGGCCGCATCGTCGACCTCATCGAGCCGCTCAGGCTCTGGCGGCTCGGCGAACTCGACCACTACATCAACCGGCCGTTGCTGTCGGGAGCGCGCCAGCCTGCCGGCGAGGAATGAGGGCGGGGTGGGCGCGTCACGCGCAGGGCGTTGTTAAATTGCGTCTCGGGCGGGCTTGCCGGCCCGGTTCGCTCGGGCTATAAACCGGCCCTTCGAGAACGCCCCGCCGCGCCCGCGCCTCCCTGGCGCAATGACACCGCGCCGGCCGGGCGATACCAGGGTCGGAGCGTAGCGCAGCCTGGTAGCGCACTTGCTTCGGGAGCAAGGGGTCGCGAGTTCGAATCTCGCCGCTCCGACCAATCTGCCCTTCGACCTTCGCCCCCTACTTCGCCGCGAGATGCTCCGCCATCCAGTCGGCCGACTGCGGACGGTACATGTACGGACGATTGTGGCCGACATGATTGCCGTCCGGGATCGTCAGAAGCTCCAGCGGCCCCTTCACTTCGGCAGCCAGCTTCTGCATGTCCTCCGGCGGCGTCAGCCGGTCGAGGCCGCCTGCGACGACGAACATCGGGCACTCGATCTTCTCCGCCACGCCTTCGAGCGACAGCGTGTAGGCCTTTTCCGCCGCCTCCGCTTCCGACTTGGAATGACTGCGCACCACATAGGCATCGCGCGTCAGGCTCGGCAGCTTGTCCCACAGCTTGCCCCAGTTGTAGGGTCCGCAGACCGCGACCGCCGCCTTGATCCGCTTCTCGAACGCGACCGCGCGGGGCGCATAGTAGCCGCCGAGCGAGATGCCCCAGAGCCCGACCCGGTTGCCGTCGAGATCGCCGCGCTTCTCCACCCAGTCGATCACCGGCCCGACCACGCCCTCGTAATCGTAGCGGATCGGCATGTCATATTCGGCCTCCCCCTGCCCCGGCCCGTCAAACGCCAGCGTCGCCATCCCGCGCCGCAGGAAGTGCACCTCGAACGTGTCGAGCTCCTCCTTCGCCGAATCGAGGCCCATCATCATCAGGACGACCGGCGCCCTGGCGATGCCCGGCGGCTTGCGCAGGATCGCGGCGAGTTGGCGGCCCTCGTAGGGGATCATCACCCGCTCGCCCGGAAACTCCTGGTACGGCAGGGCGAGCGTGTGGCAGTCGACCGCCTTCATGTGCGCCGCCCGCATCTGGTCGATGTCCTGCACGAACAGGTACTTCGCGAAGTGGTAGGTGACCGACGCGCGGCCCAGGTGCTCGCCCGCGCTCAGGAACTGCCCCTTGTCGAGCGCCGCCCGGCCGAGATCCTCATGCACCTTCGCCCGGGCCGAGAACGCGGCGCACCACTCGTCCCAGTGGCTGATCGAATTGATCACGTCGAAAAAGTCGCTCGGGTTCACCCCGTTGACCGTGAACCGCGCCATCCAGTTCCGTGCATGCTCCACCCGCGGATCGCTCATCCCGTTTCCTCTTGTCTTGCGATGATCTGCCCGCCGGAACACACCCGCCCCGGGCCGGCCTGTCAAGCGGGAAGGGGGTGGGGCACTCACCCACACCTGTCATCCCGGCCAAGCGGCGCAAGCCGCGCAGAGCCGGGACCCAGGAGTAACAAGTCGAGCCGCTCGCCTGGCGCCCCTGGGTCCCGGCTCTCGCTTCGCTCGTCCGGGATGACAAGAAGGGGCGTGACCGTCCCTGCCTGACGCGCTGGAATCTCCCGTGAGCCTGCCGCACCCTTCACCCCACCCACACCTGTCATTCTCGGCTTCAGGCCGAGAACCCATCCCTCCCCAAGCGCCGGAGCACCGAGATCCGCCGCGCCGCTTTCCGCAGCACCTCGCCACCACAATCTCTGAAGACAGAGTACGCCCTCCGGTGGGTTCTCGGGACAAGCCCGAGAATGACAAAGTGTTGGCTTGGCAGACGTGGTGCGCAAATGCCGCCCGAACCAGACGCCACTCCACCCCCTCCCCCGCTTTGCAACGCGCACCGGATGCCGCTATCGTCCGCCGGCACAAGTAGGACCGAGAGGGAAACGCGCAGGCATGTCGGATATCGCGCCACCGGAGGGATCGCAGGGCTGGATCGACAAGAGCCTGCCGCGCATCGAGGACAAGCGCTTCATCCAGGGCGCTGGCCGCTACATCGACGATATCCGGCTCCCCGGCATGCTGCACGCCGCGTTCCTCAGGAGCCCCGTAGCGCACGGCCTGATCCGCGCGATCGACACGGCGGCGGCGAAGGCGATGCCCGGCGTCCATGCCGTCTACACCTACCAGGACCTGCGACCGCACCTCCGGCACGACCGGATGCCGCAAACGCTGCCCGCCGCCTCGATCCGCTTCCACGTCGATCCGATCGTCCTCGTCCACGACGAGGTCACCTACGTCGGCGAACCGATCGCCATGGTGCTGGCAGACGCCCGCCACATCGCCGAGGACGCGGCGCAGGCGATCCTGCTCGACATCGATCCGCTGCCGGCCGTCACCGATCCCTACGACGGATTGGAGCCCGGAAGCCCCAAGGCGCGGCTCGACTGCCCGGACAACCTCGTCTCGCAAGCGTGGATCGACTACGGCGACACGGACGGCGCATTCGCCAGGGCGGCGCACGTGTTCAAGCAGCGCCACCGGCTCGACAAAGGCGGCGGGCACTCGATCGAGACGCGGGGTGTCGTCGCGCGATGGGACGCAGACGAACGTTTCCTCACGACCTGGGCCTCGACGCAGATGCCGCACCGCGCGAAAGCGTTGCTGGTCGCCTCGCTCGGCCTCGACGAGACGCAGGTGCGCGTCGCGACGCCGGACGTCGGCGGCGGCTTCGGGCCAAAGGCGGTGTTCTATCCGGAGGAGCTTGCGGTCTCCGCCGCCAGCATCATCACGGGCCGCCCGGTGAAGTGGATCGAGGACCGGCGCGAGAACTTCGTCGCCACCTGCCTCGAGCGGCGCCAGGACTGGGACATGGAAGCCGCCGTCGATGCGGACGGACGACTGCTCGCTCTGCGCGGCCGCCTCTGCCACGACCATGGCGCCACCACGCCCTATGGCGTCGCGCTTTCCTACAACGCGGCGACCAATGTCATCGGGCCCTATGTTCTGCCGGCCTTCAAGCTGGAGATCGCCTGCTGCCTCACCAACATGGTGCCCTCGACGGCGACGCGCGGCGCCGGCCGGCCGCAGGGCACGTTCGTCATGGAACGCATGCTAGATCGCATCGCAGACGAGCTCGGGCTCGCACGCGACGAGGTGCGCAGGCTCAACATGATCCGTGCCGACCAGATGCCGTTCACGACCCCGGTCAAGCAGCGCGACGGCTCGATGATGACCTACGACAGCGGCGACTATCCGGGCTGCATGGCGTGGGCTCTTCGGGAAGCGGGCTGGGCGGAATTCGAGGCCCGGCGCGACGCCGCCCACGCCGAAGGCCGCTTCATCGGACTCGGGCTATCGAACTACGTCGAGGCGACCGGACGCGGGCCGTTCGAGAGCGCGACGCTGCGTATCGGTCCTTCGGGACGGATCATGGTGGCGACCGGCGCCACGGACCAGGGCCAGGGGACGCACGCGATGATGGCGCACCTCGTCGCCGACGTGCTCGACGTGGCGCTCGAGGACATCCACGTCGTCGACGGCGACACAGCGGCGACAGACTTCGGCCTCGGCGCGTTCGCGAGCCGGCAGGCCGTCACCGCCGGCAATGCCATCCATCTTGCTGCGCGGCAGGTCGCGGATAAGGCGCGCCAGGCCGCCTCGCACATGATGGAGGTTGCGGCGGAGGACCTCGAGATCAAGGGCGGGCATGTGCGCGTCAAAGGCGCGCCGGAGATGAAGAAGAGCCTCGCCGAGATCGCGCACGCGCTCTCCGGTGTGCCCGGTTTCGCGATGCCGGGCAACATGCAACCGGGGCTCTCCGCCTTCGTCGATTTCTCGACCACCGGCCTCACCTACTGCAACGGCACGCACATCTGCGAAGCGGAGGTCGACCCCGAGAGCGGCATGATCAAGCTCAACCGCTACGTCGTGGTGCATGACTGCGGCCGGATGATCAACCCGAAGCTCGTCGAGGGCCAGGTCCTCGGCGGCGTCGTGCACGGCATCGGCCAGGCGCTGTTCGAGTGGATGCGATATTCCGAAGACGGACAGCCGCTTACCGTGAATTATGCCGACTACCTGCTGCCGACCGCGCCCGAGATCCCCCGCGTCGAGATCCACCACATGGTGAGCCCGAGCCCCATGAACCCTTTGGGCGTCAAGGGCGCTGCGGAAAGCGGGACCATCGCGGCGCCATCGGCCGTGATCTCGGCCATAGAGGACGCGCTCCGTCCACTCCGCATCCGCCTTCTCGACCTGCCGGTGACACCGGAGAGGCTGCGGCAGGCGATCAGAGTAGCGGGCTGACGGGCCTGGATTTGGCACGGGCACGGAAATACACATCCTGTGGAAAAGCTGTGGACAACTTGACCTTGCTGAACAAAGATCCCAATGCGGTATTTGCGCCGCTGGCGGGGTAGCATCCGGGGAGGATGAAGCAGGCGGCGCACAGTGAGTTGGTGTGTGGCATGTTGCCTGATGAGTTATCGCGCCAGGAGCGGCGCGTGTTGCGCCGGCTGGCATCGACGCCGGCATCTGCAGTCGAGTTCGATAGCCGGACCCTGCAGGAACTGATCGACATGGGGCTTGTGGAGCGGGTGGGCAGCGCCTGCCACTTGACGATCCGCGGCCAGATTGCAGCAGCGAGGCAGCCCGCAGGACTGCTCGAGCGGTTCGGGTTTTCGTTCGGATAGCGTTGCGTCCCTTCCTCTCCTACCGCACACTCCGGACGAGGCACCTGACTGACCGGAGGACAAGGCTATGGAGCATTTCAAGGCAGGCAGTCGCGCGTCCCGCAAGGGAAGCCCCGACTGGTTCACCGGCGACGTCACGCTGGAACCGATCGTCGAGGCGCCCGCGCCGGCAACTGTTTCCGCCAACCGCGTCACGTTCGAACCCGGCGCACGCACCGCATGGCATACACACCCCCTCGGACAGACGCTTTATGTCTCGGAAGGCATTGGCCGGGTGCAAACGTGGGGCGAACCGGTGCGCGAGATCCGGCCGGGCGATACCGTCTGGATCCCACCAGGCGAGAAGCACTGGCATGGTGCCGCCCCTGACACCGCGATGACGCATATCGCGTTCCAGGAAGGCATCGACGGAGTGGCCGTTGTGTGGCTGGAACAGGTGAGCGACGCAGACTACAGCGCAACGCCCGCCTGATCCCGCACCGCAATTGTGCTAGTCGCTTTCGCCACCCTTGTCGTCAGCGCCTTCGAAGGCTTCCTTGGCCCAGTCGGGATAGCCGGAGTAACTCCCGTCCGCACGCGCGCCGACGGTTGTGGCGCCAAAGGTGAACAACGCAATGATGAGTGCAAGGATATAGGGTTTCATCGACCGTTTCCTTCTCGCGAAGCACGGCTCAATTTGCCGCTTTGGATTGGTAGCACCAACTAAGGCGAAGTACGTATCACGACTGCGAGAGGTCACGGTCTTGTGAGGCCGGCCACGGGCAAGCTACGCTTTACGGACTGCCTATAACAACAAGGTGCGCCGATGAAATTCTCCGTATTCATGATGCCGTGCCATCATCCGAGCGAGAATCCTTCGCTCGCCTTCAAACGCGACATCGGGCTCCTCGAGTACGCGGACGAACTCGGCTTCGACGAGGCCTATATCGGCGAGCACCATTCAGGCGGCTGGGAGACGATGCCGGCGCCGGAGATGGCGCTGGCGATGGTGGCGGCAAAGGCGAAGCGGATTCGTCTCGGCACGTCCGTATTCAGTGCGCCATTTCATCATCCGTTCCACCTCGCCGAGCGGATGTGCTTCCTCGACCATCTGAGCGAGGGGCGCGCGATCCTCGGGCTCGGGCCGTGCAGCCTGGTCACCGACAAGATGCTGTTCAACATGAAGAACTCAGATCTTTACCCGATGTTGCACGAGGCGATCGACGTTATCGTACGGCTGCTGGAGGCGGACGAGCCGATAAGTCACGAGGGCCGCTTCTGGCAGTTCCGCGACATGAGACTGCAGCTCCGCTCCTACCAGAGCCCACGGCTGCAACTCGCGATGCCGTCTGCAGCGACGCCCGCCAATCTCGATCTCATAGGACGGCACGGAATGATCTGGCTCTGTCCGGCCGGCAAGAACCGGCGCGAGGTGGGCGGGCTGGCGGACCGCTGGCGGCTGGTCGAAGAGGGCGCTGCCAAGGCAGGGCGCACTGCCGACCGCGGCAACTGGCGCATCAACACCTATATGCATCTGGCAGAGGACCGCGAAACCGCGTGGCGCGAAGCTGCACCCGGCATCATGCGGGAGGCGGAGTACTTTTCGGCAATCGGGCTGCGCGGCCTGTACCAGCAGCATCCCGGCCAGACCGTCGAGGAGTTCACGCCCGAAGGGATCGTCGACCGCCGCGACTGGGTCGTCGGCACACCGGACGACGCCGTCAAATGGATCGAGGAAAAGCAGGATGAGACCGGCGGCTTCGGCGGCGTCATGCTGTCGGTACACGAATGGACGGGCACGGCCGCGATCCGCCGTTCGATGGAGCTCTTCGCACGTTATGTCATGCCGCACTTTCGCGGCCATGCCGCAACCTATCATGACGAGTGGCGCCGCATTCGCGAGACGACGAAGGACGGCGCCATTGCCTACGACACAGGCGGCAGACCCAGCAATTTGTGGGGTAGGTAGGCGGTGAACGACCCCGCACCCCGCGCAGGTTGACCATCGCGTATACCCGGGCCCTGGCCTTCGCCGGACGATCGGCCAGTTGCAGCCGCATGGCACCCGGCGCTATCCTGCAGCCAAACAAACGAACCATCCGGGAGAGCACCAATGGCCACGGCAACCGAAGCAGTACCCTTTGATCTCAAAAAACTCACGCCGGCCATCGGCGCCGAGATCCGGGGTGTCGATCTCTCCAGCGACGTATCGGATGCGCTTGTCGCGGCGATCGAACAGGCGCTGTTGGACAACCTCGTCCTCGTGATCCGCGACCAGAAGCTTTCGCCGCCCGACCAGATCGCCTTCACGAGCCGCTACGGCGAACTCGTCCGCCGCATAAAGGGCGACTTCCTGCATCCAGTGTACCCGGATGTGCTCGTGCTCTCGAACCGGATGGAGAAGGGCAAGCCGGTGGGTGCGACGACGGAATACGCGGGCTTCACCTGGCACGCCGACCTCACCTATGCCGAGCGGCCGAGCATGGGCTCGATGCTGCATGCGCTCGAGGTTCCCGAGGAGGGCGGCGATACGGCCTGGTGCAACATGTATCTTGCCTACGAGACGCTGCCCGAGGCAACGCGCAGCAAGATCGACAATCTCAACGCGATCCACGAGCGCGACCGGCGCAAGAACCCGCGCGCCGGTCTCACTGACAACTTCAACCTGGACGTCAACGCCTACTACGACCTCAACATCCCACCCCGGCTGCACCCCATGGTGCGCACACACCCCAAGACGGGGCGCAAGGCGCTGTTCGTGTCGCCACGGTTCACAATTGGCATCCACAACATGCCGGACAGCGAGGCCCAGCCGCTCCTCGATGAACTATTCGAGCACCAGAGGAAGCCGGAATTCATGTACCGGCACAAGTGGCGGCTCGGTGACCTCGTGTTCTGGGACAACCGCTGCACGATCCACCTCGCCTGCGGCGGCATCAAGGAACCGGGCATCCGCCACCTGCATCGCACTTCTATTGCAGGGGATGTGCCCTATTGAGATTGGCTCAGGCCTTGCGGACCCAGCGGCCGCCCGGATCCTGCTGC
The DNA here is from genome assembly GCA_046048295.1 of Pseudomonadota bacterium. Classification (GTDB taxonomy): domain Bacteria; phylum Pseudomonadota; class Alphaproteobacteria; order Rhizobiales; family Hyphomicrobiaceae; genus CBDCWA01. Next base: position 13,818 of record JBJOGJ010000026.1, on the reverse strand, counting down.
CAGTAGGTGACGGCGCAGCCAGCATCGCGCATCGCCTTCCATTGGCCGCGCGCCTGCTGGACGTCTGAATTGTCGCGACCATCGAACATGAAGACGAGACGCACATAGCCAGCGATGTCGCTGGCCTCGCCACCATGGACGAAGAAGCGGACCTCAGCGCTGTTCGGGTTCTCCTCGCCGGTCGTCAGATAGATCGGCTGGCGCTCCGGATGGCCGTCCTTCTTCGTGCCATGAGCGAGGAAGCTGTCGTCCTTGTATGTCCAAAGGTGAGTGTCGAGCGCCTCCAGTTGCGCCTCGTCACCTGACTGGACGACCGCTTTCCAGCCGCGCTCGCGCGTCTTCTCGAGCAAGGTCGGCAGCACGCGGTCGAGCGGCTGGTGTTCCAGGTGATAGAACAGTGCCTCGGGCTTCTCGTCCACCGCCATCGCTGATCACTTCCGTTTGGCGTAAGGGTTTTCGGCCTTCCTGAAGTTGAAGCGGATCGGGGTGCCCGGGAAGTCGAACGCCTGACGGAGGCTGTTCGTCAGGTATCGAAGGTATGAATCCGGCAACCTTTCGGCTCGCTGCGAGAAGGCGATGAACGTCGGCGGCCTCGCGGACGGCTGGGTGATGAAGCGGATGCGGATGTGGCGGCCACGTACGGCCGGCGGCGGGTGCCGGTCGGTCGCCTCCTGCAGCCACTTGTTGAGATCCGGCGTCGGTACGCGCTTGTTCCAGACGGCGTAGGCGTCGAGCACGGCCTTCAACAGCTTGTCGAGGTTGCGTTCGGCCAGCGCGGATATCGGCACCAGCGAAACGCCAGCCACCTGCGACAACCGCTCGGCGAGCGTCTCGCGCATCTCCTTCAGGAACTGCTGCTTGTTCGCGACGAGATCCCACTTATTGAGTGCCAATACCAGCCCGCGCCCCTCACGCGCCACGAGATCGCCGATGGTGAGATCCTGGTGCTCCAGCCCGCGCTCGGCGTCGATGACAAGGATGACGACCTCGGCGAACTTGATGGCACGCAACGTGTCACCGACCGACAAGTGCTCGGCACCTGGATCGACCTTCGTCTTGCGCCGCAGACCGGCGGTGTCGAACAACCGAAGCGTGCGACCCTGCCATTCGAGATCGGAGGCGATGGCATCGCGCGTCAGGCCCGGCTCTGGCCCTGTGATCATGCGATCTTCGCCCAGGAGTCCATTGACGAGCGTAGATTTGCCCACGTTCGGACGGCCGGCAATGGCAATGCGGATCGGCCGCAGTTCCACCGGGGCAGCGTCTTCCGCGGCTTCGCCCTCGCCGGCAACAGACGCGTCTTTCGATCGTACGACCGGCTTCAGCCCAAGTGCCGCCTCGATGTCGATGTCGAGATCCGCGAGCCCCTCACCATGCTCGGCTGAGATTGGCACCGGCTCACCGAGCCCGAGTTCGAACGCCTCGTACACGCCATCGAAGCCGCGCCGGCCCTCGCTCTTGTTGGCAACCAGGATCGTCGGCCGGCCGGAAGCTCGCACCAATCTGCCGAACGCCTGGTCGGCAGGCGTCACTCCTTCGCGCGAATCGATCACGAAAAGCACGAGGTCGGCTTCCGCAATCGCCGTCTCAGTCTGGCGCCGCATGCGCTCGGGGATGGAGCCCGCCGCCCCCTCCTCGAGACCAGCCGTGTCGACCACCGTTACCCTATGGCCTGCGACCTCGGCCTCGCCCTCGCGCCGGTCACGCGTCAGGCCAGGCATGTCCGAGACGAGCGCCAGCCGCTTGCCGACCATGCGGTTGAATAGCGTCGACTTGCCGACGTTCGGACGGCCGATGATGGCGATGATGGGTCTGGCGGAGCTTTCTGGCATGGCGCGACAGATAAGCCCCGCGCCGCCAGACCGCAAGCCGTGCGTCACGGCAGCCGCGGTCGACGCTCGTCGCCAGGGTGATGCTCGACCGTCAGGCAATCGCCGATTGCGAGGTTTCCGGCCTCCAAAACGCGGCAGGTAACGCCGCCGCGCCAGTCAGGGTGAAGCGCCTTCAGGAGCCCCGGAAATGCCTCGTCCATGCGGGAGCAGGGCTGGGTTGGATAGGTGACTTCCAGCAGTACCGGGCCGATGCGTATCCGCGCGCCCCGTGCCCTCGGAAGCAGGGCTCCTTCGACGAAGAGGTTGGCGCGCCGCGTCGTCCAGGGCAGATCGGCGGGCCCGGAAGAACCGCCGGCGTCGACCAGCGCATCCTGCCAAGCCTCGCGCGACAGGATGGTTATCGCCCGGTTCCTGAACCTGGCACCCTTGTGATCGCCCTCCAGCCCGGCTTCGAGCGTCACCCGGCCCTCGGCAATTTCCTCCATCGGTGCCCGGCGCCGGGCACGACGGGCGATCCCGATGAGCCGTCCGACGTCGCCAGCCATCAGTTGCCGACCGGCATGACCGGCACGCCAATGAGCCAGGTGTGGCCCCACATGATCATGAATGCGTAGAGGCCGAGCCCGATCAGGACGACCGCCACATCATTCAGCGGGGAGCTTGCCGTTGCCGTGCCGAGCGGACCGAAACCGCCGCCGCGCTTCTTGACCGAGATGCGATCGTAGACGGCCCAGGCGAGGAAACTGCCGAACAGCACGATCGACCCGAGGTCGCCGTTGGCGAGCAGGTGGCTAAGCGCCCATGTCTTGATGGCGATCAGCATTGGGTGCTTCAACGTTGTACGTATGCGGGAGGGAATGTAGGCGGCGACGAGGAATATCATCGCCGGGATCATCAGCAGCAAGTTCAGGTGCCGCGTCCAGATCGGCGGATCCCAGATGATCGGGTTCTTGCCCGGGTCCATCTGCAGTTTGTGGTACCCCATGACGATGACCACCAGGCCGACGAGCGCTATGAGCGAGAACACAAGCTTATAGGGACCTTCGCCGAGGCGCTCGACGAAGCTGCGCCTGATATCGGGCGCCGTCGGCACAAGATGGATGAGAATGAAAACTGCCAGTCCTACTACGAGAAGAAGCATTGCCGGAGGCTCCGTCGAATTCCTGTTCCAGGCTCTACTTTGAGCATTTCGCCGGCCGCTGTTAAATCCCTCATTTGCCACAATTGGATGAAACATGAGGACAGTGGGCCTTGGGGACGGTGCCCGCTGTCAGAAATACTTCGAAAGGCCGGGTGGCGACGGCGCAACTGCAGGGCTGGAGCAGAGCCCGCTGCGCGTGTCCATGTAGCACATGGACGTTGCGCCGGCATCTGCAACAGCGTTTTCGCGAGGCTCCCGGATGCAGACCCCCGACCGCAAAATCATCCACCTGGAACTCTATACCGGCACCAACCCGGCGGCCAACGCTGTCGAGCAGGGACACGGGAACGAAGACGTCGTCGGCCGCCTCCTGCGCAAAATGGAGAGCGACGTGGCCGAACTGATCGCCAGGGCGTCGCCAGATGAACCCACGAAAACTCCGGTTGCGGCCAACACCGCCGCACTTCTCGCCGATCAGGACGACGAACAGCCATTGCCCCGCCTGTTCACAGGCCGGGACGGCGAAAACCACGACAGTGAGAATCAGCGGCAGGAGGACATGGCGGAGTACAAGAGCGCCGCCTTCCGCGGGTTCTGCGTCGGCATTTTCCTCATTGTTCCGATTATCGTCTGGATCACCTTCTCGCTACTGCCTGGTGCACCGGCGTCGGACGCCAGTGACAAACCGGCGCCGGCGGCCGTGATACTGTCTCCGCCGCCTTCCGCACTCTTGTCGCCGGCCGCCGTCGAGACGCCACCACCGGCTCCCTCGCTCGTCGCACCGCCCGCACGGCAGCCCGGGCCGGCAGCATCTCTGGCCAAGGGCGAAGCGCTTATCCGGGAGGGCCGGATCGTCGAGGCGCGGAGCATCCTCGCGGCCCCGTCGCTCGAATCGGTGCCGGCTGTCACCATGGCGCTGGCCGAAACCTACGATCCCAACATGCTCGCCGCATGGAACACGCTCGACGTCGAGCCCGATGTAGCGAGGGCGCGTCAACTCTATCAGCGGGCGGCGGAAGGCGGCATCGCAGCCGCAGCAAAGCGGCTTGCGGCGCTGCGGTGATGCCCCATTCCCTTTATTGCCTTTGGACGTCCTCTCGGAGATGATCCGGCAGTAGGATGCCGGACGTAACGCGTGTACTCGCGGCAAATGACGAATCCTCGTAATTGCAGTGCGAGTTGCGCCAGCACTTTTGTCCGGCGCATCAAGGAGCGCGCATGGCCAACACAATGGCAGGGCCCGAGATCGAGCGGGTCATTCAGCTCCTGGGCCGGCTGCCCGGGCTTGGCCGGCGTTCGGCCCGTAAGGCGGCACTGGCGCTGCTGAAACGCCGGAGCGACCTGTTGCTGCCACTTGCCGCGGCCCTCACGGATGCCGCCGACAAGATTGCCGAGTGCCCAACCTGTGGCAACCTCGACACGCTATCGCCCTGCTCGATATGCCGCGATCCGCGCCGCAACCGGCGCATGATCGTCGTGGTCGAGGAGATCGGCGATCTCTGGGCATTGGAGCGCGCCGGCGTCGTCGATGGGCAGTATCATGTGCTTGGCGGCCACCTGTCGCCACTCGACGGGATCGGCCCCGATCAATTGAACATTCCGAAACTTCTCGAGCGTGCATCGACGGGCGAAGTCGAGGAAGTGCTTCTTGCGCTGAGCGCCACCGTTGAAGGCCAGTCCACAGTTCACTATGTCCGCGAGGCGCTCGCAGAAACCGGCGTCGGCGTCTCAGAGCTTGCGAAGGGCGTGCCCATCGGCGGCGAGCTCGACTACCTGGATGAGGGAACGCTCGCCCAGGCGATCAAGGCGCGACGTCGCGTCTGAGCTGAGCGGCGCGTCGAGCGCCACAAAATCGGCAGGCGCGATGACAGTCGGCGGCGCAGTTACCGAAGCGGGGCGGAAGCCGCCGAAATTCGTCACGGGCTCGATCCTGCGCCACATCCTGGTGATGACCGGGACCGGAGCTGCCGGTCTCGTCGCCATCTTCATCGGGGACCTCGCGAATATCTTTTTCCTGAGCCGTCTCAACGACGTCGCGATCGTCGCCGCAGTGGGCTATGCCGGCGCACTGCTCTACTTCACCATCGCCATCTCGATCGGACTTTCGATTGCGGCGGCAGCGGCCGTCTCAGTGGCGCTCGGCGGCGGTCGCGAGGTAGACGCACGCCGGCTTTCGACCAGTGCGCATGTGATCACGGCCGTCGTGTCGCTGGTCGTGGTCGTGATGTTCTGCCTCGCACTACCGCTGCTCCTGCGCCTCATCGGTGCAGAGGGCCGGACCGCCGATCTCGCCTATGAATACCTGCTTATCATCGCGCCAGGCATTCCCCTGCTCGGCCTCGCGATGGTTTCCTCCGCCGTACTTCGTGCCGCTGGCGATGCCAATCGCGCCATGTACGTGACGCTCGCGGGCGCTGCCTCCAACATCATCCTCGATCCGATCTTCATCTTTGGCCTTGGCCTCGGCATTCATGGCGCCGCCATCGCGACGCTGATCGGCCGCCTCGTCATGATGCTTGTCGGTTTCTATGGCGTGGCGCGGGTGCACGGTCTTCTCGAACGCCCTGAACCGTTGCACTGCGCCGCGGACGCCCGCGTCATCTCGACGATCGCAGTGCCGGCCATTCTTACCAATGTCGCGACACCATTCGCAAACGCCTACGTTACGGCTGCCGTCGCCCCTTTCGGTGACGGGGCCGTCGCCGGATGGACCATCATCGGGCGCATCATGCCGGTTGCGTTCGGTGCGATCTACGCACTCTCGGGTTCGGTCGGGCCGATCATCGGGCAGAACCTTGGTGCCGGCGACCGCGCGCGCATGCGCGAAGCGCTGACGATGTCGCTCGCCGTGACCGCCGCGTTCACGCTTGCCGCATGGTTACTGCTGGCGCTGGCGGCCGGCCCGATCGTCGGGGTGTTCCGCGTCGAAGGCGAAGCCGCAGACCTCATCTATCTGTTCTGCCGCTGGCTGGCACCGCTGTTCCTCTTCCTCGGCGCCCTCTTCGTTGCCAACGCCGCCTTCAATACGCTCGGACGGGCGCACTATTCGACGCTGTTCAACTGGGCCCGCGCTACGGTCGGCACAATCCCCTTCGTCATGATCGGCGCACACCTCGCCGGCGCCGCCGGCGTGCTGGTCGGCAATATGATTGGTGGCATTCCCTTCGGCATTGCATCGGTATGGCTCGGCTACCGGCTCGTCGACAGGATCACCATGCCGGGCAAACAATCGCCGCAGCCAACAGTCGAGCGTTGACCTGTCAACGCGGCTCACCTATTTCATTTTCATGGCCAAACGCGAAATCATAACCCTCCCGGACCCGCTGCTCCGCCAGCAATCGGCGCCTGTAGAGCGCTTCGACGATGAGTTGCGCCAGCTGATGGACGACATGCTTGAGACTATGTACGACGCCCCGGGCATTGGGCTCGCTGCCGTGCAGGTGGCCGTCCCACGCCGTGTCCTCGTGGTGGACGTCGCCAACAAGGAAGACGGTCAGCCGAGCCCGATCTGCATGGCCAATCCGGAGATCCTCTGGCTCAGCGACGAGACGCGGCCATACGAGGAGGGTTGCCTGTCGCTGCCAGACGTGCTCGTCGACATAGAGCGGCCATCCCGCATCCGCGTCGGCTACCTAGACCGCAAGGGCGAGCCGCAAGAGATCGAGGCAGACGGTCTGCTCGCCACCGCGCTCCAGCACGAGATCGACCACCTCAACGGACGTCTCATCATCGACTTCCTCTCCCGCCTGAAGCGCGACATCATCGTGCGTCGCTTCAAGAAGCAGGCACGGACGGCGCTCGCCTAAGCAGCCTGTTCCGAGCGACCACGGAGCCCGCCCATGACACTCAGGATCGTCTTCATGGGCACGCCGGCTTTTTCCGTGCCGACCCTCGCCGAGATCACCGCAGCTGGCCACGACGTCGTCGCGGTCTACGCCCAGCCACCGCGACCGGCCGGGCGCGGCATGGCCGAGACGAAGTCGCCCGTACATCGCTTTGCCGACGAGGCCGGCATTCCAGTGCTTACGCCGAAGTCCCTTAGGTCCGAAGAGGCTATCGCGCAGTTCCGGGCGCACCAGGCCGACGTCGGCGTGATCGTCGCCTATGGTCTCATTCTCCCGGTGCCGATCCTCGAGGGTACCCGCCACGGCTGCCTCAACCTTCATGCGTCCGCACTTCCGCGCTGGCGCGGCGCAGCACCGATCCAGCGCGCGATAATGGCTGGCGACACCGAAACGGCAGTGATGGTGATGCAGATGGAAGCAGGCCTCGACACTGGGCCGGTTGCTCTTGCCGAACATGTCATGATCGGCGCCGACACGACCGCCGGCGAGTTGCACGACCAGCTGTCGGAAATCGGAGGACCGCTGATGGTGCGCGCACTCGCCGCTCTTGAGCGGGGCACACTGATGTTTGCGCCGCAGCAGGAGACCGGCGTCACCTACGCCCGCAAGATCGAGAAGGCCGAGGCGCACATCGATTTCACGCGGCCAGCCGCCGAGGTCCACAACCTCATCCGCGGCCTCTCCCCCTTCCCCGGTGCGTGGTTCGCGGTCACGCATAATGGCAAGAGCGAACGCATAAAGGTACTTCGCTCGGCCCGCGCCGAAGACGGCGCGGGGACAGCAGCCCCCGGCACCGTGCTCGACGACCGCCTAACCGTCGCGTGCGCTGGCGGCTGCATCCGGCTCATCGAACTCCAGCGCGCCGGCAAGAAGCCCATGACCGCCCCGGAGCTCTTGCGAGGCTTTGCACTGCCTGTCGGGACCGTGCTCAGTTGAAGAGCCCATTTTTCAATTAACTCAATAAATTAAGCAATGCCGTCGAAACGCTTCGGCGAATAACGTGCGGGCGCTACACTCCTGCCAGTCGAACCTTTCGTATCGGGGAGAGTACCCATGTCGCGTACCCATATCCTTGCCATAGCCACGCTCGCGGCCTTTTCGGCGGGCGCATCTGCCGCCATTGCCGGTGACGCCCAGACCGTCCGCATCGAGCCCCGCCCGTTCTACGGGGCGACCGTGACACTCGAGGCCGGCGTACGCGTCTTCCGGCCGCTACCGCCTCAGAAGTACGTCATCATCAATCCCGACAACCGGACGCCACTGTCTCTGAGCCTGTCCGAAGTCAACAAGACGAGCAACAACTACAATCACAACTACAACCATGGCGACGCTCCGAGCGGTGATGGCGCACACTATGGCGGCAGCTTCTTCGACGGCGGTGCGCGCCGGCACGGTGGCGCCCGCAGCAACAAGACCGGCGCCTACAGGCCGGGCCACGCTGGCGGTGGTCACGGCGGACGCGGTGGTGGCCATGGCGGACGCGGCGGCGGCGGATTCGTTCGCTGATCCGAGAGCAGGCGTGGATCAGACCGGCGAACGGCGATAATGTCCGCGCATGCCCCGCTACCGCATCACCATAGAATATGACGGCACGCCCTTTGTCGGCTGGCAACAGCAGGCAGCGGGCGTTTCCGTGCAAGGCGAGTTGCAGCGCGCGATCCACGCCTTTTCCGGCGAGACTGTGCAGGTGCGCGGTGCCGGGCGCACCGACGCCGGGGTGCATGCGACGGGCCAAGTCGCACACTTCGATCTCGAACGCGACTGGGAGCCGTTCAGGATACGCGAGGCGACCAATGCACACCTTCGCCCCAACGCCATCAGCGTGCTCGACTGCCAACGTGCGGCGTGGGAATTCGACGCCAGGTTCTCAGCCACCGCCAGACACTACAGGTACCGCATACTCTGCCGCCGCGGGCCACCGGCCGTCGAGCGCAACCGGGTATGGTGGGTCCGGGCGCCGCTGGATGGCAACGCCATGCGGGAGGCCGCGAAGATCCTCATCGGGCGGCACGACTTCACGACCTTTCGCGCTGCCGCATGCCAGGCGAACTCTCCCGTCAGAACGCTCGACCAGTTCGATGTCGAGACGCAGGACGACCTGATCGTCATATCGGCGTCGGCGCGGTCGTTCCTCCACCATCAGGTGAGGTCGATGGTCGGCAGCCTGAAACTCGTCGGTGAGGGAAAATGGTCGCCCAGGGATCTGCAGTCGGCCTTGAAAGCCGCAGATCGTACCCGCTGCGGTACCGTCGCTCCGGCAGAAGGGCTCTATCTGGTGCAAGTGGACTATGCCGAAGCCCAAATGGAGCTCAGTTGAGCGCAACCAGGTTGGCGTTATCGGCGAGCACGAAAACCCGTCCCTGAGCCACGATGGGCGCAATGTAGGCCGCCGAGCCAATCTTGGTCGATCCGATGGTCTTACCGACGGAGGCATCCACGCTCACGAGATCGCCGGTACTCGAGACGACCCACAGGGCGCCACCCGCCAACACAGGACCGGACCAGGTATTCGAGCCCTTGAGTTTTGTCGTCCACAGCACCTGTCCGCTTTGCCGATCGAGCGCCAGGAGCTGGCCGCCGGTATCGACCACGAAAAGGTTGTTTCCAGCCACCCAAGGCATCTGGTTGCCTGAGACGTCGGCCGACCAGAGCCGCTCACCGGACTGCAGGCGGACTGCGATGATGCGGCCGCTGTTGCCCACGGCATAGACGATGCCGTCGGCGATGGCCGGACGAGCAACGTTATTGAGGGTGCCCATTGCCGAACTCGTGCGGGTGCGGGAAAGCGCTTCCACCCACAGCGGCTGACCGCTGGAGGCGTTGAGCGCCACCAACTCACCAGAGGCATAGGGCACCACGACAACGTCACCCGAGACTGCCGGGCTCGGATTGGAGCTGATGCTCGTTTCCTCGGGAAGGCCGCGGTATTGCCAAAGCTCGTTGCCATCGACGCCTGACAGAGCGACAAGCCGCCCTCCGGTGGTCGGGACATAGACGCGGTCAGCAACCGCCGTGACAGAAGCACGCACAGGCTCGCCGATCTTCTTCTGCCAGATCTGCTTGCCCGTGTTCGGGTCGAGCGCGTAGACGCTGCCGAACCCGGTCGCAACGTAAAGTCTGCCGCCATCCGCGGCGATGCCACCGCCGAAGCCCTCGTAGCCGTGCTCGTTCTCCGGTGCGAGCTTGACGCGCCACGCCGCTGCACCGCCACTCATGGAGTACGCAGATACGCGTGAAGAGATGTCCAGCGTATAGACGCGCCCATTGTAGGTGATCGGGCTGGCGGTCAGCCGGCCACGCGAACTCGTGCCGTCACCGGCGTCGGCCGACCAGGCGCGTTTCAGGCCGGCGCCCAGCGCCAGATGGCCCGGCGCATTGGTGGCGTTACCACCCGGCTGCGTCCAGTCCGTATTGGCCTGCTGCGGCGGCAGCGTCACCGGCTGGTTGGCCGGTGCGAGATCGGCCTGCAGCTTGCTCGACTCCTCGAGAATGGCGACGCGCTTGCCGGCGAGCGGGACTTCCTTTGTCGCGAACGGATTGAGAGAGGAAAATTTCGGGATCGTCGGCATGCTGTCGGCACAGCCGCTGAGGACGAGACACGCGGAAACGGCGACGACACAGGTTCCGCGAATGGACTGCAGGCTCGACCTATTCCCCATCAGACCCTCAGTTTTTCTTTCCGGAAGCTCCGGCTTTCGCGCCATTGCCCGCGTCCCCCCCCTTGCCCGACCCAGGCCCGGGTGCACCCGCAACACCTGACTCATTGGCCGCAATCATGGCAAGCATGATCTGCGCCCTCTGGGAGATGGAGGGCGGCACCTTGGAATCGCCTACCAATTCGGCCAAAGCTTGGCGGGCTTCCTGATATTTACCCGCCTTGAAGGCAGCCAACCCGATCAATTCACGCGCAGCCGCACTCCACGGTTTGCCAGCCTTCGCAACCTCGGTGAGGCGATTCTTGGTCTCGGTCCAGGTTTCTTCGCCGAGTTTCAACGCTGCGATACGCAATACCGCGAACTCCCGGAACAACTCGTCGGCGCCGGTATCCCTGGCGACCTGCTCGTAGAGTGCCACGGCATCGCCGGGCCTCTTGCTCTCAGCGGCCTGCCCCGCGAGCCTGAGCCGCGCCAATGTTTCGTACCCCTGATGGCCCTCGCCCGCGAGCTGCTGCAGAAGCGCATCCGCTTCCTTCGCCTTGTTTTGCTCATAGAGGTTGAGCGCACTCTCGAACCTGGCGCCGGCCGACTGCGCCGCAGCCAGGGTCTGTGCCTCCCAGATCTTGTAGCCGCCTACGCCGATCACGATGGCCGCCGCCGCGCCGAGCACCCAGGTGCCGTAGCGCTGCCATAGCCTGGCCAGCTGCTCGCGCCTGAGTTCCTCCTGCACTTCGCGGATGAGTTGATCACCTTCGTTGGACATGCGTGATGAGGACTCCAGGTTCGAGAAATTCGAATTGCAGGCGCTCTGCCGGCCGGCCAGTCATACAACAGGCGGCGAAATGCGCAAACAGCAGCCGCTCAAGCGCTACTTCTTCTTCCCGGCAGCGCCGGGCGGCTTCTCGTCCGCCATGGCATAGGTGTGCTGCTGGGCCGGGAACTGGCGCTGGCGTACTTCTTCAGCGTAGGCCGCGATGGCACCCTCGATCGCCTTTCCGACCTCGCCGAACATCTTGACGAACTTCGGCACCCTGGGCGACAGGCCGAGCATGTCCTCCATGACGAGAATCTGCCCGTCACAGGCGGCCGAGGCGCCGATGCCGATGGTCGGGATCGGCACCGCCTTCGTGATCCGCTCGGCAAGCGGCTCGGCCACTGCCTCGACGACGACGGCAAAGGCGCCTGCCTCCGCCACCTGGCGCGCATCCTCCTCGATCAGCGCCCATTGATCCTTGGTGCGCCCTTGCGCCTTGAAGCCGCCGAGGACGTTCACCGACTGCGGCGTCAGCCCGATATGTGCCATCACCGGCACGCCGCGCTCGACCAGGTAGCGGATCGTCTCCGCCATCCGCCGCCCGCCTTCCAGCTTGACGGCACCGCAATCGGTCTCCTTAAGCACGCGCGCTGCGTTCCTGAACGCTACTGACGGGCTTTCCTCATAGGATCCGAACGGCATGTCGACGACAATCAGCGCCTGCTTGGCGCCCCTGACCACGGCGCGGCCATGCATGATCATCAACTCGAGCGGCACGGGTACCGTCGTCTCGAAGCCGTGCATCACCATGCCAAGGCTGTCGCCCACCAGCAGGAAATCGCAGTACTTGTCGGCGAGTGCCGCCGTATGCGCATGATAGGCCGTAAGCGACACGATGGGTTTGACGCCCTTCATTGCCGCGATATCCGGCGCCATCAGCCGCTTTTTCGGTGCCTGCACCGACATCGGGACCTCCTCGAGGAAAAGCCGTTGCCAGCCCGCAATTTAGGCCGGCTGTCCAGGATTGCCAACCTCACCCGATCCCCATCCAGCCGCGGATGGCAAGGAGGAGGAAGCCGCCGACAGCGATCACGGCCAGCGGATGAAAACTGCTTCGCCAGACGAGGAGCGCCGTCGAACCGATGGCCAGCAGCCAGCCGACGGGTCCGGTGTCCGATGCCCGCATGATCGCCACCGCGCCTGCAGCCATGAAGCCGATGCCGATCGGGGCAAGGCCGACCTCGAGCGCCTTGTGGATTTCGGAGCCGCGGATGTTGTTCCAGACCTTCGCTATGTAGAAGCAGAGGATCGACGACGGCAGGAACATCGCGACCACGGAGACGAACGCGCCAGGCCACCAGGCGACGTGCCAGCCGACCAGCGCCACGACCATCGCGCCGGGACCCGGCGCGGCCCGGCTGATGGCGAAATAGTCGATGAACTGGCGTTGGCTGAACCACTGGTTCACGTTCACCGCCTCGTGCGCCATAGGGGCCAGGATCGCCCCGCCGCCGCCGATCGCGACGAGCGACAATGGCGCGAAGATGCCGATCAGCGTCAGAAGCGTTTCGCTGTCCCAATCACGCATGGCGGTTCCTCAGCTTGTAGTAGGTGATGGCGACGGAGATGGGCGCGAGCGCCAGCGCAACAGGCAGCAGCGGCCAGCGCCAGAAGCCGACCGTCACGACGATGATCAAGATGAAAACTGCCGGCGCGATCGATGTCACGACCTTGCGCGCCGACTTGACGCCGACCGACATGAAGAGGCCGACCGCCGTCACGGCCATGCCGTCAAGGTAGTGCTGAACGCCGGGGATCACGATGAGCTGGTGGTAGACCTGCAGGAGCGCGAGGATGAAGAAGAATGGGATCAGGATGAGCCCGAAAACGGCCACGAGGGAGCCCTTGACCCCGCGCAGCCGCTGGCCGATGTAGACCGAGATGTTGGCCATGTTGATGCCCGGCAGCACCTGCGACAGCGTAAGCCCGCCAAGAAAGTCCTGCTCGGTAAGCCACTTCCGCTTTTCGACAACCTCGCGGTAGACCCACGCGATCAGGCCGCCACCGAAACTTAGCGCGCCGATCATCAGGAACAGCTTGAAGATATCGAACAGCGAAACAAACGGGACCGAATTCTCACCCGTGGCGGCTGCAGCGGGCTCATCTCGTCTGGCATCCATTCCTACCTCTTCACGGTTCATGCTTGCGGCGCACGGAAGCAGGCGCTGCTCCCGTGCAGCGGTGTTCCACCTGATCTCGCCTGGCCGAATGTCCGGGGTTCGTTCGTGCGCTGCGGGGCGCTTGCGATCCCCGCCCCGTGTGCCACAATACGCCGACGCTTTGGCATGAGGCAAATCGAGAAACCGGAGGAACACATGCGCGGTCCCCACGATGTCGGCGGGCTCTCAGACGGCCCAGTCGATCCTGGCGAGCATCCAATGAACTTCTGGGAAAAGCAGATCGACGCACTCAGAGGCGTGATCGGCGCAAAAGGCATCGTGGTCAGCCACGAGAACCGACGCGCCGTCGAGCAGCTCGGCCACGACGCATACGAACGGCTGAACTACTACGAACGCTGGACTGCCACGCT
>JBJOGJ010000025.1:0-25724 GCA_046048295.1 Pseudomonadota bacterium | reverse complement strand
TCCATCGAGTGTCAGAACCGAAAGGCGAACCCTGCCCTTGAGTACGAGGTAGACCTCCTTGCCTTCGTCTCCACGCGAGAAGATCGCCTCGCCGGCAGAATAGGATGATGGGCGCATATCCCTGGCAATCGCTTCACGTAGTTGTTGGGACAATTCGCCGAACAGTCTTGTCTTGGCGAGCAGGTCGGCAATGGCTTGTTCTTTCATTTTGGAACCCCGATTTGCTACTTCGACTCAATCAACACGATGGCGAGCTTCGAAAAACTGTTGGTCAGCGGCCGGCCTGGGCGTCGCCACGGGGCGGCGTGAGGCGAGGGCAGCGGATCTCGATCGCGGAGGCCTTGCCTTCGGTGGCCAACGGTACCATTCTCCGGCCGATCGTGCCTTAACCAAACCGGTGGTCGCTCGAAATGGATCGTAACCCGTTGTCCGCGCTCAACGTCAAGTCGCTACTCGGCGGAAAGGGTGGGGACAAGCCGCTCGACGAAGTAGGTGGACGCCGAATCTCGCTGCGTCAGTCACTTGCAAAGTCCAACCCGCGTAAGCGCCAGCCGGGCGTGAAGCCGCGACTGGTGCTTGCTTCCGCTTCCCCGCGCAGGCTTATGCTGCTGGCCCAGGCCGGGGTGGAACCGGACGCTTTGCGCCCGGCCTCCATCGACGAGTCGCCCCGGAAAGGCGAGATGCCGCGCACCTACGTCTCCCGGCTTGCTCGGGCCAAGGCCGAGGCCGGCCGCGACCAGATCGCCAATGACAAGGATGTCGCCGACGCCTTCGTCGTCGCAGCCGATACCGTGGTCGCGGTGGGCCGCAGGCTGCTCGTCAAGCCGCACCTGGTTGAAGAGGCTGTGGCATCGCTGGAACTGCTCTCCGGCAGGGCACATCATGTGCTGACGGCTGTGACTTTGATCACGCCGGAGGACAAGGTGCGGACGAAAATCGTTGAGACCAGGGTTCGGTTCAAGCGCCTTTCACAGCAGGACATCGAGGCCTACATCGCGTCCCGAGAATGGCGGGACAAGGCGGGAGGCTATGCAATTCAGGGCATCGCGGGCTGTTTCGTCAGGAAAATCGTCGGCTCCTACACCAATGTAGTGGGATTGCCCCTGACGGAGACTATCGACATGCTCACCGGTGAGGGTTATCCGGTCCACTACGACTGGGTGAAGGCTGCGGACAGCGAGTTCCGATGAACCGCGCTGCGCGGCGCTGAAACGCGGAGAAGCAATTGGCTGGCAAAGAGCGGGGAAAGTGTCCGATTTGTACGGCACCATGGGAAGAGCAGTTCAAGCCATTCTGCTCGCGGCGGTGCGCGGATGTTGATCTTTCGCGCTGGCTGCGGGGCGCTTATGCCGTACCGGTCGTCAACGACGACGATGACGAGGACGGTGCCGATCAACCGACTGCTCACGATGCAGGGGCCGGGCGTGACCCGACACCTCAGCGCTAGAAGTTTTTTTGGCTGCGACTGCTGGACAGCCATAATCGCAGGCACTATAACCCGTGGGCTTCGGGGCCAGCCGATGTGCGCTTGCCCATCGCCCCGTGCATGCCCAGGTAGCTCAGTTGGTAGAGCACAGCACTGAAAATGCTGGTGTCGGTGGTTCGATTCCGCCCCTGGGCACCACGACACAAAAAATCCGTAATAGTTTCAAGTTATTGGGATGAATTTTAGTCCCACTTTAGTGCTTGCCATTAGAAAGTGGGACAATTTTGTTCGGCTTATGGTCCCTGCGGAGCGTCTCTATGCCTGCCGCAGCAAGCGTCTTCTGATTGGCAGCGCGGGTATACCGCTCTGCTTCCTTCAGGGTCTTCCATCCAAAGATCGCCATGAGTTGGTGCTCAGTGGCTCCGTTCTCCGCAGCGCGTCGTGCACCTGCCTTCCGCAGGCCATGAGCGCTGCAGTGCCTTAGCCCGGTCTCATCGCATCGTTTGCGAAACCAGTTGCCGAAGCCATTTGAAGTGAACGGTCTCCCGAGTGCAGTCTTGAGAAACGTCAGGTCCGTAACAGGCGTCACGTCTATGGCTGCCTGCAGTTCGGGGAGCACCGGAAGCGAGACAGTGACTGGGTTTCGCCTTTTGTTCTTTCTTTGAGTAATCGTTAGCCAGCCGTCCTTTACATGTTGTGGACCCATTCGGACTACGTCTGAACGTCGCTGACCAGTGTAGAGCAAAAGCGCCAAAGCTAGCCGAGCGGGCGATCCTTCGGGATGGAAATTCTCGAATTGAGCTACTTCTTCCTCTGACCAAGCGTGGTGCCCTTCCGATGAGGTTGCCAAGTAGCTCACGTCAGTTGCAGGGTTGGACGTCATGTAGTCGTAATCAACTGCGAAGCGGAACAGCTGTCGAAGCGCCTTGACGACACCGTTGGCAGCATGCGGCGTTGAGCTCTTCGCATCGCGCACAGTTCTCACGTGACGTGGCTCAAGGAGCGCGAATGGATTGTCACCGTACCTGTAGCATAGTGGCTCCAAGATGCCGCGCCCTACCCTCTGGGTTCGCGGTTCTAGTAACTTGAATTGAGGCGAGGAGAAGTACTGTGTGTAGAGGATTCATTTTTTCAGTTTTGTTCTGACCATATGGAGGTGGTTGTTGGGGGGATGTTGAGGTGTTGGTGTTGGGGGGTGTTGAGGCTGTGAGAGAAGGGGTGCTCCGATGCCTGGTTCATCCGAAGTCGCTGGCTGAGCGTAAGGTTGGTGTGCTTTCAGGGAGGTGACCATGCGCGGCTATCAGCGGATTGTTCCCGCATTTCTGATGAGCTTGTTGCTGGCGAACCCAGCGGCAGCGACGGAAAGCCTCTGGGAGGTGCTGCGGAGCGGCAAGGCGGTCGCGATGATGCGCCATGCGATAGCGCCCGGGACCGGCGATCCGAACAACTTCAGGCTTGGCGACTGCGCCACGCAACGCAACCTATCGGATGAAGGGCGCAAGCAGGCCCAGCGCATCGGCGCCAGGTTTCGCAGGGCAGGTATCGTTCAGGCACGCGTCTTCACGAGCCAGTGGTGCCGGTGCCGGGATACCGCATCGCTTCTCGGGCTCGGACCTGCAAACGAACTTCCAGCGCTCAATTCGTTCTACGCGACCCCAGCGAATGAAGATCGGCAGACCGAGAGACTCAGGAATTGGCTCTCAAAACAACCAGGCGACCCCCTCGTGCTGGTAACGCACCAAGTCAACATCACCGCGCTTACCGGCGTCTATCCGAGATCCGGTGAAATCGTCGTGCTGCGCATGTCACCCGAAGGCAAGGTTGCCGTTCTCGGTCGCCTCTAGTGCGCGCAAGTATGGGCTCCGGACTCCCAGTGTCGGTGGCTCTCGACCGGCTTGTTTTGCAAGTGGTGAAACCCCGAAAAAGGTCCGGCCAATCCGCCGCACAACCGCCCTGCGGCTACCAGAACAGAGAGTGCCGAGAGGCGAGTCTTCGGGTAGGGAAACTAATCGCTCTTAAGCTCGGCCACATCGGATCAGAGCGTCATCGGGCCGGTTGACCGAAGGCCGCTGAGCGGCTTGACGAAGGCGACCGGAACTGGAGCACGGCCGCTCCTTTCGCGCGGTTCGAGGTCCTGCGCGTTCTGGACGTGTCCGCCGTCTCGATGGCGACCCGCACCTCGTGGCTGCCGTCCAGTGCCGCCTCGATGGATCGGCACCGCTCCAGGCGTTTCGACGCGTCTTCCAGAGCCCGTGCACATGACGGCTGCAGGGCGACCATTCCGGTCAGCAGTTCGATTTCCTGCTCAAGCGTCTCTATCCGCGTGTTGACCGCAAGCCAGAGCTCCGCAATGCAGTCCTCCTTGAGCTCCATTTGCTTTCCTCCCGAGCTGCGTTCTGGTTGCCGAGAAGAATGCGAGCAGGAGCTTCGCATGACCAGAGCCCGGGTGGGGCATCCACAGCGGAGTTAACCGTCGGAACTTCCTACCGACAATACAACAGTACATCCCCCTTCCTGCGCCCAGGGAAAACTTCAGTGCTGTCACCGTCGAAACAGCGCGCCCGCGAAGCTCCGAGCAATCTCGGGGAATGAGGACGAACGGTCCGCAGCACCAAACCTGGAGACACACACCATGCGTAGGCTCAACTCGATCTGGATGATTGCCCTGGCGCCGATCACCGTCGCTTTCTCCGCGCCAGCCGAAGCGCGCATCAGCTGCAGCGGGCCCTGGCAGATCGTCGATGGACGCCACATTGCTTCACCGTTCTGCGGTGACGAACATCTTGCCAAGGTCGCGCGCCAGTATGGCATGCATGTAAGCGGTCGCGCTTTGCGCCGGAGCTTCGCCATGAAACAGGAGACGTGCCAGCTCGTCGGTCACGACAACCGCGTCCGCGAGATCTGCACCGGGTTCAGGAACGATTACGACGGCGATCGGGGCGGCAGCCGGCGCTGACTCCAAAATGGACTCTACAGGCCATTCCTCGCTTGGCCGGTGTCCGCCACCGGCCAGAGTTCTCATGCCGCTGTACGGCCCGGAAATCGCGATATGGGCGTTCTTGACGTAGCGCCTGCCCTTTGCGTTGCCTGCCGACACCTGGCGGGGTAGCTTACGGTGCATTGCCGGAGGTGATCGTGTCGCGTATTTTTCTCAGTCATTCGAGCCAGAACAATCCCGAGGCCGTCGCCCTTCACAATTGGCTTGCCTCGCAGGGGTGGAATGACGTTTTCCTCGACATCGATCCTCAGGGCCTGGTTGTAGGACAACGATGGCTGAATGCACTGCAAGCAGCAGCGGAACGCTGTGAAGCCATCATCTTCCTGATCTCGAAGGCTTGGCTGGCCTCGAAGTACTGTCAGGAAGAGTTCGGGCTCGCACGCTATCTGAAGAAGCCGATGCTCGGCGTCATCATCGACGAGACCGAGCTAAGCGATCTGCCAGCGACATTGACCCAAGAATGGCAGGTCGGGAATTTGTTCGTCGGGTCCGAGCGCGAGACTTTCAAGGTCAATGTTCCCGGATCCCCTCCGAGCGAAATCCATGAGATTTCCTTCGGCGCGGAGGGGTTGGCCCGCCTTAAGACTGGCTTGGAGCGCGCTGGCCTTGACCCGAAGTACTTCCCATGGCCGCCTGACCATGATCCCGCGCGCGCGCCTTATAGAGGCCTCCGGCCGCTCGAGGCCGATGATGCGGGCATCTTCTTTGGCCGGGACGGGCCAACGGTTATCGGCATGGACATGCTGCGCGGCTTGCGCGAGGGACCGCCGCCGCGGTTGCTGGTGATCCTGGGCGCATCCGGTGCTGGTAAGTCGAGCTTCATGCGCGCTGGTCTGCTGCCGCGTCTTGCGCGAGAGGATCAGCACTTCTTCCCTCTTCCTATCGTCAGACCGGAGCGTGCCGTCATCAGCGGCGACACCGGGTTCATTACGAGCCTGGAGCTGGCTTTCAGGTCTCGGGGTATTGCGCGTACGCGCGCGGACATCCGCAAGGCATTGGATGGTGGCCAAGCGCCAGCACTGTTGAAGGCTTTGGCGCACGGGAAGATCCAGGCGGCTGCATCCGGCGTCGCGCAACCTCGCGAGCCGACACTGGTCCTTCCGATAGACCAAGCCGAGGAGCTGTTCCTTTCGGATGCCGGTGAAGAAGCCGAAACTTTCCTGGGCTTGCTGCGCACGTTCGCGACTTCGGATCAGCCGAGAGTTATCACGCTCTTCACCATTCGCTCGGACAGCTACGAGCAGCTGCAGACGGCGAAGCAACTAGAGGGCCTAAGACAACACACGCTGAGCCTGCCGCCCATGCCGCGCGGCTCCTATGCAGACGTCATACGTGGCCCGGCCAAACGTCTCGAAGGCACCAAGCGCGCGCTCAAAATCGAAGAGCCTCTGATTGACGCTTTGTTGGCCGACATCGATGAGGGTGGGGCCAAGGATGCGCTGCCGCTTCTCGCGTTCACGCTGGAGCGCCTATACCGCGAGCATGGCGGTGATGGTGAGTTAACACTGGCCAAGTACGAGGAGATGGGGCGCGTCACGGGCTCCATCGAGGCAGCCATCGAGCGTGCGTTCAAAGCCGCCGATGGCAATGCGAAGATCCCGAGAGACCGGATAGCGCGTCTGGCTCTCCTAAGGCGCGGCCTCATCCCATGGCTCGCGGGCCTGGACCCCGATACAGGTACACCTCGTCGGCGCGTGGCGCGCCTATCCGAGATCCCCGAGGAGGCAAGGCCGCTCATCGACTTGCTGATCGAGCAGCGGCTTCTGGCGACCGACGTGTCTGCTGATACCGGGGAGGTTACCATCGAACCGGCGCACGAGGCGCTGCTCCGCCAGTGGGGGCTGTTACAAGGGTGGCTCAGCGAGGATGCTGGGCTACTCAACGTGTTAGATGGCGTCAAGCGCTCAGCAAGGGATTGGGCTGCCAACCGCAAGGGCAAAGCGTGGCTCATGCACGGTGCTGATCGGTTGGCTGCTGTCGAGCGGCTCAGGAACCGGAGTGATCTAGCTGCAAATCTTGAGCCGACAGATTGGGCCTACGTTGCACAGTGCCATCGTGCCGAGAGCGCCGCGAAGTGGCGACGGCGTCGGAGTTATGCGCTTGTAGGGTTCCTACTTGCGGCGATGGGGGCTGCCGGTTTCACATTCAATAGTTGGTACCCAACCAATAGTTGGTACCCAACCGCTGATGCGACGGCGTACAAGGTCGTGAATTTGACACGCGGTATTTCGAAGCCGGGCACGGTATTTCAGGACTGTTCGGTGTGCCCTCAGATGGTCGTGGTCCCGGCGGGCGAGTTCATGATGGGCTCACCGGAAGGAGAGGGCGTCAATGATGAACGCCCACAGCACAAAGTGACGATTGCGCAGCCTTTCGCGGTCGCTAAGTTCGAAGTCACCTTCGCCGAGTTGGATACATGTGTTTGGGCGGGTGGATGTAAAGAAAGGGCTTCCGATCGGGGTTGGGGGCGCAGCAATCGCCCCGTCATCAACGTCAGTTGGCACGATGCCAAGCAGTACGTCGCGTGGATCGCCAAGCTGACGGGGCAATCGTATCGGTTACTGTCCGAGGCGGAATGGGAGTACGCAGCGCGTGCAGGGACGACTACCGAGTACTCGTGGGGAGATGACGTCGGCACAGGTAACGCTAACTGCAGCGACTGCGGCAGCCAGCGGGACAAGAAGCAGACAGCACCCGTAGGATCGTTCAAGCCCAACGCGTTCGGCCTGCATGACATGCACGGCAATGTCTGGGAGTGGGTGCAGGACTGCTACGACAAAAAGGCTTACGAGACAGCGCCAACAGACGGCTTGGCGGTCCCAGACAAGCCCGACTGCTCTCGCGTTCTTCGCGGCGGCTCTTGGGACTACAACTCCGGGGACTTGCGCGCGGCGAGGCGCGTCGGGGGCTTCGCCGGCAGCCGGGGCGTCAACGTCGGTTTCCGTGTTGGCCGCGCGCTCTTTCCTGCCAGGACGCCTTAGCTGTTGTCTACAGTTCTGATCACGGCACACCGTAATCTGTCCCGCCGAAGGCGGGCCGCAACAGTCTCTTGCCTCTCTCTCGGCTGCACGGCTCAAGCGTGCGGCCCTGTAAGCGGGCGTAAAAGAGGTCAGATACGTAACGATGTATCAAGCCTTTAAGATCGCGACCGGTCGAAGACGGCAGCCTTTCGTCGGCTGGGCGTGGCACGTGGTGGCAGTTGCGGTTGCCGTTGGCATCCTGCTGACGTGGCCGAAAGAGGTGCCGGCGTTCGGTCCTATGGCACTCGGTCTGATTGTTGGGCCGCTGCTCATCTACCGTCAGGGGCACCGCCATTTCGTGCCCACTGCCGCGGAGATCGAAGCCCACGACAAGCGTGCGCCGTTCCTCTATCTGCGGTCGTTCCAAGTCGATCAGAAGCTTGACACAGACGAGGAGGCGCTTGCCCGGCTCCTCGCAACGAAGGGACCGTTCCTCGCCATTGGCGATCCGCACGAACCGCTGCCGTCGCTTGCCGCTGCTCGGGATTTCCTGCCCCAGGAAGAATGGCAGGACGTCGTGCTTGAACGCATGCGCCGTGCGCAGGCCATATTGCTCGTCGCCGGAAGCACCCCGGGCCTCGCCTGGGAAATCGAACAGTGTAGGAAGCTCGAACGGCCCTCGAAGCTGATCGTCATCGTTCCGGCGGGTGCCGAGAATTACGAGGCGTTCCGCGGCTTGTGCAAAGAATACGGTCTACAGCTTCCCGGCTATGCGAAGTTTGATGGTGCGCATAGGCCTGTTGTCGGAGTAATCGCCTTTGATGAGAACTGGCGGCCTCAGGCGATGAAGTTCGCGGATATCAGGGTCATGGACCCAATGTTTCTGCTCGATGCCGAGACGGCTAGTTGGCGTGCTACGCTGAGCGAGGTGTCAGAGTATACCGGCCTAAACATCCCTGAGACACCCTACCGTATCGAGTGGCGCCAGCATTGGCGGCTCCTACCGCTGACTGTGTTGGGGTTAGTGGCGCACATGCTTGTGCGGAGCCAGGTGTAAGTGAGGCTCCGGCATACAGACATTCTGGAAGCAAAGCAGGCGCTCGCCGCGGTCGTTCTTCTGCGACGTTTGATCCCAGGAGGAGACATTGACCAGCGGCGGCTCAACTGACGGACGATGTCCGCTGCTGGTGAGAGCTGCTATTGCGGTGCAGCATGAGCCCGACGCGATCGGTCAAGAAGGAGAAGTCAGAGGAATCGCGTCATGCATATGGCCTTGTATACGTGACTGTCGAACCAGCCGCCTAATTCATACGCAACGTCGGGTCCAGGCGGTCCCGCAACCAATCGCCTACGATGCAGATGGAGAGCGTCGTCAGGAAGATCATGGTGCCAGGCAGAACTGCAATCCACCAAGCCGATAGCAAATGCGCTCTGCCGGCCCCGAGCATTTGTCCCAGGCTGGTCATCGGCGGCTGGATGCCGAGGCCAAGAAAACTCAATGACGTCTCGAGAAGAATGGTCGATGGGAAGTTCAGCGTCAGCTGAACGATAAGGACACTCAGGATATTCGGAAGGATGTGCAGGACGTAAACACGCGCGGGCGAAGCACCAAGGGTTCCTAAGGCCACGGCGTAGCCATGAGTCTTGGCGGCGAGAACCATGCCGCGAGTGAGGCGGGCATAGTTCTCCCAGCCGTTGATGCCCATCAGCACGATGAATAGCGTGAAGCTGTTGCCGAAAAACGCTAGAATAGCAAGAGCTATCAGCATGAACGGCAGTGACGCCTGCGCATCGACCAGCATCATCAGCGCTTCCTCGGTCCACCCGCGAACGTGCGCTGCGACGAAGCCGAGAAAGGTTCCGATAACTGCACCGATCAGGGTGCCTAGAATCGCGATAAGCACACTGAATCGAGTGGCATAGAGGAGCCGGCTCAGCATGTCGCGTCCAAGCTCGTCCGTACCGAGAACGTAGTGCGAAGTTCCGCCAAGGATCGTCGGCGGCTGCAGTCGATTGACGAGATCCATCGCCGTATAGTGTTTGGGGGCGAAGAAATCGGCAAAGGTGAAGATGCAAAGCACCACCGCAAGGAAGAGCATCGCAATGAGGACCGTCGGAGGGACGCGCCCTCGGTTGCCGCCCATCATCTCGGCATCTCACCGCCGGCGTTTCCCGTCACCCTGATGCGCGGATCTATCCAGCCGTAAGCGAGATCGACGAGCAGGTTGGCGAGAACCATCGTGAAGGCCACCATGAGCAATATGCCTTGAACGACTGCAAGATCCTTCGACGAGACCGCTGAGACGAGGAGACGGCCTACACCAGGCCAGGCAAATACAACCTCTGTAACCACGGAACCCGCAACCAGGTCGCCAAGGCGGAAGCCCAGAATAGTGACCAAGGGGATAGCAGCGTTCGGCGCGGCATGACGCTTAAGCCTGAGGCGTGCAGGAAGCCCCTTCGCCCTGGCGGTCCGCATGTAAGGCGTGTTCAGAACCTCGAGCATGGCCGAGCGCGTGAAGCGAGCGATTGACCCCGCACCCGATGTGCCAAGCGTGATAGCGGGCATGATTAGGTGCCAAATCGTCCCCATACCGGAACTCGGCAACCATCGGAGCCAGAGCGAGAACACCATGATGAGGAGGATGCCGAGAAAGAAATTCGGCAGCGAGAAGCCGAACACCGCGAAGCTCATGGTGAATCGATCGATCATCGTATTACGGTTTAGCGATGCGATGACACCGAGCGGTATACCGATCGCAAGACTAAGCAGCAGCGCTACGCCGCCGAGTAGAAGCGTATTGGGCAAAGCAGCCAGTATCATTGCCGATACCGCCTGCTCATCGACGAGAGAGAAGCCGAGATCACCATGGAATACGCCGGAGAAATAAAGGTAATACTGAACATACAACGGCTGATCGAGGCCGTATAGAGAGCGATAGTACGCAACCACGTCGGGTTCGGCATCGTCTCCGAGCATGATTTCAATCGGGTCACCTGACAACTGCAGGATGAAAAAGGCTGCAGTGACGACAAGCCAGATCGTCACGAGCGCCCGCAGTACCTTCATGAGCACGAAACGTGAGTTCATGATGCCAGGCCTGCTTCAGTGTGAAGGTGACAGGCGACGGATCGTCCCTCTGGATGGCAGAGCAACGGCGGTGCAACTCTGCTACAGATTGCCAGTGCGTCTGGGCAGCGGGTGTGGAAACGGCAGCCAGGCGGCGGCGCCGACGGGCTCGGTGGCTCGCCCCTCAAAATGATCCGATCGTGGCGACGGCCGGGAACCGGCACAGGGACAGCGGAAACAAGCGCCCGGGTATAAGGATGCAGCGGCCGGTCGAGAAGCTGGCCGGAGGGTCCCGTTTCAACGATTTTTCCAAGATACATCACTGCAATTTCGTGTGAAATGTAGCGGACGATCTTCAAGTCGTGCGAAATGAAGAGAATCGTGAGTCCAAACCGCCGCTGAAGATCCGCCAGAAGATTAACGACCTGAGCCTGTACGGACACGTCGAGTGCAGATACCGGCTCGTCTGCAACGAGCAGTCGGGGCTCCAGGATCAAGGCTCGTGCAATCACGACCCGCTGCAGTTGTCCGCCACTTAGCTCATGCGGGTAACGCGATGCCAGCGCTGAAGGAAGGCCGACTGCTTCGAGCATCTCCGAAGTCTTAGCATTTCGACTTATCGCTGAGCCAATGCCGTGGATGTCAAGCGGTTCCCGGATCTGGAGACCGACCATCATGCGCGGGTCGAGCGACGCCTGGGCGTTCTGGAAGATCATCTGCACTTCCCGCGGACCTCGCCTTCCGGCGAATTCAATTTTGCCGGACGTCGGGAACTCCATACCAGTCACGAGGCGCCCCGCAGTCGACTTTCCGCAACCACTTTCTCCCACGAGGCCGAGCGTTTCGCCTGTTGCGATCTTGAAGTTTATTCCGTCTACAGCTCGAATGCTCCGGGGCCTCGCAAACGGGTGTGGACCGCCGGCGCGGTAGTGCCGGGCCAAGTCGCGTGCAAGTAATAGTGGCTCATCGCGGCTCATGAGTTTACTGCCGGATTGAAGCACGCAAATTTGCTACCGACCGTGGACACACGAAGGCCCGGCACCTCCAAGCTACAGCGATCGACTGCTGAAGGGCATCTTGGCTCGAAGGCACATCCAGATGGAATCTCGAGCGGAGACGGCACACTTCCGGCGATGGGAGTCAAAACCTTGCTGCCGTCGATGCTCGGCAGGGAATCGAGCAGGCCGCGCGTGTACGGATGTCGCGGGTTGAGAAAGATACTTGCGACCGGACCGCTCTCGACAATCCGCCCCATGTACATGACCCCGACCTCATCGGCCATCTCGGCAACGACTCCCAGGTCATGAGTAACGAGAACAAGCGCCATTCCGGTCTCTTCCTGCAACTGGCGGATGAGATCGAGGATCTGCGCCTGGATCGTGACGTCGAGTGCCGTCGTCGGCTCATCTGCGATGAGAACCTTCGGCCGGCACGCCATAGCCATGGCAATCATGATCCGCTGGTTCATGCCGCCGGAGAGTTCGTGCGGGTATGCACCGAGGCGCTCGGCGGGCTTCGGAATGCCCACCCTGGCCAGCAGCTCCACGGCTTCGGTTTCGGCGTCACGCCGGGACATGCCGCGGTGGAGACGCAAACTTTCTGTAATTTGACGACCGATACGGATCAACGGATTGAGCGCACTTACCGGGTCCTGGAAGATCATGGCAATCTCCCTTCCGCGAATTTGACACAGTTCGCGCTCATCGAGACGTAACAGATCCCGTCCGGCATAGAGGATCTCGCCACGCTCGACATTGCCGTTCTCCGGCATAAGCCCAAGGATCGCATGGCAGGATACGGACTTGCCGCAACCGCTTTCGCCGACAAGGCCCAATGTCCGGCCTGGCCAAAGGTCGAATGATACGCCCGAGACGGCAGAGATCCCGCCTTCCTCCGTATCGAAGGAGATTGCGAGATCCCTGACTGAGAGTATCGGTTCCAACAGAGATCTGATCCTTTAACCCTTGATCTTCAGGACGTCCGGGCGGAAGTCCATGTAGAAGATGGGATAGGGCGTCCACTCGATGTTCTTCTTCACCGCATAGCTGTAGAGCGCGTTGTAGAGGATGGTGATCGGCATCTCGTCCTCGAAAATATCAAGGACCTGCTGGTACGTCTCGTATCGCGCCTTCATCTCGCTCGAGTTCAGAATCTTCGCCAGTCCCTCGTTGAAAGTCTTGGGTGCTTCCCACAGCTTGTACTTGCGCTGAAAGGCAGAGCGCTCGCCGTAAAGCACGTCAATCGCGCCGGTAGGATCAGGCAACCGGTAAGTGTTCGACCATAGGAACACTTCTACGCCTTTGGCGCGAACCTGGGTGAAGTTGTCGACCATGTCGAGCCGTGCTTTGATCCCGACCTGACGCCACATTTCCTGAACGATCTGAGCAGCCTCGACACCGTTCAGATAGTAGTTGGGGATTAGACGAAAACTGATCTCGCTGCCGTCATATCCCGAAGCCTTCACGAGTTCTTGCGCCTTGGCCTGATCATAGACGTAGCCGGGGCGCTTCGGATTATACATCGGCCCGAAGGACGGCAGCTGGTGACCATTCGGCGTGTAGTTCTTCCCCTGCCATAGTGCATTTCGCAAAGCATCGCGGTCGATGGCCAGGCTCATGGCCTGGCGAAGGCGCTTGTCCTTGAGCTTTTCTGCGGTGGGAGAGAGAACGAGAACGCTTGAGTTCTCGAGTACGACCGATCGCACATCGATATCCTTGTAGCCCTCCAGCAGCTTGAACTGATCGGGCGTCACATCGACGATCATCTGGAAATCACCGGCCACGAGACCGGCAATGCGTGCGGCAAGCTCCGGCACCTCCTTGAATACCACTGATTTGAAATTCGGCTTGCCCAGGAAATACTCGTCGTTGGAAACGAACGTGACATGGTCGTTATTTTTCCAGCTCTTGAACTTCAACGGTCCCGTGCCGACCGGATTCCAGCGCACTTCCTTCAAGGCATAGTTCAGCCATGTCATTGGCCCAGCCTTGCTCCCCTCTTCCGTCTTTGGTTGCTTCCCGGCCCATTCCTCGCCCGCCTTCTTGTGCGACATCCACTGCTTTTTGCTGACGATCCATGAAGCGTAGGTGGCAAGGCGCTGCTCAAGGAGAAGATCAGGCTTCTTCGTCACGAAGCGCACCGTGTGATCGTCCACTTTCTCCACGGCCTTGACGTGGCTGAAGTAGCGCCTTCCATCCCTGAGCAGAGCTTCCTTGCCAAGCATGCGCTCAGCAGAAAACGTGAAGAGTACGTCATCCGCATCGAATGCATCACCGTTGTGGAACTTGACGCCGCGCCGCAATTTCAGTTCCAGCGTCGTCGGGTCGATGCGCTTCCAGGATTCCGCAAGGCCCGGCATGAGGCTTGCGCCGCCATCCTTGGGATCGGTGAAGTTGCGGCGGATGAGCGTGTCGAAAACCGAATAGTGGACGCGGACGTCGACGTTACCGGTCTTCTCGACAGGCTCCAGCGAGCGTGGCAGCTTATTGACCGCGACCATAAGGTTGGGCCGCTCGGCAGCGAGCAATTCTGGCCCGAAGCCGCCTACCGCAATCACAGCGACGATTGCCACCGCCAATGCAATTCGAATTTGCTTGATCATATTGCCCTGTCCTCGATCACCCGAACTTTATCGTGCTGGCAAGATTGCCGCTCCGCAGCATCCTATTGGCAGCGGTTGTGTTTCAGTTTCATGACAGCATGGGCGCAGGTTCCCGACCGCAGCAAATCCAGTGGACTCCCGCCCACCAGACAGGCTATCGCAACGTCGCAGCTCAGAATGGAGCAATCTCACAGGTCTGGAGAAAGCACATGACGCAAGACAAACCACTGCGCATCATCCAGATCTCCGACACGCACTTGAGTGCGACGCACGCCTATTTCCACGAGAACTGGTGCGCGCTCCTCCGGGCGCTCGCCGACCAACCCGTTGATTTCATCGTCCATACGGGCGACGTTAGCTTCAACGGAGCCAAGTCCGGCAGCGACATCGCTTATGCGCGCGAGCAACTTGAACGCTTGCCGGCAAAGTGGCGGGCAATCCCCGGCAATCACGATATCGGCGAGGCGCCGGCCTTCTCACGTCTCGACCAGCCGATCGACGAAGCACGCATCGCGCGTTGGCGCGGCAGCTTCGGGGCTCAGTGGTGGGCGGAGGATGTCGGCAACTGGCGTCTTGTCGGGATCGATACGGCACTCATGGCAAGCGGGCGCGCCGAAGAACGCGAACAGCAGGCGTTCCTCGATCAAAGTCTCGCGTCGCGCGGCGTACGGCACGCAATGGTCTTCACCCACATGCCGCCGTTTGTGCATGAGGCGGACGACGAGGCATTTACGACTTCAGCAATACCGCATCCCGCGAGGCTCGACTTTCTCAATCGATGCGTCGACGCAGGTGTGAAGACCCTAGCCTGCGGGCATCTCCACATTCATCACACGACGAGCTATCGCGGCATGGATATCGTATGGGCGCCGACAACGGCAATGGTGTCGATCGAGAAGCAACTGAACCGTCTCGGTCGAGTGCCGCGCCCCGGCTATCTTGCCTGGGAGCTTACGGATGGAGTCGCGAACCCCACGTTCGTCAATCCCGAGATGATGTTCATGATCGACGTGACGAGCTACACTAGGCGCCACGGTGGCAGTACGACTAAGTTACCGCCAAAGCCGCTTGCACTTCCCTTGCCAGAAAGCGACTGAAGATAGCTGCTCTTCATGCCTATTGGTCGTCCGACTTCTGCAACGGTTAAATCGCGGAGGTTACCGATTTTCCGATTTCTGGGTAGACCGTCTGTGGGTACTTGCCGTTTCGTCGCCATGGCCAAGATCGGACATTTGCAGATCTGACCGAGCGCGCCCTTCGTATAGTTTGACGCAACAAAAACAGGGATGCTGGCTATGTCACTCGCCACTACGCCTACATATGCGGCAATTCTCACCCTGTTCTTTGTATTCCTCAGCGCACGTGTAATTGCTGGTCGGCGGTCTAGAAGCATTGGCTTAGGCGATGGTGGCAGTGACGACTTGCTCCGTCGAATTCGGGCACATGGAAATTTTGCCGAATATGCCCCGCTGGCCTTGCTGCTGATGGCCCTTGCGGAAATACAAGGCTCTTCAGCTTGGTCTCTGCACCTAATCGGCTGCCTTTTGATCGTAGGCCGGCTGTCCCATGCGTATGGGGTCAGTGCTGGTGTCGGGATGGCCCGCGTCACCGGTATGGCCATGACGTTCGCTGCGCTGATCACTGGGGCGCTTGCAAATTTAGGATTGTCTTCTCTAGCGGCCCGCCTGCTTTTGTGATGGATGAGCATTTCATTGGTTCGTACTTCATCGGCGAACCTGCCTAGTAGGAGCATAGTGATGTCTGCGTCGGGTCAAAAGTTGCGCAAGCTCAGTCGCCGACCTTGAAAGTCTTGACATGACGAAGTCGGACTCGTTGGCAAACACGTCCGGTTTCACAGGTGTCGCCTACGCCTGTTGCCAACGCCGTAGACATGCAAGTATGCGGCGGTTCAAGTGTCAGCTTGAAACCGTACGCGTTCAGTGTCTCCGGTCGGCCCGAAAACGGGGCAGATCGATGGTCATGCGGCAGCCGCTGCCGGGCGCGTCGGAGATCGTGAGTTGGCCATCGTGCCGGGCGACAAGGTTGCTGACGATCGCGAGCCCAAGCCCGGAGCCGCCTGTTGCTTTTGCCCTAGAGTGCTCGAGCCGCACGAATGGCTCCCGCACCATGTCCCGCATCTCTCTGGGGATGCCTGGGCCGCGGTCATCAATGGTCACGAACACGCGCCCGCGTGCCGAGGCGATTGCGATACGTGCCTCTTGACCATACGCAACTGCATTGTCGATAAGGTTGGAGAAGATGCGGCGAAGCGCAAGACGGTTCCCGAGTACGTAATGCGGGAATTTTAGGCCATCCGCTGGCAACTGCAGCGCGATCCTCTGGTCTGGCCGGGCGTCCTTTTCCAAGACGAGTAGCTCGCCTATGTCGACGAGCTCAAGCGCGGCATCGGTCGACGTCTCGGTTCCTTGGGTGGCAAGCAGGGCGTCGTCGAGCAGACGAACCATGTCGTCCAGGTCCGATATCGCCAGACCGAGGCTTGGAGACTGATTCTCGTTTTCCAGTCGAAGGCGAACCTTGGTCGCGAACGTCCTGACATCGTGCTGGAGGCCGCCAACCAGGGCCAATCTCGACTTCAGGAGCCGCGAAAGCCGCTCCTGCTGGCGGTTGAACGCAGCAACGAGCGCGCGGATCTCAGGGGCCGATGAGCGCACTTCAGGAATCGGTTGCGGGTCGTCCCGCAAATCGATCCGGTCCACGGCACGAGCCAGGTCTTCCAGCGGTCGGATCTGACGCAACAGGAAGACCAGCATCAGTAAGGCAATGATCGTGCCCAACAACCCGGCTCCGAACCCAAGCGGCAATCCGAAATTGGTGACTGGAAACAATTCGCGTGATCGAAGAACCAGTACTTCGCCATTCTTGAGCGTGGTGCGTAGCACGAGGCTCGCGTCCTCGCGGCGCAGAAGCTGCGGCAAGCCGCCCATCGGACGCTCCTGACGCCAGATATCCAGCCACGTACCACGTAACGGCATCGCTTCAAGATAGCCCTCCAGAAGCTTGCTAAGTTCCCGATTTTCCTGCCCCTTATGCTTGGCTGCCGACGCATCTGCTTGTCCGATGGAGACCTCGAGAAGCGGCGTCGACAGCGCCAGAAGGATTTTGCCGCGCGCCTCGACAGGCATGCCGTCCAGAAGGTCTGCCATCGCCGCGACCTTGGCAGGCGAGGGAATTTTTGCCTGGGCATTGATATCGGACCGCCGCAAGGCATAAGCCGTGGCGACAACTGAAATGGCAAGGAACGCGACAATGACCGTCAGGCCCATGCGAACTGCAAGCGACGTTTTCATTGCGACACGATCTGCACCGGCGGCGTGAATAGATAGCCGTGATTGCGGATGGTGGCGATCAGTCGTTCTTTATCACTTGCTACTTCGATCTTTTTGCGAAGTCGCGACACCAACGTATCGATCGACCGGTCGAAAGGGTCCGCGTTGCGCCCGTGGACCTTGTCGAGAAGCTGATCCCTTGAAAGAACGCGCTGCGGTGAGTGTACGAAACAGATAAGCAAATCGAATTCTGCGCCGGTCAGGGTAATCTCACGGCCAGATTGATCTGTAATTCGGCGCGCATTGACATCGACAGTATATTGATTGAATCGGAGCACGGATTTGGGCGGATTGAGGTCTTGCGAAGGGCCGCCACGGCGCAACACGGATCGAATGCGGGCGAGCAGTTCTCGCTTGGAGAACGGCTTCGTGACATAATCGTCGGCGCCAATTTCCAGTCCGACGATGCGATCCACTTCAGCACTCCGTGCCGTCAACATGATCACGGGAATACCGGACGTCGAGCGCAGGCGCCGGCAAATAGACAGGCCATCCTCACCTGGCAGCATTAGGTCGAGGACGACGAGATCAGGTCGCTCGCGGACAATCGCAGCGTCCATGCTCGGCGCATCGCATGCGCCTGCAGTTCCGAAGCCCTCCTCGGCCAGAAAGCCCATGAGGAGTGCGCGGATATCGTCGTCGTCGTCTACGATGAGGATCTTGGTTTGCGGTGCGCTCATGCGCGCCAATGTGTTCGATCCGTGGCCGTGCTGCAAGTGTTTGAAGTCCTCAGACACAAAACGACACAAACCGAGCATCAATCGTCACAAAACGCCTGCGAGCGGAAAAACCCCAGCAAATTTGAGCCCGTAGCTTCTGTCGTGTCGCAACCGACCGGCTGCCGATCCCGGCCCCCGGCAAAGCACACGAGGTTCACATGAAGAGCATGATCACGACCGCAGCCCTGACCGGCATTCTCGCCATCGCCACGGTTGCCAGCGCGTCTGCCTGGGAGCGCAACGGCAGCGTCTCGGGCCCGCGCGGCACGAACACCTTCAACGCGCAGGGGAGTTGCTCGGGCGGCAGCTGCGCGCGGTCCGCAACTGCTACCGGCGCTTACGGCCGAACCGTGACCCGCAACGGTTCCGGTTCGTGCAGCGGCGGCACCTGCTCCGGCAGCCGGACGACGACCGGCCCGGCCGGACGCGCCTTTCAGCGCAGCGGCAGGATCTCCCGCTAAGCCGAACTCTATCCCTCCCCATACGCGCTGTCGCGTGGCCGGCTGCCCCATACCGGCCCCGCCACTTCGAAAGGCGAGCCTCATGTTCGATCCCGGTCTGCTGTCGGAAGCCCGTTCCGGGTTGGTGCCGTTGTTTGTGGTAACCGTGATTACGCTCATGGTTCTGGAGTATGCCGCCAGCCGGCTGGCGCACCTCGAGACGCATGACGCGAAAGAAACGGCGGCATCGCTCGTGCTCGCGATTGGCAACAGGATTATTCGAACGCTTGAGGCTGCGCTTGTCGCGGTGCCGTTTTTCCTGGCCTACGAATATCGTCTTTTCGATATCGATCTGGGCTCGCCATTGGCCTGGGTTGGGCTCTTCGTGCTCGTCGAGTTCGTCTACTACTGGCACCATCGCACCTCGCACACCGTGCGCTGGCTATGGGCGACCCATTCGGTTCATCACTCGCCGACACGATTCAACCTGACGGCCGGCATTCGGCTCGGCTGGACGGCCGGAATATCCGGACACTTTCTGTTCTATGTGCCGCTCGCGCTCATCGGCTTCCATCCGCTCGCCATTGCCGCGACCCTCG
Organism: Pseudomonadota bacterium; assembly: GCA_046048295.1. Lineage (GTDB taxonomy): Bacteria > Pseudomonadota > Alphaproteobacteria > Rhizobiales > Hyphomicrobiaceae > CBDCWA01. The sequence continues at coordinate 6,564 of JBJOGJ010000025.1, read as the reverse complement.
GCGCGAACCTTGGCTATCAGTTCTTCATCCATTCGGAGCTGGCACCCCGCCTCGGGCCACTCGAATGGAGCTTGAACACTCCGACGCACCATATGGTGCACCACGCTTGCAACGAAGCGTGCCTCGACAAGAACTTCGGCGGAACGCTTATCATCTTCGACCGGCTGTTCGGCACATTCGCAGCTCCGCCAAGTGAGGAGCCCCTGCGTTATGGGCTCGTCGGTCGTGAGCCATCGCATAACCCGGTCACGATCGTCTTTGGTGAGTGGGCTGCACTCCTCAAGGATCTTCGAAATTCGAATACCGGACTGGCAGGTTGGTTGCGGATCCTATTTGGCCCGCCGCGCTCTGCAGGTGATCCCGGCAAAGAAAATGCGAGAGAAATTGAACGGAAAGGGAGCGGCACAGTCGAAGCGTAATTTCACAGAACCACTCGATACCATCTGCAAACGCACTCGAAACAGAATGAGCCACAAATGACCTCCAAGACCATCACAGCCAAGCTATTCAGTACCGCAGCACTTATGGCGCTCACCATCGCTGCCCCGGCCAACGCCGATTCGCAGCGGGAGCAGGCGCAGGCCAATTTCCTGGCGGCTGACGTCAACCGCGACGAGAAGCTCGATATGGCCGAGTTCACGACCTTCATCAATCTCAATGCGGACCACAACCTCGGCCGAGCCAGGATGATCCGCCGTTTTGGGATGTACGCAAAGGCCTTTGGCGAGGCAGACGCGAACGGAGACGGCGTGGTGTCCAAACAAGAAATCGCGGCGCGAGCCCAGCAGTAGTCAGCAGAGTTGCGGCGGTGGGGAATGCATCGGCGCTTCCTTGGAAGCTCTTTAAGCAACGGAGAAACGAAATGAAAGTATCTACGGTATTGGCGTCGGCTGCCATCCTTCCAATCATGATCGGGATGGCGCAACTGGCCCCGGCGGCCGCCGCTGCTCCAGCTCCAACACAGCTCAAGTTTCTCTTCGGCAACCAGAACGCTAACGTACAGACGGTGCATTGCCGCCGCTTCGTGCACGTCCATCGGCGCTGCACATTGTGGCGGGGCGGCGTCTGCCGCCGGTGGATCAAATACACCCACCGCTGCGGCTAATGCAGGGTATCGCTTTGCTTTCAGGGAACAGTTCGGGACGCATTCAGGCCAATGAGCGCGCCCCGACTGTTTGCCAGTTCGTAACAAGACCCCAGCGGGCTCACATGTCTCAAAGCCCCGCCGAGGTTTGGAACGGTAAGACCAATGTCCCAGCGTTGGCACATAAAGAATTCGGCAACGGCAAGATATGACAATACTTGATGACTTCCGGGTTTCCCTCGGCAGAGCCACGGATTGGATTAAAGCGCGCATGTCATTAGAGACAAGCGCGTCCGCGTCAACCAGTCGGCCCGGCGAGCCTGGTTCGCTGCCGCTCGCTGACAGCGGGAAAGCCGCACCCTCACCGACGACCCCGCGTGCCCGGCCGAGCCTGCTCAGTATCGCTGCGATCGCGATGGCCTTATTGTTGCTCGGCGGCGTGCTGGGGCTCTACTTCCAGGGCCCAGCGTTACGGGCGATCTTCAACTGGACGCGGCTTGAACCCGGCGCCGGCGCCGGCAAGCCGATCGCGCTCCCGGTCGAGCGGATACCGTCGAGGGAGCGCGTCGCGGCGCTGGCGGTCGGCGATGTGCTCGCGCTCGGCCGCCTGCGCCCGCGCGAAGGGATTGTTGCGGTCGGCCTGCCAGCCGGCACAGGCGATGCCCGCATCGAGAAGCTGCTGGTTTCTCAAGGCGACGTCGTCGAGAAGGGCGCGCTGCTAGCGGTGCTCGACACGCGTATTCAATTCGAGGCCGTGCTCGAGAACGCCGAGTCAACCCTCGCGACCCGGCGCGCAAGCCTGGGCAAGATGAGGGCTCAGATTGCCGTCGGTGAAGCAGAAACGCGCGCCCTGGTGCAAAGTGCCAAGGTCAGTCAGGCCGCAGCCGAATCCGATCTGGCTCGTGCGCGCAAACTCCGGGAGCGCGATGTGACCACCGAGGCACGTCTCGAAGACGCTCAGTCGAAAGCCGACGCAGCAAAGGCCGACTTGGCCCGCCTGACCGCCACGTTGTCGCGCTACACCCCCGGGGCAGACGGCAGGCAGGTCGACATCGCGCTGGCCGAGGCCGAACTGGCGGCAGCCGAGGCGGCCGTAAAACAAGCGCGGAAAGATCTGGAGCGTGCTCGTGTTTACGCGCCGCGCGCCGGCACTATCATCGAACTCGCCCTGCGCGAAGGCGAACGACCGCCGGCGGACGGGCTTTTGAAGTTGGGCGACACCTCTTTGATGGAAGCCGAACTCGAAGTGTTTCAGACGAACGTCTCGCGGGTCGCCGTTGGGCAATCGGCCTCGCTCCGATCCAGCGCCCTGGGTAAGACAGGTTTAGCCGGAAAGGTAGCGCGTATCGGGACCCTCGTTGGACGCCAGAAGGTGACGGCCGACGACCCTGCCGCGAACACCGACGCACGGGTGCTGCAGGTGATCGTCGCCCTCGATGAAGCCTCGAGCGCACGTGCTGCCCGCCTCGTCGGCCTTGAGGTCGTCGCGCGCATCCATGCTGCTGTTGGGCAAGAGGATCGCGCCAAGGAGGCCGCACAATGACCGCGCTCCTGACACGGCTCCTCGGGCGTCTGCCGGTCGGCTTCCTGCAGCTGACCCACAATCCGGCTAGGTTCGCCGCCGCGCTAGCAGGCGTTGCTTTCGCGAACGTGCTGGTGTTCGTCCAACTCGGTCTTGCGGGCTCGATGTATGAATCGGTGGCGACTCCCTACCGCCTGTTTCAGCCCAACCTGCTGCTGATCTCACCTATGGATACCGAGACGCTCGCCGATACAGCCACGCTGCCACGCCAGCGCATGTTCCAGGCCCTGGTCCATCCCGATGTGACAGCAGGCACGCCGATCTTTCTCGGCAGCACCTCATGGCTGTCCGGCTCGGCCAGTTCCTCGAAGATACAGTTCGTCGGCCTCGACCCCCAGGCCACGGCCTTCGTTGCGTCCGACCTCGCCGCCCCCCTGGTCAGTCTTGCCCTTCAGGACACGGCACTCGTCGACCTCAGAACGCGCTTCGTGGACATGAGCAGCTTCCAAAAGGCCGTGCCCGACGCGCCGCTCAGCTTCGAGATCGGCAATCGCCAGCTGGGCGCGATAGGTACCACGTCGATCGGCGGGGGGTTCGGCGGCGACGGGGTCTTCATCGTGTCGGACCAGACGTTCTTTCACCTGTTTCCCAGGCGCAGTTCGGCCAACCCCAGCCACATCCTGCTAAAGCTGAAAGCGGGCGTCGATGCTGGCCGCGTCGCCGGGGAGCTGACCCAGCTTCTCCCACCCGGGACAGTCCGCATCCGGCCAATCAGCAAAGCCATGGAAGACGAGCAGCGCTACCAGATGACCGAGCGCCCAACGGGGCTGATCTTCGCATTCGGCGTTGGCATCGGCATTATCGTCGGCATCGTCATCGCATATCAGGTGCTGAACTCGGACGTGACCGACCACATCCGCGAGTATGCCACTTTCAAGGCGATGGGCTACCCGAATGCGTTCTTCGTCGGGATCATCATGGAGGAGGCGATCATCCTGGCCGCGATCGGCTTCTGGCCCGGCCTGATCTTGTCCGAGCTGTTCTATCAGACGCTCGCGCATCTCACAAACATCCCGATCTTCATGACGACCGAGCGTGCGATCGCAGTGTTCATCGGCACTATAGCCGCTTGCGGGATTTCAGGCATGCTGGCGATACGCAAGCTGGCGGCGGCCGATCCCGCCGACCTGTTCTGAGGACCCGCAATGGACCAGCACCCGATTATCGTTAGCCATCTTGACCACTATTTCGGTACTGGCGACATACGCATTCAGGCGCTTTTCGACATCTCTCTCACCGTGGCGCGCGGCTCTCTGACCGTGCTGATGGGGCCGTCAGGTTCGGGCAAGACGACCCTCCTAACGCTGATGGCTTGTCTGCGCGACGTCCACTGGGGCAGCGTCCGCCTACTCGGCACCGAACTCAACGGCGCCGATGAAGAGACGCAGATGAGCCTTAGGCGACGGGTCGGCATCGTGTTCCAGGCCCATAACCTGCACGATAGTCTGACCGCGCGGCAGAATGTACTCATGGGACTGCAGGTGCACGGTCGCGGGCAACCGGCGCGCCAATCCGCCGCCGTCGAGCACATGCTCGGTCTCGTCGGTCTCGCCGAGCGCATCGAGTACCTGCCGGCGAACCTGTCGGGAGGGCAGAAACAGCGTGTTGCCATTGCCCGGGCGCTGGTCTCAAACCCCGAGATCGTGTTCGCCGACGAGCCGACCGCGGCACTCGATAAGGTGTCCGGCATGGCTGTCGTTGAACTCTTGAAAAAGCTTGGAACCGAACGCGGCACCACAACTGTAATGGTCACGCACGATCCCAGAATCCTCGACCTCGCCGATCGCATCATCACCCTCGAAGATGGCGCTCTGGCACGCGACACTGCGATTGTCGAAGCGGATCGCAACGAACTGCGTGACCGGGACAATCACGAGTGTGCCTCGGGATAGGGTACGCGCCGTCCAGGCTGGTGCCGTTCGCAGTGAGCCAAGTCCAGCCTGGGGATGGCCTGATGACGTTGTCCATGTCGGCTGTGTGACTTGCTGCGGTTAAGCTGCAGCGAGCCCAGTCTCGATGCATTGCAGCACGTGGTGAGGTCGGCTTTCCACTGTGGGTATGCCGAAGATGTGGTCAGGATGCCGCAACTGCTCAGGGCTGTAGTGGGTCAAAAGTGAGCTTGTGCGCCGCACAACTCATGTCCGGAGCTGGTGAGAGCTGACATGCCCTGCAGCTGGGCGACTCGACCCACAGAGTCCGCAAACTCCGCCCAGCCGACCTGGCTCGCCCTTGGCGGATGTCTCAGGGAACCAACACCGCGGCACCCGTCAAGCGTCCTTCTCGCAGCCGGGCGAGCGCCTCGTTGGCGTCCGCCAGCGGCATGGTTTCCACTGTCGTCTCGATAGGCAGCCCCCCGGCGAGCGCCAGGAACTCCACCGCGTCCTGCCTCGTCAGGTTGGCCACTGACCGTACCACCCGCTCCCCCCACAAGGTCTCGTACGGCATGGCTGGAATGTCGCTCATATGAATGCCGCCCAACACGACGGTGCCGCCCTTGCGCGTTGACCTGAGCGCTGCTGGGACCAGGGCCCCGACCGGAGCAAAGATGATTGCACCGTCAAGCTCCTCAGGTCGTCTCTCGTTGGAGGCACCAGCCCATCTGGCACCGAGCGAGCGCGCGAAGTCCTGAGCGGCTACGTCCCCTGGTCGCGTGAACGCATAGACTTCACGCCCCTCGGCTTGCGCCACCTGTGCGATGATGTGGGCAGCCGCACCGAAGCCATAGATGCCGAGGCGCCGGGCGTCTCCGGCCATCCTGAGGCTCCTGTAGCCGATGAGACCCGCGCAGAGAAGGGGCGCTACGTGTGCGTCGTCGTACCTTTCGGGGAGCGCGAAGCAGTATTCGGCGTCAGCGACGCAGTGCGTCGCGAAGCCGCCGTCGAGGTGGTAGCCGGTGAACCGAGCGTGGTCGCAAAGGTTCTCTCTGTTCGAGAGGCAGTAACGACAGCACCCACAGGTATGCCCGAGCCAGGGGATGCCGACGCGTTGGCCTTTGCGGTGGTGCTCCACGCCTTCGCCAATCTCAACGATCCGCCCGACGATCTCATGGCCAGGAATGATAGGGAGCCGAGCGTCCTTCAGTTCGCCATCGACGACGTGCAAGTCTGTTCGACAGACCGCACACGCGCTCACCTCAACAAGAATCTGGCCGGGGCCCGGCTTGGGGTCGGATCTCTCGACAAGCTTAAGCGGCTTTCCGACATCCTGGAGGACCATTGCCCTCATGGCTTACTCCTCGTGCGTAGCATGCACCTCACTCGTCCACACGGGAAGATCCACGACCAACCAGAACTGCTGCGGGGCGTCGCCCGATACGACCTCGATCAGGTCTTCAAGCACTTCGGCGGTGGTTGCTCCATCACCCCAATGCGAGCCACCGCAAGCCACCCAGTTGCCATCGTCGTCGAGCGCCACCGCGATCTTGACGCGCGTGGTGCGGGTCTTGGGCTTGTCAGCCCTGAGGCGGAACATACTCATGCGTGTCTCCTTTCCTGCGTAGTCACGGTTTTCTTGGCAGTTTCGGATGGTCCCAGCCGCACCCGTTCAGCCCATATTCTGGCACGTCGAGACCGAGCGCGTCCTTGAGCCAGGCGCTTACGAAGCCGCGGTGGCAGAAGTACCCGTCGTCCGGGCGCTCGTAGCAGAGAAGGGCGGGTATGCGGCCAGCAGCAAGTGCTTCAAGATCAGCGACGACCTGACGGGCGTCAAGCGCATGGAGCTGGGCCATGTAGCGCCTGCGGTACTCGTCCTCGGTCACCGAGTTGAACCACGGACCCGGTGCAAGCTTGCGGTACATCCGGTAGCCAGACTGACGCCGCGGCTGCCCCCTTGAGATGCCGATGCGCATGTAGCCGTCAGGCAAGGCTGTGAACCAGGACGAGGTGACAATCGTGAGCAT
>JBJOGJ010000024.1:0-26553 GCA_046048295.1 Pseudomonadota bacterium | reverse complement strand
GTGAGTTCCGTCGCCGTAGCTTTGCCGCCGACGTGCATGTTGGACCTCGTCTCGTCCGCCGCCGGAACCCTGTTAATGGCGCCGGCAAATGCGCCGTCGACAAGAATGATACGCTTGTCGCCCTTGCGCACGTCCGGCACGTACTGCTGCACCATGAACGGTTCGCGGAACACCGTCTGGAACAGTTCCACCAATGAGTTGAGGTTGGTGTCCTCGGGCCCCAGCTTGAACACCGATGCGCCGCCGTTACCGTAGAGCGGCTTGATGATGATGTCCTTGTATTCGCGCCGGAAGGCCCGCACGTCGTCGAGGCTGCGCGTCACCATCGTCGGCGGCATCAGGTCCTGGAAGTCGAGCACGAAAACCTTTTCCGGTGCGTTGCGCACGCTCGCCGGATCGTTGACGACGAGCGTGCCTGGCGCCAGCCGTTCGAGCAGATGCGTCGTCGTGATGTAGGCCATGTCGAATGGCGGGTCCTGCCTGAGCAGCACGACGTCCTGCGATGCGAGATCGACGACTTCGGCATCGGTCAACTGGTAGTGCGACCCCACCTGGTCGAGAACCTTGAGCACATGCCCGCGCGCCTCGAGCTTCGTACCGCGCAGCGCCAGATCCTTCGGCGTGTAGTAGAACAGCCCGTGGCCCCGCCGCTGCGCTTCGAGCAGTAGCGCAAAAGTGGAATCGCCGCGTATGTCGATGCGGTCGATCGGATCCATCTGGCAGGCGACGTTGAGGCCCATACTGTCTCTCTCATGGCGTTTACGGGTACCTGCCGAAGGTACAGCCGCCCCCGTGAAATGAACAGCCCCGCCGCGCCCTAGATCCGGTAGGCGTCCCGCGCATGCCGCGGCCACCGCCAGGGCGCCACCTGCACCGCGTCGAAACCGACGTCATGGTTGCCGTAGCGCGGGTGCCGGGCGATCCACTCGGCGGCGGACCGCGCGATCCGCTCCGCTTGCCGCCCGCCGATTGCAGTCGCCGCGTCTTCGAGGCTCTGCCGCTGCTTGACTTCCACAAAAGCGAGACGACGCCCGCGCACGGCGATGAGGTCGATCTCCCCCGCCTGGCCCTTGTAGCGCCTGGCGATGACGCGGTAACCCTTGCTCATGAGCAGGAGTGCCGCCATGAATTCCGCAAGGCGCCCGCGCCGCTCCCGCTTTTGGCGCTCGGAGCTGGCCTGACGAACCTTTTGCCCGCCGGACTGCCGCATCATCGAGACCCCTGGCGCCCACGCCTCAAGGCCACCGCAAGGTCGTACACACGCCCCTTGGCGACGCCCAGCTCGTCGGCAACCGCCCGCGCCGCATCCCTCACGCTCATGGCATCCAGCGCCAACCTGAGCCGCTCTTCGATATCGCCATCGCTGGCCTCCAACTGCAACTGAGGCCCGACCACGACTGTGACTTCGCCCTTCACAGGTTCCCGTTCTGCCCACGCCGCAAGCTCGCCGAGCGTCCCGACGACCAGTTCCTCGTTGAGTTTCGTGATCTCCCGCGCCACCGCCGCTTGCCTGTTGCCGAGCAAGCCCGCCATCTCGGCAAGTGTCGCGCCGAGCCGGTTCGGCGCCTCGAACAACACGAGCGAAGCCCGCACCCCTGCCAATTCCTCGAGGCGCTGCCGGCGCGCGTTCTGCTTCGGCGGCAGGAAACCCGCGAACAGGAAGCTGTCGGTCGCCAGCCCCGAAATGGAAAGTGCCGCCAACGCTGCGGAAGGGCCCGGCACCGCGGCCACCTTGTGACCCGCTTCCAACGCCGTCCGGACGAGCTTGAACCCCGGATCGGAGATGAGCGGCGTACCGGCATCCGAGAGCAGGGCAACCGACTTGCCGGCCGCCAGCAGTTCGAGGATCGCCTCGCGCTCCGCCGCGCCGCTATGGTCGTGATAGGATCTGAGGCCACGCGTAATGCCGAATCGCGTGAGCAGGTTGCGGGTGTGGCGGGTGTCCTCGCAGTAGACGAAATCGGCCGTTTCGATCGCCCACAGCAACCTGAGGGAAACATCGAACAGGTTGCCGATCGGCGTCGCGACAATGTGCAGGCCCGGCTCGAGCCGCCGCCTGAGCAGTTCGCCCATCTGGCGTGCCACTTCCGTCACGAGCGGATGCTGCCCGTCCACGGGCACCGACACCGGTTGATTTTCACTGGGCCTTTTCATCGCGACAAGCTACCTGTTGTGCCGGAACCATGGAAATGGTTCGATCCGGCGCGCGCAAGCAGTCCCCAAAATAACACTTTCCCGTCCGAATAAGGCACTCAGCGGGTTCCAGCCATTCACAATCGGCGGCAAATCTGCTGTGACGCAGAAGTGACCCGGAGATATTCGCGCGTCCGCTACATCGTCGGCCGGCGCGCCGGAGCAGATAATGCAGGGTTGGAAACGGAAAACGAAGATCATGGTGCCGGCAGCACCGGCATCTCGCGCCTCGGTGGTTGGCCTGGCGCTCGCCGTGGTTATGTTGGCGGGCTGCGCCGTCAACCTGCCATCGCCGACCTCGACTGCTACCGGTCCGGCGCTGCAACCGGGCACTGCCGGCGAAAAATCCGCAAGACCCGCTCGCCACGTCAAGGCGAAGGTGGCGCTGCTGCTCCCGATCACCGCTAACGGACATACGGCCGCGATCGCGACTGCCATGAAGCAGGCAGCGGAGCTTGCCGTTTTCGAATCCAACAATGCCGGCTTCCAGCTCGTCGTGAAGGACACCAGGGGCACGCCGGACGGCGCCAGCGCCGCCGCGACCGCTGCCCTTTCGGAAGGTGCGGAACTCATCCTCGGCCCCCTGACGTCGGGCGCCGCCAAATCCGTCAAGCCGGTTGCAGCGAAAGCCAACGTCGGCGTCATCGCCTTCTCGAACGACGCGACAGCCGCCAGTCCCGGCGTCCACGTTGTCGGCTTTCTCGTCCAGCAGGAGGTCGACCGCATCATCGGCTACGCCGCGCGCCAGGGCCGTCGCAGCTTTGCCGCCCTGATCGCCGACGACACTTACGGCAAGGTTACTGAAGCTGCCTTCCGGCGTGCCGTCGCGCAGAACGGCGGGACCATAGTCGCACTTGAGCACTATCCCGTGAATGCAGTGCGCCTGCTCGAGCCGACGCAGAAGCTGATCGAGGCGATAAAGCTGTCGGAAGCCTCCGGACAAATGATCGACGCCATCTTCCTGCCCGGCGGACCGGCAACGCTTCCCAATCTCGCGCCACTGCTCGCGCACGCCGAAATGGACACCAACCGCATCAAGCTCCTCGGCACCGGCGGCTGGGATCAGACCGGCCTCGCCCAGAACAAGGCGTTCCTCGGCGGCTGGTTCCCGGCACCGGACCCGCGCGGCTGGCAGGACTTTTCGCGCCGATTCGTCGAAGCCTACGGCATGTCGCCGCCGCGCATCGCCACGCTCGCTTACGATGCTGTCATCATCGCCTCGAAGCTTGCCGATACGCCAAGGGAGCAACGATCCACCACCGCTGGCATTCTGCGCCCACAGGGCTTCGCCGGCATTGACGGCCCCGTCCGCTTCACCGGCTCCGGACTGTCCGAGCGCCAACTCGCGATCATGGAGGTCCAGCCCGGTGGCGCACGCATGATCGAACCGCCGGCAAGCGGCTTCGGATCCGCACCGATCGCATCGCGCGCGAATGGACTGAACGGCCTGAACTGAAGCTGCGACGCCTCCCGGCGGCTTAAGCCGCGAGCCTTTCGCCTGTGAAAACCGGAGCCGAATCCTCGGCAGTGCTGCGCGCAAGCGGCGAAGGGCATTGGCTGAGATGCGGCATCAGGTGGGCAAGGTCGCCCATCAGTCGCGCCACCTCGTAGTCGAGCGCCCCGATCATCTGTGCCGCCTTCGCATGGAGTTCTCCCGGCAGCCGCTGCATGCGGATGTGGTTCTCCAGGTGTCCGGTTATCATCTGCCACTGTCGATCGGAGCCGAGCTCGGGGGCGTTCACCCGGACTTTCGGCTGACCGGCAGGCCGCCGACTCTTCGACCACCGCGCCACCCGTGCGCGTAAGCCGTCCGCAATAGACGGAGCCATCGTGAGCTGTAGGCGGCGAGCAAGCATCTATGGGTTATCCAGGAGTTGCATAGGTCAGGCGAATCACAAATGGACGTATCGGGAGTATCGATATATTTATCTTGGTATACAAGACGTTAAGAGATGATTACTTAAACATCGAATGAATTTATCAGCCCAAGAGGCTAGATCCACACACCTTTGGCACGGATTCTGCGTCCCACACTGTCACACCTCGAAGCCGAGCGACCTGCGGAATGCCGCGCCGTCTTCTCCGCGCCGGCGAAACGCCATGAGTGCGAGATCCCCGGTGCTCTTGGAAAGCTTTCGGCCATCCATCGTCACCAGCTCGTGATGGAAATAGCGTGGCGCGGGCAGCCCGAGCAATTCCTGCAGCAGCCGGTGGATGTCGGTCGCTGCCAGCAGGTCTTTCCCGCGCGTCACATGCGTAACGCCCTGCGCGGCATCGTCCACCACTACTGCAAGGTGGTAGCTCGCCGGCACGTCCTTACGCACGATCACGGCATCGCCCCAACGCTCGGGACGTGCCTCGTGCTGCCCGGAAGGACCGGTAGGATCGGGCAACTGAACCATTCCATCGAGGCAGGCAGACGTGACTGGCTCGAGTTCGTCGAACGTCAGCGGCCCACCGCCCTTCTCCCCCAACACGGCCAGCGCCCGCTCCATGTCGATGCGCCACGCCGGCTTCTCGCCGCGCGCCATGCGCGCCATCACCTCTGCCCGCGGCAGCCCCTTGTGCAGACCGGGATAGATAGCCGCCCCGTCAGGATCTGTCCTGCCCGGCTCCGCCGCTGCCGCAATCTCGGCCCTTGTCGCGAAGCAGGGGTAGAGCACCCCCATTTCCCGCAGCCGGTCGGCCGCAGCCTCGTAGGCCGCGAAATTCTGCGACTGCCTGAGGACCGGCTTTTCCCACGTAATGCCGAGCCACGCGAGATCCTCGAAGATCGCCGTCACATACTCTTCCCGGCACCGCCCGACATCGATGTCCTCGATGCGCACCAGGAAGCGCCCGCCGGCCTCCCGCGCCATCCGATGGCCAATCAGTGCCGAGTAGGCATGACCGGTATGCAGCAATCCGTTCGGACTGGGCGCGAAGCGGAACGTCGCCACCCCACGCCGCGATTGGCTGCTCACTGAGACCGCCCGCAGTTGCCATCCTCACCACGGCCCGCGCGGAAGCTGCGGTGCACAGCCTCGACGATCCGGTCGTAGGTCTTTCGCGACGACACCGGATAGAGCATCTGCCAGCCGTAGATGTAGCGCCCTCCGCACGCGAACGTGATCCGTTCGTAGAACTCCTGGCTGCCGACCCGTCCCGTCAGCACGAACCACGTCGACCTGACGGGCGAATGGTCGAACTCCGCCCCCTTGTAGGTTTGCTCGATTACGAATGCGCGGTAGTCACTGAGGCTCATCCCGGCTTCGTTGCGCGTTGCCACTGCGATGAGGCGCGCCTGCCCATCTTCCGACACCCACAACCGGCCATGGCGCGGATCCTTGGTATTGCCTTCGCGGAACCGCTCGGGCACCGTGAGCGAAAAACCGAATTCGGCATTCTCATAGCGTTGAGGGGTGCCTTCCGAGAATGCGGCCAAGCCAATGGCGGCAACCACGATCGCGCATGATACACCCCGGTGAAGGCATGTTCCGGTTATCGACTTCATCGGCTCTGTCCCTGTTGATCGGAGCGCCCCGCGTCGCCTGCCAGGATTCCACGAACGCCTGATTTGGGCAAAGCGTATCAGTACCGTGAAGAGCCGAAAGCACACGATCATCTCCAGCGAAACCGATCTCGACCGCGGCCTGAGATCGCTCGCACGCAGGTGTCCCGCCATGAAGGAAGCCTATGCCATCGTCGGCAGGCCTCCGCTCCGCCGCTATGAGCACGGCCTCTCGGGCCTCGCCCGCATTGTTGTTGCACAACAGGTCTCTGCCGCCAGCGCCGCGGCAATCTGGAACCGCCTCGATACCGCCGTCGGCAGTTGGAACGCTGATCGCCTGCTTGCACTGACCGAAGCCGATCTGCGCGCCGCCGGCTTGTCGCTGCCGAAACTCCGCACGGTGAAGGCCGTCGCACGTGCCATTGCCGATGACGAGCTCGACCTCGAGGCGCTCCACTCGGCCGCCGACGAAGACGTTCGCGACCGCCTGACCGCCGTGAGCGGCATCGGTCCCTGGACCGCCGACATCTACCTGTTGTTCTGTCTCGGGCGCGCCGATGCGTTCGCGCCGGGCGACCTCGCACTGATGACCGCAACCGCCCATCTGCTCCGTCTGGAACAACGGCCCGACCGAACCGTGATGGAAGAGATCGCCGAACGTTGGCGGCCATGGCGAGGTGTTGCAGCACGCCTGCTCTGGGCGTGGCATCCCCGCGTGAAGTCCGGACCGCTGTCGCCGAAATGATTGACGGGTCGCATGTATTTCAGTCGGAAACCCGTCGGACACTTGACTTTTTAACAGGGCTTCACAGATCTGACACGCGAGATTAGTATGCCGCAACCATCAGGGTGCGATCCTGAGTCGTTCAGGAAACCGGTGGGAAGAGGAACGTGAACGCTCACATCGCCGCGCAGGAGACCTACCCGGCGTTGGTCTTGAACGCCGACTTCAGGCCGCTCAGCTACTACCCGCTCTCGCTGTGGAGCTGGCAGGAAACGGTCAAGGCAGTATTCCTCGACCGCGTGAATATCGTTTCTGAATACGATCACGCCGTTCACAGCCCGAGCTTCGAGATGCGGCTGCCGAGCGTTGTTTCCCTGAAGACATACGTTCGCCCGGCGCTCTATCCCGCATTCACCCGCTTCAACGTGTTCCTGCGCGACAGGTTCTCGTGCCAGTACTGCGGCGCCAAGAACGACTTGACCTTCGATCACGTAATACCGCGCTGCTGCGGCGGCATGACCCGCTGGGACAACGTCGTAACCGCGTGCGCACCGTGCAACCTGCGCAAGGGCGGCGCCATGCCGGACGTTGCCAAGATGTGGCCGAACCTGAAACCGGTGCGCCCGACGGTGTACGAACTGCATCGCAACGGCCGGCTCTTCCCGCCGAACTATCTGCACGATAGCTGGATCGACTATCTCTACTGGGATACCGAACTCGAGCCGTGAGGCTCTGTATCTAGGGCGCGCCGAAATCCTGCGCGCCCGCCAATTCGCAATACCCGTCGGAGGCTACGCCGCCCTGCGCACGACCGGCTGCTTGCAAAGCGTCTCGGCGATCGCTTCCACCGTACGCGTCCAATCCGTGCCCGTCGTGCCCATCTTGAGCCCGAACGCGACCATCGCATCCTCGGGCGTGCCGCCATCGCGGAAGATCCTGGCGCAGCTCTGGCGCGCGATCCCCATGGCCTGGTGCCACTGCATCGGATTGATGTGTTCAGGTGTCATCTCGATAGCCTCTCTCGTTGTCACTACGCCAACTTGAGAGAACCTGGCGGCAGGCATATCCAGTGCTCTAACTTCACCACGCAACACTGGGTCATGTGAAGCGTCGAATGCGACATACGTGTCATACACTGGACATGCCCACCATCTTTTGGCTGACGCAATTTGCGCCGCTCAACCCCAGGATCTCTGTTTGCCTGCCGTGCTTGAACGCCGGTCAGGTCGATTTACTTTACGCTCCTGCCCGGCCTCGGCGGCGGCCCGGATCTTTCCGAGGACACCACCAACCGCATCGTGCAGGGAACACCACGTTTCACTCTTGCCGGACATGCTTCGTAAGGCCTCGCTGAACCTTCCGTACGCAACACTTTACGCTTGCTACGCACACACGATGAAACACACGCACACTGACGCAACACGACGCGAACGCGGAACCAACTCTACGCAACGACTGGATACTGGACCCGGCAACAACACACCGGTACGCCGCTACTCAACACCTGCCGGCGACAGCAACCAGGGCAAGGCCGCCAGCCGACGCAACGCTCTTCTGACGCAACTTGAACGCCGGACGCTTACTGAACTCGACACTGCGGCGCCTGAACCCGGCATCGACCGTCTCTGCCTTCCGGGTCCGGCTGAGCTTACGCAACAGCCGCATACTCTCCTGGAGAACCTGACGCGGGGAAACCGTCTCCAGGCACGCAACACCTGACCACAACTCTGACGCAACTGAACGCGACTTGTACTGGACCTGCCCGGCACTGGAACGCGGCACTGACTTGAACCTGGGACCGAGTAGGCTACGCGGACTGACGCTTGAGGAGCTTGGACGCATACGGATCTCGCTTCTCCGGAACTTATGACGCGTTACGCAGAACTCTACTCTTTACGCTGGACTGAACTGACGCTGCGCCGACTGGATACTACTGACGCTGGTCTTACGCTCTACACGGTACGCTGACTTTGACGCTGGAACGCTGTGCTCGGGCGGGCCACTCGCACTCGACTGTTAACTCTTACTTAACCCTTCGTTCGCTTTGCGTTCCGAACAAGACCCAATAAACAGTTGCACTGTGACAACATCAGGGCAGCTATTCGACCAATATGGGGAAATTCGTTTGACAGTGACAAATCACGGATAAGCAGGGATATCGAACAGCAATCATTGGAATGCCCGAACGACACTTCGCGTGCACCCGGCACGTGGATATGCCTCTGGCGAGCAGAATCGCTGTCGAATCGCCTGGAAAGTGGTGCTTTTGGAGCCGAATCAGTCGGCCTGTTCCGAAGCCGCGAATGCTGCCTTCAAGGCCATGATCGACAGCACGAGGCAGATCACGACGTTCCAGCCTGCGAACGACAGTCCCATGAGCCTGAAGGGTGCCTCGTCACAGCGGATGACGCGCGATTGGCTGATCCGCTCGCGGAAACCCGGCCCACCCTCGGCAATATCGCCGGAAGCAGCACAGGTTTCCGGTCCAGGCCAGAATTTCCATTCCGCCCCGGCATGATAGACGCCGAGCCCCGCGTTCGCCAGGAACGCAATCGATACGAACAGCAGGATCAGTGCTGCCGCCTTGCCGTTGCCGCCGCTCGCCAGCACCACCGCCACCAGGATGAGCGGAATGGAGACGTAGTAGGCATACCGCTGCATCAGGCAGAGCGGGCAGGGCGTGTATCCACCAATGTGCTCGAACAGCAGCGCGGCGACGATCGCGCCCGTCGCGATGAGCAGCGTCGCCATGCCCCATTGGTAGCTCGGCAAACGGGTCAGGTCGTAATGTCTGATCATGCCACCTCGCCCCACCAAATACCTTGCGTGGATAACCACTTACTAGGCCAGGAACTTGATGGCAACGAATCCGCCGATGAGCAGGACCATGAAAACCGTGGTCACCAGCCCCAGGCGCCGCTCGATGAATTCCCGGATCGGTACGCCGAACCAGTAGAGCAGCCCTGCGATCACGAAGAAGATGAGGCCTCGCGACGCGATGCTCGCCAACAGGAAAACCGGGAAGCTCAGCTGCGTCACGCCGCTCGCGATCGTGATCACCTTGTAGGGGAACGGCGTCACGCCGGCGAAGAACACGATCCAGGCGCCGTAGTCGTTGTAGCGCCCCGCGAACGACGCGAACTTTTCCCCATAACCGTATAGATCGATCACCGGCTTGCCGACCGTCTCGAACAGGAAATAGCCGATGGCATAGCCGGCGACACCGCCGAGCACTGAGCCGACCGTTGTCACCATCGCGTAGAACCAGGCCTTGTCCCGCCTCGCGAGCACCATGGGAATCAGCATGATGTGCGGCGGGATAGGGAAGAATGAACTCTCGACGAAGGCCACGGCGAAAAGCGCGTAGGGCGCGCGATCGCTCTCGGCGAGCCGCATCGTCCAGTTGTAGAGACCTCTGATCATGTCGCGTCCTGCCGTTGCACCCCGCCTGGGGGACTGCGCGTGAGAGAGTAGCCCGCATTCGGATTTTTCCAGCCGACGCTGCCGGCCGAAGAGCGATGACACGCCTTAGTGCGTGGTCCGGCATCTGTCCATGCCGCCGTTGCCACAGGCTCACGAATGAGCCGCCAGCCCCGACGCCAGCTTGCCGATCACCGTATTGAGCACGAACCGCCCCCGCTTGGTCGCAGCAAGCCGCTGGCCGCCGTCCGCGACGGTGAGCAGTCCTTCCTGCTCGAGTTCCGCCACCACACCCGATTCCGGCCGTACGCGCCCGATCGCCGCAAGCCGGCCGACATCGAGCCCTTCGCTGAGCCGCAACCCCATCAGCAGCGCCTCGTCCGCCATCTCCCTGCGCGACAGCACCGACCGCTCGCCCGCACCATCCCCGCGTGCCTCGACCATGGCGAGCCAGTTCTCGGGATTGCGCTCGTTGGCGGTAGCCATTCGCCGCCCGTCGACGATGATCCGGCCATGCGCGCCGGGACCGACGCCGGCATACTCGCCATAGCGCCAGTAGAGAAGGTTGTGGCGGCACTCCTGCCCCGGCCTGGCGTGGTTGGACACCTCGTACGCCGCGAGCCCGCCCGCCTCGGTCATCTCCTGCGCAATCTCGAACATCTCCTCCGCCGCCTCGTCTTCCGGCAGCACCAGCCTGCCGGCTTCATGGAGGGCCGCATACGCCGTCCCCTCCTCGATCGTCAGCTGGTAGATCGAGAGATGCCCCCCGGCGAGTTCGAGTCCCTGGCCGAGTTCCCGCCGCCAGTCCACGGCACTCTGGGCCGGCCGCGCGTAGATGATATCGAAGCTGATGTTGCCGAACGTCCGCTTCGCGATGCCGATTGCGGTCTTTGCCTCCGCAGCCGAGTGCAGCCGCCCCAGCGCCTTGAGCGAAGTATCGTCCAACGCCTGCACGCCGATCGAGACCCGGTTGACGCCACCCGCCCTGTAGCCCGCGAACCGCTCCGCCTCCACGCTGTTGGGATTGGCCTCCAGCGTGATCTCCGCCCCCGCCGCAACGGTCCAAGTCCGCGACACGGCATCGAGCAGGCCGGCAACCGTCCGCGCCGACATCAGCGATGGTGTTCCGCCGCCGATGAATACACTCGAAACGCTTCGTGGCCCCATCAGCGCACGCAATGTTCCGAGTTCCCTCTCGAACGCCGCCAGGAACCGCGCCTCGTCGACGCCTTTCGCCCGCACGTGACTGTTGAAATCGCAATAGGGGCACTTCGCGGCACAGAACGGCCAGTGCAGGTAGACGCCGAACCCGGCAGGATCAGGATTTGTCGTCATCGAGGGCACCCCGGACGAAGGCGTCGAATGCGCGTGCCCGGTGGCTGATGGCGTGCTTCTGCGCCGCCTCCATCTCCGCGAATGTCAGCGTCTCGCCATCCGGCAGGAACATCGGATCGTAGCCGAACCCCTTCTCGCCCCGCGGCGGCCAGACGAGCATGCCGTCCACCTGCCCCTCGAAGACGGCCGCCGCACCATCCGGCCAGGCGAGACAGAGTACGCAGCGGAAATCCGCTCCGGGCCCTCGCTTGCCGTCACCAGCCTCCCAATGTCCCCGCGCCAGGAGTTCGTCCCGCACGCGCTGCATCGCAGCCTGGAAATCTTTCCCCGCTCCCGCCCAGCGCGCCGAATAGATACCGGGCGCACCATCGAGCGCCGCGACTTCGAGCCCGCTGTCGTCGGCAAGTGCCGGCAGGCCGGAGCCCCGCGCCGCAGCCACCGCCTTGAGACGCGCGTTACCCTCGAACGAGGTTTCCGTCTCCTCCGGTTCCGAAAGCCCGAGTTCGCCCGCCGACACCACATCGAGGCCATACGGACGAAAGAGGTCCGAGAATTCGCGCACCTTGCCCGCGTTATGGCTGGCCACCACGAGACGATCCCCACGCGCAAGCCGCCTGCCGCCGCTCATGCCAGCCCCCAGATTCTCGGTTCCGCGAACTCGAGGCAGTTGCCGGCCGGATCCCGGAAGTATATCGAGCGCCCGCCCTGCGGCCATTCGAAATCGGATTCGATACTGACGCCTTCGCCCTCGAGCTTTCCGCGCCACGCATCGATTTCGCTGGCCGTGCATGCGAAGCAGACATGCCCCTCGCCGAGCGCCCCATGCGGCGGAACCGGCAGCGCGTCACCCGCCGGCGGCACGCGTGTCGCATCCGGGTTGAAGATCAGCAGCACCTGACTGTCGAGCTTGTAGAAGCGATGCCGCCCCGGCACCGACTGGAACGGCTCGAGCCCGAGCACGCGCCGGTAGAACGCCTCGCATTGGTCGAGATCGCGCGCATAGAGCACCGTCTCCAGAACCGCGCTTGGTTTCATGGCACTATCCTGCTCGCCGCCGCGCTCCGGCGGTCGGTCATGCGACAGTCAGCTTCTGCAGTTCGACGAGTTCGCCGATCCCCTTGCGGGCGTAACCGAGAAGCTGGTCGAACAGTTCCTGCGAGAACGGCTCCCGCTCGGCCGTCGCCTGCACCTCGACCAGCCCACCCGCGCCGGTAATGACGAAGTTTGCGTCGACATCCGCCTCGGAATCTTCCGCGTAATCGAGGTCGAGCACCGGCTCACCTGCATAGATGCCACAGGATACAGCGGCGATGTGATCCTTGAGCACGCCTTCCTTCACCATGTGGCGCGCCTTCATCCACTCGAGGCAGTCGTGCAGCGCCACCCATGCCCCGGTGATGGCAGCCGTCCGCGTCCCGCCGTCAGCCTGCAGCACGTCGCAGTCCACCGATATCTGCCGCTCGCCAAGCTTCTCGAGATCGACGACCGCTCTGAGCGACCGGCCGATCAGTCTCTGGATTTCCTGCGTCCTGCCCGACGGATGCCCGACCGACGACTCGCGGCGCATCCGCGTGCTCGTCGAGCGCGGCAGCATCCCGTACTCGGCGGTGATCCACCCCCGCCCCTCGCCCTTGAGCCAGGGCGGCACCCGCTCCTCGACGCTCGCCGTGCACAGGACCTGTGTCTGACCGAACTTGATCACGCAGGATCCCTCGGCGTGCATCGATACTGCCCGCTCGAGCGACACACGGCGCAGCTCGTCGGATTTGCGTTTGGAGGGGCGCATGCAAAGGCCTCTTGCTCGTTGGTTTGGATGTCTCGAGGAATACCGGCGAAGCCCAGCCGTTGCCGGCCCCGCTCGCGCGCCGCGACCCTACGCCAGCCACCCGCGCTGTTCAACCCTCGCCACCGCCGCCGGGTCGCAAGCAATCACTTCTCGAGTGCCACGATGACCGGCCCGACTGGCCTGAAACCGCGCCGCGACAATGACGCACTGACCAGCTGCGAAACATTGCCGTCGAGGTAAAGCGCGTTCGCCACCTTGAGATGCCGCTGGAACAGGCTCGCGAACGCATGGAAGGTGACCGGCTCGTCGGAGATCACGAAATGGACGACCTTCCCGTCCCTCGAGACCCCGACGCCGTTGCGGATGAAGCGCGATTCCGAGTCCGCCCTGAACGTCGGATGCAGCTTGCCGTCGATGACCAGCATCGGCCCCGACTGCGTTGCATGATCCGGCCGCCGGTTGCGCTTCAGGAACGCCCGCGTCTCCATGACACCCGCCCGCCCCTTCTCCACGAAGAAAATTCCGTTCGGGAGCATGTGGAAATTTCCAGGCCCGCGTCTTGTGTTGGCGCCATTGATTTTCTTTCGGTTCTCGACGTGATAGCCGACCGGCGAAAGATCCTCGTGATACATGCCGCCATTCATTGCCAGCATGAGCCGCCTGCCGGCCTTGCGCGCCGCCCTCTCGACCGCGCCGAGCGAGCCGAGCGGCTTGCCGTCAGCCCCCCGCCAGCGCACGCTGATCTCCGCCGCGCCCGCATCGATACTGCACACCACATAAGCCTGGCCTGCGAATCTTTGCGCCTTGCACGGCGCCTTGCCGGCAGCCGCGGCTCCCGTCACACCGGCGCCAGTCGCCCCCATCCATGCAACCGCCGCCAACCCCGCCACAGTTGCCCTTGCCTGCCAACTCCAGCCCATCCGCTGCCTCCCGTCGGTCCTACCGCTCCCGTTTCGCGTGTGTGGACGAAATGCACCCGTTTGACGAGCCCCCGGACCTGCCACTAAACTGCTCGCGTGATGCAGAGCCATGGAGCAATCACCTGATACTGTTCGAAAGATGACGGACAGCCTGAGCGAGCTAGGTCGCCTGAACGAGCGTTCTAGGGCGATCTTCAGATCTATCGTCGAGACCTATCTCGCGACCGGGGAACCCGTTGGCTCGCGCAATCTCTCGCGCGCGCTGCCCATCGCACTCTCCCCGGCGTCGATCCGCAACGTCATGTCGGATCTTGAGCACCTCGGTCTCATCTACGCGCCACACACATCCGCCGGCCGCCTGCCGACGCAACTCGGGCTTCGCCTGTTCGTCGACGCCCTGCTCGAGATCGGCGAACTCTCCGACATCGAACGCCGCCAGATCGAGACCCAGATCCGCTCCAATGACGGCCGTTCGGTCGACCGCCTGCTCAACGAGGCAGGCGAGATGATCTCCGGCCTGTCGCACTGCGCCGGCCTCGTCCTCGCGAGCAAGGAGGTCAACCTCCTCCGCCACATCGAGTTCGTGCCGCTGGAGCCGGGCAAGGCGCTCGTCGTTCTGGTCGGCGAGGACCAGCACGTCGAGAACCGTATCGTCGACCTCCCGCCCGGACTTCCCGCCTCCGCTCTGTCCGAGGCGACCAACTACATGAATGCCCACATACGCGGCATGACGATCGATCAGGCCCGCACCCGGATCGAAGCCGACCTGTCGACCGCCAAGGCCGAACTAGACGAGCTGACCAACAAGGTTATTCGCGCTGGACTGGCCGAATGGGCCGGCAGCGACGAAGACCGCAAGAGCCTCATCGTTCGCGGCCAGTCGAACCTCCTGAAGGATCTGAGCGCCGCCGACGACCTGGAGCGCATCCGCCAGTTGTTCGACGATCTCGAAGCCAAGGCCGAGCTCATCAGCCTCCTCCAGCGCACCGACGATGCCGAGGGCGTACGCATCTTCATCGGCTCCGAGAACAAGCTCTTCTCGCTCTCCGGGTCCTCGCTTATCGTCGCACCCTTCCATAATACGTCCTCGAAGATCGTCGGCGTACTCGGCGTCATCGGCCCGACCCGCCTCAATTACGGCCGCATCATACCAATGGTCGATTATACCGCTCGCCTTGTCGGCCGCATTCTGACCTGATCTCCGGGAATTCTCGCACTGCCGGCCTGCACCATTGCCGACGCCGCCGCCAACCTTGTCCGAACCGTATCGAGTTGTTACTTGTTGGCCGAATCGCACCGCGGCGGAAGCAGCTCCGCTGCGAACAAACAATGTATTGCGAACGAACAGGAAAACATGAGCACCAAGCCAGACGGAACCGAACCGAATTCGCAATCCGATCCGGCTGCCGCCAACCAGCGGCCGGAGCATGCAGACACGCCCGAGGCGCCGCAGGACACGACGTCCGAGCCGACGATGGAAGACCTCGTCATCGAACTCGAGCGCCAGAAGGCCGACCTGACGGACCGCCTTCTGCGTGCCCATGCAGAGATGGACAACCTGCGCAAGCGCGTCGAGCGCGAGAAGGCGGAACTCGCGAAGTTCGCGATCTCCAAGTTCGCCGTGGACATGGTCGGCGTCGGCGACAATTTCGAGCGCGCCATATCGGCCGTGGCCCCCGATGCCGCCGAAGCGAACGCCACCTTGAAAGTCCTACTCGACGGCGTGCAGATGACCGAGCGTGCATTCCTGCAGGCTCTCGAGCGCCACGGTGTGCGGCGGCTTTATCCCGCCGGCGAGCAGTTCGACCCCCACCTGCACCAGGCCGTTATGGAGCAACAGGACCCGAGCGTACCCGCAGGGTCCGTGCTTCAGGTCTATCAGGCCGGCTACGCGATCGACGAGCGCGTGCTGCGCCCGGCAATGGTCGTCGTCGCGCGTGGCGGCCCCAAGGCGGCTTCCACGTCGGAGCCCGCACCCCCGGCAAACGACGATGCGCCGGGCGAGGCCGCTCCGCCTTCGGCTGGCGAACCGCCTGCAGGTGAAGGCAGCCAGGGCTGACCCGTCACGCGGCTTTCACGGGCGTAACGCGCCGCATCGTCAGGTTGATGCGGCCGCCGCCCGGCACGAGCTCGGATGTGCCTGCCAGCACCCGGTCGATACCGTGGTAGGCGAGGCGCGCCGGCCCGCCCATGACGACGACGTCACCCGACCTCAGCACAACTCGCGCCTTTGCGTCACTGCGTTTCGTCCCGCCGATATGGAATACCGCGTCATCGCCGAGCGACACCGACACGATGGCCGCCTCCGGCGCCTGCTCGTCGCTGTCGACGTGACTGCCGAGCTTTGCCTTCCCCCTGTACCGGTTGACGAGGCAGGCCTCCGGCGGCACCGGCGCGGCCGCCAGCTCGTTCCACAGGGCGAGTAGCATCGCCGGCATCGCCGGCCAAGGCTGCCCGGTGAACGGGTGCGTGCGCTGGTACCTGTAACCGGACTTGTCGGCGACCCAGCCGAGCACGCCGCAGTTCGTCATCTCCACGGACAGCGGCTTTCCCGACCCGGGCATGCTGGGGACATAGAACGGCGCCGACTCGACTAATCGCTCGATTTCGGCATACAAGTCGCGTTGCTCGACAGTCGTCAACAGACCCTCGAAAACGCAGGCGCCAGCCGGCAGCTCCAATCCGGTTCGGCTCGTTTTTTTGCGCGACGACATTGTAGAATTTCTCTGTCTGATCAAGACCATAGCCCGCAGCCAATTATGTTGCGGCAAACGCTTCCACCGCCGTTGCGCCGCTCGAATCCGCTGCTTATATACGGGGCACAACCTCATTCAGATACCAGGGAACCTGCGCGGGGCTGAGCTTCTCGGACCAGTGGGTTCGCCAAACGAAGAAAGGATTTTATCTAATGAGCAAGGTCATCGGGATCGATCTGGGCACCACCAACTCCTGTGTAGCCGTCATGGATGGCGGCAAGCCCAAGGTGCTTGAGAACTCCGAAGGCGCGAACACTACGCCGTCGATCGTCGCCTTCACCGAGGATGGCGAGCAACTGATCGGGCTTCCCGCCAAGCGTCAGGCCGTGACGAACCCGATGAACACGTTCTTCGCGATCAAGCGCCTGATCGGCCGCCGCTACGACGACCCCACCGTCGCCAAGGACAAGGATCTCGTTCCCTACACGATCGTCGAGGGCCCGAACGGTGACGCCTGGGTCGAGGCCAACGGCAAGAAATATTCCCCGCAGCAGATCTCCGCCTTCATCCTGCAGAAGATGAAGAAGACGGCCGAGGACAAGCTCGGCGAACCGGTCACCAAGGCGGTCATCACGGTTCCCGCCTACTTCAACGACGCCCAGCGCCAGGCAACGAAGGACGCTGGCAAGATCGCCGGCCTCGAGGTTCTGCGCATCATCAACGAGCCGACGGCAGCCGCCCTCGCCTACGGGCTCGACAAGAAGTCGGCATCCAAGGTGATTGCCGTTTACGACCTTGGCGGTGGCACGTTCGACATCTCCATCCTGGAGATCGGCGACGGCGTGTTCGAGGTGAAATCCACCAACGGCGACACGTTCCTCGGTGGCGAGGACTTCGACATGAAGCTCGTCAACTACCTTGCTGACGAGTTCAAGAAGGAGAACGGCATCGACCTACGCGGCGACAAGCTGGCCCTCCAGCGCCTCAAGGAAGCTGCCGAAAAGGCCAAGATCGAGCTGTCCTCCTCGACGCAGACGGAAGTCAATCTGCCGTTCATCACGGCCGACCAGTCGGGACCGAAGCACCTGACGATGAAGCTGACGCGCGCCAAGCTCGAAAGCCTTGTCGACGATCTGGTCGAACGGACCAAGGGCCCCTGCCTGCAGGCACTCAAGGACGCTGGCCTCAAGGCCGCCGAGATCGACGAGGTCGTCCTCGTCGGCGGCATGACACGTATGCCGCGCGTTCAGCAGTTGGTGCAGCAGTTGTTCGGCCGCGAGCCGCACAAGGGCGTCAACCCGGACGAGGTTGTTGCCGTCGGTGCCGCCATTCAGGCCGGCGTGTTGCAGGGCGACGTCAAGGACGTTCTGCTGCTCGACGTGACGCCGCTGTCGCTCGGCATCGAGACCCTGGGCGGTGTCTTCACCCGCCTGATCGAGCGCAACACCACGATCCCGACCAAGAAGAGCCAGGTCTTCTCCACTGCCGACGACGGCCAGACCGCGGTGACGATCAAGGTCTATCAGGGCGAGCGTGAGATGGCCGCCGACAACAAGTCGCTGGGCGTCTTCAATCTCGAGGGCATTCCTCCTGCGCCACGCGGCATGCCCCAGATCGAGGTCACCTTCGACATCGACGCGAACGGCATCGTCAACGTCTCCGCCAAGGACAAGCAGACCGCCAAGGAGCAGTCGATCCGCATCCAGGCATCCGGCGGCCTGTCCGATGCCGACATCGATCGGATGGTCAAGGAAGCCGAGGTCCACGCCGAGGACGACAAGCGCCGCCGCGAGATCGTCGACAACCGCAACCACCTCGAGAACCTGATCCATCAGACCGAGAAGTCCCTCAAGGAGAACGAGGAGAAGGTCGCGGGCATCAAGCCTGAGGTGGAGAAGGCGATCGCCGACGCCCGGTCGGTGCTCGATTCCGAAGATGCCGACAAGCTGAAGGCTGCCCTGCAGGCCCTGTCGCAGGCCGGCATGAAAATTGGCGAGGCGGTCTACGCCGGCCAGTCTGGCGGCGCTGGCGAGGAGGCGTCCGGCGCTTCCTCCGAAGCCAAGGACGACAATGTCGTCGATGCCGACTTCGAGGAAGTCAAGGACGACGGCAAGAAGTCGGCCTGACGCTCCGCACACCGCCCCGGCCGTTCGATCGACGGTCGGGGCTTCTTCCTGTAGCCGATAAATCTGTGTTACCTGCTGGATCGGCCCAGTACGCGGCATTCCGAACGTCAGCATAATCTGCTAACTGGGATTCGTCGTGATCCGCCCGGCAGGACATTTAAGAAGCGCCCCATGGCCAAACGCTGCTACTACGAGACGCTCGGTGTGAAGAGGGATGCCTCCGACCAGGACGTCAAATCGGCCTTTCGGCGTCTCGCAAAGGAATACCATCCGGACCGCAACCCTGGTGATCAGGGATCGGAGCACCGCTTCAAGGAAATCAACGAGGCCTATGAGGCCCTGAAGGATCCGCAGAAACGCGCTGCCTACGATCAGTTCGGCCACGCCGCGTTCGACGGCGCAGGCGGCCACCCTGGTGCCGGCGGCTTCGGACCGGACTTCGCCGCCTCGATGTCCGACATTTTCGACGACCTGTTCGGCGAGTTCATGGGCGGCCGGCGCGGCCAGACGCGCGACCGTGGCGGGCGCGAACGCGGCTCGGACGTTCGCTACAACCTCGAGATCGAGCTGCTCGACGCCTACAACGGCAGGACGGCCAAGATCACCGTACCGACCAGCGTCACCTGCGAGACCTGCACCGGCACCGGCGCCAAGCCCGGCACCAAGCCGACCACCTGCACCACCTGCGCCGGTCACGGCAAGGTGCGCGCCACCCAGGGTTTCTTCACCATCGAGCGCACCTGCCCGAGCTGCCACGGCCGCGGCGAGGTCGTCGCCGAGCCATGCGCCAAGTGCAATGGTCAGGGCCGTGTGACCAAGGACAAGACGTTGTCCGTCAACATTCCGCCCGGCGTCGAGG
Source organism: Pseudomonadota bacterium (assembly GCA_046048295.1). Lineage (GTDB taxonomy): Bacteria > Pseudomonadota > Alphaproteobacteria > Rhizobiales > Hyphomicrobiaceae > CBDCWA01. The sequence goes on along the minus strand of JBJOGJ010000024.1, from coordinate 7,004 downwards.
ACGGCACCCGCATCCGCCTTGCCGGCGAGGGCGAGGCCGGTCTGCGCGGCGGCCCGCCCGGCGACCTCTACATCTTCCTGTCGATCAAGAACCACGAGTTCTTCCAACGCGACGGCTCCGACATCTTCTGCCGCGTTCCGATCTCCATGGTCACGGCCGCACTGGGCGGCAATGTCGAGGTTCCGACCGTCGAAGGCGCGGCAACGAAGGTCAAAGTGCCCGAAGGCAGCGAGAGCGGCACCCAGCTCCGCCTAAAAGGCAAGGGCATGCCCGTGCTTCGCTCGAAGCAGCTCGGCGACATGTACATCCAGCTCGACGTCGAGACGCCGAAGAACCTGACGAAGCGCCAGCGCGAGCTCCTCGCCGAGTTCGAGAAGGAAAGCCACAAGGAGACGAGCCCGGAGAGCACCGGCTTCTTCGCCCGTGTACGCGAGTTCTTCGACGGCAAGGGCTCCTGACGAGCGCCGGAAGGAACAGAGAATGCCTTCTCCAGCCGACATCAAGGATCGCCTCATCGTCGCCCTGGACGTGCCGACCATTGACGAGGCCCGCGGGCTCGTCACGCGTCTCGGCGACTCCGTCACCTTCTATAAGGTCGGTCTCGAACTCGTCATGCAGGGCGGGCTCGACTTCGCCCAGGAGCTCAAGGCCGAAGGCAAGCGTGTCTTCCTCGACATGAAGTTCCTCGATATCCCGAACACCGTCGAGCGCGCCGTAGCCGCCGCGGCCCGCATCGGCGTCGATTTACTGACCATTCACGGCCACGACACCAAGACCTTGCATGCAGCCAGTGTCGGCCGCACCGGCTCCGACCTGAAAATCCTCGCCGTCACCGTACTGACCAGTCTCGACCAGCACGATCTCGAGGAGCAGGGCATTGCACTGGAGCCCGCCAGCCTCGTCCTGAAGCGTGCCCGGCTGACCTCTGAGGCCGGCATAGACGGTGTCGTCGCCTCGGGCCAGGAGGCGCGGTCGATCCGCGAGGCGCTGCCTGCGCCCTTCCTCCTCGTCACACCGGGTATACGTCTTCCCGGCAGCGACGCCGGCGACCAGACCCGCATCGCGACTCCCGAAAGCGCCATCGCCGCCGGCGCCGACCATATCGTTGTCGGCCGCCCCATCACCGCCGCCGACGATCCACCCACGATGGCCTGCCGCTTCCTCGACCACATCGAAGCCGCACTCCGCTAGCATCCCTCCTTGACTCCTGCGACATTCTGTACCGATAGTCGCCACCACTGCATCCGAACCTACGCGAGACCCGCAATGTCGACACGCATTATCGCGCCACTGGCTGCCACGCTTCTCGTTTCCGCTCTACCCGCCGCCGCGCAAGATCTGCCCGAGGGCCCCGGCAAGGATCTGGTCGCCGGCATGTGCGCCGCCTGCCATCCCGTCCGCAACATCGATCGGAGCTCCGGTTATACGGAGGAAGACTGGGGCAAGGTCATCGCCACCATGATCGACCTCAAGGGCACACCCGAGGAAAAGACGATCACCGCCTACCTGGCAAAGCACTTCCCGCCCAATGACAAGCGCAAGTCGACACCCGTCCCCGGCGATGCAAAGATCAAGTACAAGGAATGGGTCGTCCCGACCCTCGGCCAACGCGCCCGCGACCCGATCGAGACACCCGATGGCATGATCTGGTGGGCCGGCCAGTTCGGCTCCAACATCGGTCGCATCAATCCCAAGACCGGCGAGATGAAGGAGTGGGCGCTCGACCCCACTGCCAAGCCGCATTCTGTCTTCCACGACCACGAAGGCAACATCTGGTACACCGGCAACAAGAACGGGACGATGGGCAAATTCGATCCGAAGACGGAAAAGATCACCGTCTACAAGATGCCCGATCCCGAAGCCAAGGATCCACATACTGCCGTCATCGACAAGGCCGGTATCATCTGGTTCACGATGCAGCACTCGAACCGCGCCGGCCGCCTGGACCCGAAGACGGGTGACATCAAGATCGTCAAGTTCCCGACCGAGGATTCGCGTCCCTACGGAATTAAGGTGGACGTCGACGGCGCTCTCTGGATGGCCTGCAACGGCTCCAACTGCATCGTGCGCATGGATCCGAAGACCATGGCGCTCAAGGAGTTCAAGATCCCTGATCCGAAGACCAAGATCCGCCGCCTGGCGCTCGCAGAGGACGGCATGATCTGGTTCGTGAATTCCGCCCGCGGTCGCATCGGCCGCCTGAACCCCGAAACCGGCGAAGTCAAGGAATGGGCGTCGCCGAGCGGCCCGAAGTCCCACCCCTACGCGATCGCGGTGGTCAACGGCATCATCTGGTACAACGAATCCGGCGTGCGCCCGGACATGCTCGTCCGCTTCGATCCGCGCAACGAGAAGTTCCAGAGCTGGCCGATCCCTTCCGGCACCTTCTATTCGGGCATTCTGCGCCACCTCGACGTGACCCGCGATGGCAACCTGTTGATCCACCAGAGCGCCACCAACCGGATCATTCACGTCACGCTGCCGCCATCGGATTGACGGTCGAGGCAATAGGCAGTTAGGCAGTGGGCAGTTGCGAAAGCACGGACTGCCCGCTCACCATTGCCCGGAGGACCCCATGCCCAAAGCCTACCTGATCGCCCGCGCCACCGTCACCGACCCGGAAGCCTGGTCCAAATACGCCGCGGCCGGCGGCGAAGTCATGAAGAAGTTCGGCGGCGTCCCGATCGCCCGCGGCGGCAAGTCCGAAGTTGCCGAGGGCAACGGCCGCCCGCGCAACGTCATCATCGAGTTCCCCTCATACGAGCAGGCTCATGCCTACGCGTTCGGGCCCGAGTACGCCGAGGTGAAGAAGCTGCGCGCCGGCGCCGGCGAGATCGACATCGTCATCGTCGAGGGTGCGTGAACCGGCCCGCCGAACCCAGGTGCCTGACGCCATGACGATGAACGGACCGGCGCCCTGGCGCGCCCGCGTCGTCACGCTCTTTCCGGAGATGTTCCCGGGCCCGCTCGGAGCCTCGCTCGCCGGCACCGCCCTTGCCGGCGGCCTGTGGTCGCTCGACACCATCCACTTGCGCGACTTCGGCATCGGCCAGCATCGCTCCGTCGACGACACACCCGCCGGCGGTGGCGCCGGCATGGTGCTCCGCTGTGACGTCGTCGCCGCCGCCCTCGACCATGCGCGCCAGGGCGCCGAGGATCTGCCTGCCATCTACCTGAGCCCGCGCGGCGAACCCTTGAGCCAGCATCTCGCCCGTGAACTTGCCGACGGCCCCGGCGTCCTCCTGCTCGCCGGCCGTTTCGAAGGCGTCGACCAGCGCGTCATAGAGGCCCGCGGCCTGCGCGAGGTCTCCATCGGCGACTATGTCCTCTCCGGTGGCGAGCTTGCCGCCATGGTGCTGATGGACGCCTGCGTGCGCCTCTTGCCCGGCGTTATCGGCCAGCCGGCTTCCCTCGCCGAGGAAAGCTTCGCGTCCGGCCTGCTCGAATACCCGCAGTACACCCGCCCACGCACCTGGGAAGGCCACGAAATTCCTGATGTTCTCCTGTCCGGCGACCACAAGCGCATCGCCGATTGGCGCCGCGCCGAGGCCGAGGCGCTGACCGCTCGCCGCCGCCCCGACCTTCTCCCGTCCAAGTCCCGGTGAGTTTTCGGGCGCCGGCCGGATAAAACGCAGAGCCCGCGCCGCAGCACGCCTTTCCCATCGACACCTGCCGCCACTTGCGCTATGGAGAGCGCTTAATTCCCGCTGATGGGCTGCATGAACCCTGCCGGTCCCCTGGACGCGCGCCGGGATCCTCTGCTTTTGATGTACAATCAAGGACAAGCAAGATGAACATCATCCAGGAGCTCGAGCGCGAGCAGATGGCGGCTATCACCGCCAAGCGCATAATCCCGGAATTTGGCGCCGGCGACACCGTCCGCGTCACCGTAAAGGTCATCGAAGGCGACTCGACACCCCAGGGCAAGGGTCAGGCAAAGGTCAGGGGCAAGGCTGCTCAGGAGGAGAAGGCAGCATTCCGTCTCCAGGCCTACGAGGGTGTGGTGATTGCTCGCTCCGGCGGCGGCGTGCACGAGAACTTCACCGTCCGCAAGATTTCTTACGGTGAGGGTGTCGAACGCGTATTTCCGCTCTACTCGCCTTTCATCGAGGAGATCGAGGTCCTCCGCCGCGGCCGCGTCCGCCGCGCCAAGCTCTATTATCTCCGTGGCCGCCGCGGCAAGTCCGCCCGTATCGTCGAGCGCTCGGACGCTCGCGCCAAGCGCCTGAACAACGCGTTCAAGGGCTTCCGCAAGCCGAAGGGCGAGGCGCAGGATCTTACCCAGATCACGGGCATCAACGCCGACCTGGCGCAGTTGCTCAAGAAGTTCAACGTCCTCCGTTACGACCAGATCGCCGCTTTCTCGGACGACGACATGGCCAACCTCGACGATGCCCTCAAGCTGGACGGCCGCATCGAGCGCGAGGACTGGATCGGCCAGGCCCAGCGCCTGTCGACCGAGGCTGCCGTCGAGGAAGCGCCGGCAGATACGGAAGGCGACGCAGAGAACAAGTGATCTGCATGCTTCGTCTTGTTCGAAGCGCATGATCTTGTTGCGAGGGGCCTGCACGCGCAGCGCCCCTCATTCGTTTGTATGCGGCTATGCACCGCGCCTGCCATGACCTATATTCGCAGGGAACGGTTCGACGGGTAATCCAGCACATGAACAACCTCGACTACGGCCACGTCACGACGAACAGCTCGAAGATCAAGATCCACGGGCCGGAGGCGTTTGCAGGTATGCGCAAGGCAGGCCAACTGGCCGCCGCCGCCATCGACATGCTCGCCCCTTACGTGCAGCCGGGCGTCACCACCGAGCGCCTCGACGATCTCGTCGTTGAATTCGCCCTCGACCACGGCGCCATCCCCGCCCCGCTCAACTACCGCGGTTTTCCGAAGGCCATCTGCACGTCCATCAATCACGTCGTCTGCCATGGCATTCCGAACGCCAAGCCGCTGCGCGAAGGCGATATCGTCAATATCGACGTCACCCTGATCGTAGACGGTTGGCATGGCGACACGAGCCGGATGTTTCCGGTCGGCGAGATCTCGCGTCGTGCCGCACGCCTCATCGAGGTCACCTATGAATGCCTGATGCGTGGTGTCGCTGCCGTGAAGCCCGGCGCCACGACCGGCGACATCGGCGCTGCGATCCAACGCTACGCTGAGGCTGAGCGGTGCAGCGTCGTGCGCGACTATTGCGGCCACGGCCTTGGCCGCCAGTTCCATGACCGCCCCAATATTCTCCACTACGGCGAGCCCGGCGAAGGCATCAAGCTCGAGCCCGGCATGTTGTTCACCATCGAACCGATGATCAACCTCGGCAAGGCCGCCGTGAAGCCATTGGCCGACGGCTGGACCGCCGTGACGCGCGACCGGGAACTCTCCGCCCAGTTCGAGCATACTCTCGGCGTGACGGCCGACGGCTATGAGGTCTTTACCTTCTCGCCTGCCGGTTATCACCAGCCGCCGTACGTCTGAGGATCGAGTATCGTCCAGCCTGGGGGGATCGAAATGGCTGCAGCAAGACCCGGCTCGGCCCCAGTCTCGACCGGCGAGTCGCAGACCACCGATCAGGAACAGACCAGCCAGGCCGAGCTGTTCGAGGCCTCCCCCCTCCACCTTGGCCACCGCGAGCGACTGCGCGAACGCTTTATGCAGGGCGGCGCCGATGCCATGCCCGACTACGAGCTTCTGGAACTCGTCCTTTTCCGGGCCATACCCCGCCGCGATACCAAGGATCTCGCCAAGCGCCTGCTCGCCCGCTTCGGGTCCTTTGCCGAAGTCGTCAATGCGCCCGAACCTCTGCTGACGGAGGTGACCGGCGTCGGCCGCCGCGTCGTCGAGGAATTGAAGCTCGTGCGCGCCGCGGCGCTCCGCCTCATGAAGCGGGAGATCATGCAGAAGCCCGTCCTTTCCACCTGGTCGAGCGTCGTCGAGTACTGCCGCGCCTCGATGGGCTACGAGAATCGCGAGCAGTTCCGCATTCTGTTTCTCGACAAGAAGAACAAGCTGATCGCCGACGAGATCCAGCAGCAGGGCACCGTCGACCATACTCCGGTCTACATCCGCGAGGTCGTGAAACGCGCGCTGGAACTCTCCTCCACGGCCATCATCCTCGTGCACAACCACCCTTCCGGCGACACGACGCCCTCGCGCGCCGACGTCGATCTGACGAAGCAGATCGTCATGGCCGCCAAGCCGCTGGGCATCACCGTTCACGACCACATCATTGTCGGCCGCCAGGGCGACTTCAGCATGAAGGCGCAAGGTCTGTTGTGAGGCACTGTCTCCCTCGATCTGTCATGCAATTTCGTGCATATAGCCTGATACGATTGGCAAGGCCCGCCCACGACGCGAGAGAGAGGTGACGATGTCGGACAACAAGCACGCGAAGGTCATCATCCTGGGCTCTGGTCCGGCCGGCTACACCGCCGCGATATACGCCGCCCGCGCCATGCTCGAACCCCTGGTCATCCAGGGCATCCAGCCCGGCGGCCAGTTGACGATCACCACCGACGTCGAGAACTATCCAGGCTTCGCCGAGGTCATCCAGGGCCCCTGGCTGATGGAGCAGATGCAGGCGCAGGCCGCCCACGTCGGCACCGAGATGGTGATGGACCACATCGTCGATATCGACCTCACCTCGCGCCCGTTCCGCCTGACCGGCGACGGCAACGCCCAGTACACGTGTGACGCACTCATCATCTGCACCGGCGCCCAGGCACGCTGGCTCGGCATTCCGACCGAGGAGACCTTCAAGGGCTATGGTGTCTCCGCCTGCGCCACCTGCGATGGCTTCTTCTATCGCGGCAAGGAGGTGATCGTCGTCGGCGGCGGCAACACCGCGGTAGAGGAGGCGATATTCCTGACCAACTTCGCGAGCAAGGTCACCGTCGTCCACCGCCGCGACAGCTTCCGCGCCGAACGGATCATGCAGGACCGCCTGTTCAAGAACCCCAAGATCGAGGTCATCTGGGACAGCGTCCTCGAGGAAGTGCTCG
>JBJOGJ010000023.1:0-27015 GCA_046048295.1 Pseudomonadota bacterium | reverse complement strand
AAGAATTGCAGAGGCTGACACAGCGCCGGCAGCCGTGACAGAGATCGAAAACCCGCTCCATCTCTTCCATGACGGCGTGCTCGTCATAGTAGTCAGCGCTCTGCCACTCGATATTGTGCCGCGTTGGCGCCTCGAGATTGCCTTCGCGCCGGCCCTCGCGTGCCTGCTTGGGAGTTTCTTCGCTCATGACCCGTCCAGTGAGATGGATTGTGCCGAAATGCGCCTGGCGACCCGTCTGCGGCGCGCCTGCGGACAAAGTTCAGCCGAAGCAACGGCTCTTGGACACCATTGCTTCGGCTGGAGAAATACCTAGCCGTTCAGCTCGTTGAGAGCCTTCTGGAAACGATTGGCATGCGAGCGCTCAGCGCGCGCCAGCGTCTCGAACCAGTCGGCGATTTCCTCGAAGCCTTCGTCGCGAGCGGTCTTCGCCATGCCGGGGTACATGTCGGTGTACTCGTGCGTCTCGCCGGCGATTGCCGTGGCGAGGTTCTTGTCGGTCGGGCCGAATGCCAGGCCGGTGGCGGGATCGCCGCAGCTCTCGAGGTACTCGAGGTGGCCGTGCGCGTGGCCGGTCTCACCCTCGGCCGTGGAGCGGAAGACGGCAGCAGCGTCATTGTAGCCCTCGACATCAGCCTTGGCTGCGAAGTAGAGATAGCGGCGGTTGGCCTGCGACTCTCCCGCGAATGCATCCTTCAGTGACTGCTCGGTTTTGCTACCCTTGAGCTGCATGACGTGTCTCCGTTCTTTCCCGTTTGAACAACTATACAGGGGCATTGTGATGCGCGGCGCGCTTCCCCTGACGCAGATTTAGAATAATTCTAAGGTGAGAAAAGTCGAGTCCTGATTTACGTAACTGCGTCAATTTGCGTGGATTATGCTGGGAAGGGAGGGCGCGAAAGTCAGCATACAAGCTGCGCTGCGACACCGTTTGACATTAGTCAAACGTGGTCGCTCAACCACGATGCAAGCAGACGGTTTACCGTTTCTGGCTGCTCCATGGACGAAAGGTGCCCGCAGTCATCGATGATCTCGAGGCGGCTTCCGGCAATCCCTTCTGCCATTTCCGCTGCCACTTTGACCGGTGTCAGCCGGTCCTCCCGGCCGACGATGATCAATGTCGGGCAACCGACTTGATGGAGAAATGGCCGGTTGTCCGGGCGGGCAATGATCGCCTCCTGCTGCGCCGCGAATTCATCCGCCGTGAAAGCCTCCGCCATTGCGAGCACGCGCTCGACAAGGAACGAATTCTGCATCGCGTCTGGCCCGAGAAGGAATGGCAGCAGCATTCCCTGGACTTTCCGCAGACCCTCCGTCCTGCTGATGGCGACCAGTTCCCTTCGCCGCATTGCCTGCTCGGGTGTGTCGGCTCGGGCATTCGTATCGATAAGCGCGATCCGCTCGATGCGTTCTGGGGCCCGGCGGAGGACCTCGAAGACGACGTAGCCGCCCATCGACAAGCCCGCGATGGAAAAGCGCGGCGGCGCCACCGAGAGCAAGGCATCCGCCATGGCGCCGATAGAGGACGTCCGGCGCGTATCCGCGATCTGGAGATCGACCTGGTCTCGCAAGGCCGGGACCTGTGCACTGAAAAGGTCCGCACTGCACAACAGGCCAGGGACCAGGACGAGATGGCGCGTCACGAGAGGCATCCTTTGAGTATGGTAATGTTTGGTAAAGACCGTCTGAGTTACTATTTCAAGTCGTGACAGATGGAGCCTGCCCGGCGACGAACTCCTTCAGGCTGTGCACAGTTCGCAGCCCGAACCCCTGAAATGGCCGAATCCGCTTGCATTTCGGGCCGGGGTATGCGAGCAGGGCCACAGTTGATCGACGCCTTGGCTGGCAGTGATTCTCGATCGACCGGCACGCGAACACCGTGCATCGCGCCCGTCGGGCGGACCCGACCCGAGCGCTGCACATCCGTTCACACCACCGACATATCCGGGGCGCATACGATCCAGCGAATTACCAGTTGAGCCGGTCCCCGGAGTTAAGTGGCCGCAACGAAAACGCCGACGGAGAAAATTACTTTTGGAATCCCTCAGTTTCGCAGAGCTTCCCCTGAGCCAGAAGGTCAAGGATGCTGTTGCTGCGGCGGGCTACACGAAGCCGACGCCGATCCAGGAAAGAGCCATACCGATCGCCGTTGATGGGCACGATATTCTTGGTATCGCCCAAACCGGCACAGGCAAGACCGCCTCATTCGTCCTTCCCATGATCACCAGGCTCGAGATGGGACGGGCCCGCGCCCGCATGCCACGCTCGCTAATCCTGGCGCCGACACGAGAACTCGCCGCCCAGGTCGAGCAGAGCTTCGAGAAGTACGGCATAAACCACAAGCTTTCGGTGGCGCTGCTGATCGGCGGTGTCGCAATGGACGCACAGATCCGCAAGCTGGATCGCGGCGTCGATGTCCTCATCGCGACACCAGGCCGGCTTCTCGACCATTTTCAGCGTGGTCGCATCATGCTGATGGGTGTCGAGATTCTGGTGATCGACGAAGCGGACCGAATGCTCGACATGGGTTTCATTCCCGACATCGAGAAGATCTGCAAACTGCTGCCTCCAAAAAGGCAGACGCTATTCTTCTCGGCAACGATGCCCCCCGAGATCACCCGTCTTGCGGACCAGTTCCTCACCAACCCCGAGCGCATCGAGGTCGCACCGCCGGCAACTACAGCGAAGACGATCACCCAGCTGTTCCGGTACTGCCCGGATGACGAGGATTGGGCAAAACGCCAGGTTCTTCGCGACCTCATCGAGAGCCAGACCGTCAAGAACGCGATCATATTCTGTAATCGCAAGCGCGATGTGGCCATCCTCTACAAGTCGATGTCGAAGCATGGCTTCAATGCCGGCGAGCTGCATGGCGACATGGACCAGAAGAGCCGCACGGAGACGCTCGACCGGTTCCGCTCAGGCGATATCACCTATCTGGCGGCGAGTGACGTGGCGGCACGCGGCCTCGACATTCCGGATGTGAGCCATGTCTTCAATTTCGACGTGCCATGGGCTGCCGACGATTATGTCCATCGCATTGGCCGTACAGGTCGCGCCGGCAAGCTCGGGACATCCCTCACTCTGGTCGGTCCCGACGAACTCAAGTTCATTCGCGACATTGAGAAGATCACCGGCGAGACCGTGAAGTGGCTCGATACACCACCGACCGAGGACGAAGTCGCAGCGAGCGGCAAGGGTCGCCGCCGCCGAGGCAAGTCCCCCCGCAAGCCGGATGCACCTCGCGCTGAAGCAAAGCAGGCGCGGGGTGGCCGCGAGCAGCGTCCTGCCGGAAACCGCAGAAGGAAGCCTGATGTGACGGTTGCTGCCGAGCCACCCGTGCTAACGGAAACGCCGCGCGAGTTCGAGCCTGTCGACCGCGTGCCGCAACCGCGACGCCGAGAGCAACCTGCGCCACAACAGGCAGAACCAGCTCGGCCCAGGCAGCAGCCGGCAGGCAGGCAACAGGGAAAGCGCCCCGGGCCGGTCGGGTTTGCCGGCCACATCCCGGCTTTCCTGCAGCGCCCGACGCGGCGCACCAAGGTCGATCGGCCGACAGAAGAGACCGAGGAAACCGCTTGATTCTTGACCGGACGGTCAGGCGCGGTTCGTCGGCATCGGAACGGTGTCCATGTGGGCAATCTCGGTCCTGAGGAGCATCTCCATCAGGCGCGCCTTGGTAGATGCCGCCGCGGCATCTTGCCAAAGGTTCTGGAACTCACCGCGGTCTGCCTCGAGGTCATATAGCTCGCCCCACGAAACTCCGTCGAAGACCGTGATGCGATAGCGGCCGTCGATCAGGGTATGCACGCGGGGAGGAATGTTGAGGCCGGGTGCCTCCTTCTGATGGTCGTATTGGATGAAGGCGGCATCGCGCCCCGCCCTGGGATCTCCGCTGATGGCCGGCAGCAAGCTCTGGCCCTGCAATCCGACATATGGCGCAACCCGCGCGCGATCGAGAATGGTCGCCGAGATATCCATCGTCGTTGCGAGTGCTCCCGTGCGCGTGCCGTGTTCCGTGGCCGACGGGTCTGCCCAGATGAACGGCACATGCACGATGCCCTGGTACATTTCCGCACCCTTGAGCATCAGCCGGTGGTCGCCGAGGTGGTCGCCATGGTCGGTCGTGAACAGCAGCACAGTCTCGTTGGCCTGCCCGCTGGCCTCCAGGGCCTGGAGTACCCGCCCGATAGTGTCGTCGATCATTGTGATCATGCCGCAAGTGAGCGCCTGCGCCTCCTGTGCCTCGCGCGCGCTGACCGATATCGTGTTCATGCCCTTTAGCTGGGCGGCACCTGCTTCACGCTCGTCCCAGACACCCTTGACGTGCGGCGGCGGTACCCAATCGTTGCGAATGAAGGCTTCCGGAACGGGAAACTGGTCCGGTGCATACATGTCCCAGTACTTGCCGGGCGGGTTGAACGGATGGTGTGGATCCGGGAAGGACACCATCAGGAAGAACGGCGCCTCGTCTGCACGCGCATGTTCCGCCAGCCACGCTTCCGCGCGCTCACCGATGTAGGTGGTATGGTAGAGTTCTGGGGGGAGTGCGGTGCGCACCGCCTGCGGGCAGGAGTAGTCGTGCGGCAGCTGGTTTTTCTCGCCGATCAAGGCCCTGGCATTGGGCTCGCGCGAAAGAAGCCACTTTTCATAGTGCCCCCCCACTCCATCGCCATGTCCGCGGACCAGTTCGACATGCTGGAACCCGTAGAACGGAAGTGTCATTTCCGGATTTTCTTGGGACCAGAATCCCGGCACTTCCTCCTGATACTCGGCCCCGTAAAGCGGCGAGCGAATTGCCTCCCTCAGATCTGCGGAAGGTGCGTGAAAGCCCTCGGGAACGGGCGGAAACTTCAGCGTCGGCTCGACGCCGGTGAAGCATTGCAGATGGCTCTTTCCGACCAATGCCGTCTGATATCCGGCACCGGCAAGCAGATCGACGAATGTCACGGCCTGCCGCGACAGCGGCGTGCCATTGAAGCGGACGCCATGCACGGACGGCATTCTTCCGGTCATCAGTGTAGCCCGGTTCGGCATGCAAACTGGGCTTGCCACATAAAAACGGTCGAACGAAACGCCGCGCGCGGCGATCGCATCGATATTGGGTGTCCTAACGACCGGATGGCCGTTGCACGCGAGATAGTCGTAGCGGTGCTGGTCGTTGATGAACAGGATGAAGTTCGGCCGTCTCTCGCCCACCAGACACCTCCTGCGGATGGAATACTACTTCTCGAAGACCATGAGTTCGCCGAGGCGGGCTGCGTCGGCGAGCTTGTCGAGACCATGGATGGCGGCAAGCAGCGCGTCCTGCCCGTTCTTGTCGAGCGCACCTTCGGCGCAGGTGCGGAACTTGCCCTCGAGGTCGGCGTCGCTGATGGGGTTGAGCGGTCCACCGCGGTAGCGCTCGTCCGCCCATTCGACGAGTGTGCGCCCGTCCTTGGTGACGATCTCGCAGCGACTGCGGATGAGGTCGTAGCCCTTGGCATCGATCTCGGGATCGTTGATCGTCTCCACGCGGGCCTGCATATCCTGCATCGCGGAGCCGCCGACGAAGGCGTCCGAAAACTCGTGGTGTCCGGCGCGCCGCTTCAATACGATCATTGCGAGAAGCGCTGCCATAGAAAACTTGGCCTGCAGGTGGTTCCTGGCAACCGCATACCGGATTGGCTCGAGAATGTTCTTGCCGGCAAAGAACCGGATGGCCTGGACTTCATCAGGCTTGACGTCGTGCTTGGTCACGAGCGCCAGCATCGCGTCCATTGACTGGTGCGTAACAATGCCTGACGGATAGGGCTTGATAGAGACGCCAGGCTCGGCAATGGTGAACGTCTTGCCAAATCCCTGCGCCAGCTTCTCTTCGCTGAACCCCTCGCCCATCACGGAGAAGAATCCCCATGGCCCATCGAGCGATGTCGGGTCGGCAGTGAAACCGCGGGCAGCGAGCAGGGCAGCCGTGACGCCGTTCTCGGCCGCGCGACCGACATGCAGCGGCTTGGTCATCGTACCGAAGTTGCAGCGAATGCCTGAAGCGAGGCTAGCTGCGATCCCGAGCGCATGGGCCAGCTTGTCGCCCTTGAGGTCGAGCAGTTTTGCAGCCGCAGCGCACGCGCCAAAGGTGCCGACCGTGCCGCTCGAGTGATGCCCGCGCCGATAGTGCCGGGGCAGCATCCACTCGGAGATCTTGCACTCGACCTCGAAGCCGGTCTGGAAGGCGAGCATGAACCGCTTGCCATCGACGCCGCCAACCCGCTGCGCCATCACTACGGCAGCGGTGAGCGGCGGCACGGATGGATGCGTGAGGAGGCCGTAGACGTGCGCCGGGTCCTTGCTCACCTGCGTGTCATCCCAGTCGTGGGCGTGACCGGCGGTACCGAGAACGCGGGCGGCGAGCGGCGCCGGCGCCTTGGCGGTGCCTGCAGAGAGCACGTATGCGTCCGGTCTTCCGCCCGTCTCCTTCGCATCTTCGGCCAGCATGTGCACCGTCGGTTCCTCGCCACCGGCAAGGTAAAGTCCGAATGTGTCCACCATGCACCGTCGCCCGATCCGGATTGCTTCTTCCGGCAGGTCGCCGTAGCCGACATTCTCGATGAAGTCGACAGCATCGCGAGTGACGTTTCCAGGTTCGCTCATATGAAGTGTGCTTTCCTTGCTGGTCGTATGTCCGGCGCTCAATCGGCGGTCTCGGTGGCAATCGTGTTACGCAGGATGCCGATCTTATCGCTTTCGATCTCACAGACGTCACCGGCCTTCATGAATACGGGCGGCTCGCGACGTGCCCCGACGCCGCCAGGCGTGCCCGTCACGATCACGTCGCCCGGCACCAGTTCCATGAACGCCGAAATGTGCTTGATGAGGAGGGGGATCGAGTGCACGAGCATATCTGTCGTGGCGTTCTGCATCACCTGCCCGTTGAGCCGCGTCGTAAGCGAAAGTATGGAGCCGGCGGGTATTTCATCCGAGGTCACCATCCAGGGGCCGAAGCCGCCCGTTGCAGGAAAATTCTTGCCGGCGGTCCACTGCGTCGTCGCCCATTGCCAGTCGCGCACCGAGCCGTCGTTGTAACAGGAAAAGCCCGCGATATGATCCCAAGCGCTCTTCTCGGTGATGCGCCGGCCCGCCTTCCCGATGATCACCGCGATCTCGCCCTCGTAGTCGAGCCTAGTCGATTCAAGTGGCAGCAGGATCGGCTGCTCGTGGCCCACCTGGCTCGATGGCACGCGCAGGAAGATGGCGGGATCTTCAGTCTTCTCGCGCTTCGTCTCCTGTCGATGCTCCTCGTAGTTGAGGCCGACGCAGGCGATCTTATCCGGATTTGGGATCACGGGGAGCAGGGTCACCGCTCCGATTTCGTGGTCGGCAGCCTCGCCCATCGCCGCCCTGGCCTCGTCGTAGGCGTTGGCGGCGATCAGCGCCTTCAGGTCCGGATACTTGCCGCCCAAGCGTTTGCCAAGATCCACGATCCCGTCACTGTTGACGACGCCGTAGCTGGCCTTGTCGCCCACCCTGAACGAAAGAAGCTTCATGCGGTGCCCCCTTGGCCTGCCTCGCTGATGTCATCCGACACCCTTTAGCAACAATACCGGCAACTTAGCCATACCCTTGCAATGGGAATTATGCCCCCGCGGCATCGCCTGGTCTGGCAATCCATGCTCGAAGCGGCGATATTGACGCCAGACGGAAGCGGAGAGCCGAATATGAAACCTGAAGCACTTGCCTACCTTGGCCTGAGAACCAACAGCCTCGAGGACTGGTCGGCCTACGGCACGGGACTGATCGGGCTGCAGAAGGTCGACAAGGGCGGTCGCAGCATGGCCTTTCGCATGGACGACAGGAAGCAGCGGTTTCTCGTCGAGGAGGACGGCGGCGAAGGTATTGCCTGTTTTGGTTGGGAAGTCGCCGATGCCGCGGCTCTGGATGCGCTCGCCGGACACCTGGAAGACCAGTCCATCGCAGTGACGCGGGGATCGCGCACGCTGGCCGAAGAGCGCAAGGTCCGAGACCTGATCATCGTCAGCGATCCACTGGGCCACCGGCTGGAATTCTGCCACGGACCTGAAATCATCACTGACCCCTTCCAACCGGGACGCAATATTTCAGGTTTCCGCACCGGGCCGCTCGGCCTGGGCCATGTAGTGCTGAACGTAGAGACCGCTGGCGAGATGCTGGCCTTCTACCGCGATGTGTTGGGCTTCGGACTGTCCGACTACTACTACGAGCCGTTCGAGGCATATTTCTTTCACGTTAACCCGCGCCATCATAGCCTTGCCTTCATCGCCAACGGCAACAACAAGATCCATCACATGATGGTTGAACTCTACAGCTTTGATGATGTTGGCCAGGGTTGGGACATCGCAGAATGCACGCCGGAACGAATTGCAACGAGCCTCGGCCGCCACTGCGGCGACGACATGACGTCATTCTATACCTGGAATCCCTCAGGCTTCATGACCGAATATGGCTGGGGCGGCAAGCAGATCGATCCTGCAACATGGCAGGCGACTTTACGCAAGGAAGGACCTAGCCTGTGGGGACACAACAGGTTGTGGCTTCCAGAGGAGACGCAGCGCAAGGCACGAGAGATGCGCATGGAGAATGCCCGCGAGGGACTGCGCCGCCCAGTGCAGGTGCTCGAGGGGAACTACAACCTGATGCCTGGTGCCTGCCCCTGGTGGGATGCCAACGTTCGCCAGGGGCGGTCTTGAGCCGCTAGCACGTCTCGCAACTCGTCTGCGCTAGGCTAAGTAACGTACAACTTTGGCAGGCCGGGTATACGATCCGCATCCAGCTTAGGGAACACAATGAACACAAGTATCCTCACATTGAGCTGCGTTGATCAGATCGGCGTGGTTGCCGGCGTTACGACTGTCCTGGCGGCACACGAGTGCAATATCGTCGAGAGCAGCCAGTTCCGTGACCCGCAGTCGCAGAATTTCTTCATGCGGATTTTGATTCAGTCTGAGGCGGCCGTCACGACCGTAGAATTGCACCAGGCTCTTGCCGAGGTAGCGAAACGCTATGAACTCGACTGGCACCTGCACGACTGCGCGCGGCGCCCGCGGGTCATGATCCTCTGCTCCCGCTTCGATCATTGCCTCGTCGACCTGTTGTATCGTTTGCGGATAGGGGCGCTCGACATGGATGTTACGTCGATCCTGTCGAACCACGAGGCAATCTCCACTCTGGCGGAACAGTCGGGACACAAGTTCCACTATCTTCCCGTCACCAAGCAGACCAAGCTTGAGCAGGAGACGGAGCTCTACAGGCTGATCCAGGCGGAAGACGTCGATCTTGTCGTCCTGGCGCGCTACATGCAGGTATTGTCCGACGGCTTGACCGCGAAGCTCGGCGGACGCTGCATCAACATCCACCACTCCTTTCTGCCGAGCTTCAAGGGCGCGGCACCCTATACCCAGGCACACAAGCGCGGCGTAAAGCTCATTGGTGCCACTGCGCACTACGTCACCTCCGACCTCGATGAGGGCCCGATAATCGAACAGGAGACCGAGCGCGTCGACCACACCATGAACGTCGAGCAACTGACGGCGATCGGCCGCGAGATAGAGGCGCGCGTGCTCGCACGGGCCGTGCGGTTCCATCTCGAGAGGCGTGTCCTCCTCAACGGCAACCGGACCGTTGTGTTCAGATAGTCATGTCTACGTCTTATAATGCGTGCGTTGTCCACACTTGGTTGTCTCGCGTTATTGAAGCAGGCCCGGCTTCAGTCTAGTTTAAACCCTCCGACGTCCGCGCTCTCCCCTGGGTACAGGGTGGAGCGTACCCGAGAAACTCGCCGAGCACGCCCGACATGCTGGATCCGCGCATCATCTGGATTGGGGCTTCTGCGCTACTGGCGGCATACTTTGGCTACCATTCCCTTGTTTCCACCGGCACTTCGGGTCCGACCGAGCACACATCTTACATAACGGAGAAGGACGGAACTCAGCATCGTTTGTTGAGGATCGATCGCGGACGCTGCCTGGCCGAGCCCAATCGGTTATGGGCAACGGCTGGCGACTATGTGGAATGTATCCAGTACGTCACGCCTCCGGCGCAGCCTGCAGGCACGACTGCCGTCGTCTTCTTCTCCGGAGATGTCGCTGCCGAGGAAGTTACAAGGCAGCGCATGGAAGCAATGCAGACTGCCTATCGGCGGCGGGCGGAGCTGGTTGCCAAGGGCTACGGCGTGCCTGTCTACGTGGTTGGCCGCCCTGGCCTGATGGGATCGTCAGGTTCCCATATCCTGGGTGGCCAACGCGACGAGAGCCAGATCATCGGTGCGGCCTTGGACCAATTGAAAAGGCGTCACGGCTTGCAGCGGCTGGTGCTTGGCGGCCAGTCGGGAGGGGCCAGGCTGGTAGCCCAGTTGCTCACAACCCGTCGGAGTGATGTGGATTGCGCGGTCATGGCATCGGGAGCCTACGGCATCCCGCTTGTGAAAGGCGGGGGCACGCGCAGGACGAATATATGGGGCGACCCGGGTCAAAGGTATCTCGTTCCGATTCAGAATATTGGCAGTATTCTCCATGATGGCAGGCGCCGTAACTTCGTCATTGGAGATCCGCGCGACACGCGAACGCCCTTCGAGGGTCAACGGGAGTGGGCGCTGGCTCTGCAGCAGGCGGGTCACAAGACGATACTTCTCGAAGCCGTCGCAGGCGGCAAGGAGCACCATTTCCTATCGGAGGTTGGAATTCGTGTTGCCGGCCTTTGCGCAGCGGGAAAGAGCGACGGCGCGATCTCGGATTTCGTGCGCCTGTCGAAGCGCAGAAAGATCTGATGCCGGCCTTAGGGGCTTGCGATAACTCTGGCCACTTTTGCCGCGATCTTGGCGGTGTCGGCCGGCGCACACGAGGCCATGACATAGCGATCAGGGCGAACGACGAGTACGCGAGGCCCGAGGCCTACGAACTCGGCAAGGCCGTCGCTTGTGTCGCGCCAAGCCGGACCATCGCGCGTCGGGTCGATATTGGTGCGCATGGGCACAATTGCCATTCGGATCGGATCGGTTGGCCCAAAATCGATATCGGTGCATTCGTCTAGAACGTCCTGGGCGTCGTCGCCATAGGCAATTACTGCAAAGCGATTGCCGACAACGTTGTCGAGCAGGCTTGATTGTCGATTGCGGTCCTCCAGCAGTGGCTGGGGGATCATGCGTCCGACATGCTTGCCGTCTTCCGACCGAACGATGGAACCGGACTGGTAGTAGGGCTTCGGCTTGTACTTCATTTGCGCAAAGTAGGCATGTAGCGGCGGCACAAGGCGCATCGCCCGGAAGCCGGCATGAACGAACGCCGCCTGCAGCCGGCTTGTCGGCATCATGACGCGGCCAATGTTGATCGCAAGCTGGATGAGCGCCTTGGCGTGGGGCGCGCGCTCTTCTTCATACGTCTGAAGAACCTGCGGGCCGGCTTGACCGTTTACGACCGCTGCCAGACGCCACGCAAGCGCATGCGCGTCACGCACCCCGCTGTTCATGCCTTGGCCGGCGAAGGGTGGCGTAAGGTGGGCGGCATCACCGGCAAGAAAGATCCGGCCCTGGCTCCAGTGGTCCACCATGCGGGCATGGAAGTGGTAGACCTGCTTGCGCACGATGGGAGCGTCGGCATCGGGACCGTTATCGGCAAGCAGGCGGCGGACGAAATCCGGCGAGGTTGCAATCGCCTCGTCCTCATTTTCCTGCAATAGGAATTCGTAGCGCCGGATGCCGCGAGGGCCCGGCAGGGTAATGGCGGGCCGTGCCGGATTACACATCACTCGGGTCTGGCGCAGGCGTTCTCTCGTCGCGCCAAGATCCAGGATGAGCCATCGCGCGTCGTAGGTCGCGCCCTGAAGTCTGGCGCCGATCGAGCGGCGCATCAGGGAATGGGCGCCATCTGTCCCTGCCGCATAGGCGGCACGAACGGTGCACACCGTACCGTCAGGGCAGGCAATCGAAAGTACCACGCAGTCCCCGTCTTGCCGGACGGAATTCACCGAGTGAGAGAACAAAGCCTCGACATGGGCAAAGCGCTCGAGGCCATCGCGCAACCGTTGCTCCAGTCGCGGTTGCTCGAATGCGGAGCGTCTCGGATAACCGTATTCGCGTGTCGCAGGCTCGACCTTCGCAAAGCAACGCCCCTTGGGATCGTGATAGTGCGCGCCGTAGTCGAGCGCGAGATCCGGGAGGATCGCGTCGATCAGTCCCGTCGCCTGCAGCGTCCTGAGCGACTCGTCGTCGATCGAGACCGCACGTGGCTCCTGCACTGTCGATGCATTGCGCTCGACGAGCAGGGTGCGCACGCCGGCAATTCCGAGCAGGTTCGCCAGCGTGAGGCCGGTCGGTCCCGCACCGACGATGGCAACGTCTGTCTCAAGATCGATCATAGTACGGAACAGTATGGCGGGCAGCCGGCCGGCAGTTCCGCCCGGCTGCAACTGTGCATGTTCAGAGGTGCTTTGCGAGGAATTCGGCCGTGCGTTCGCCTGCGAGCTTGGAAGCTGCCTCGTTGAAGGAGCCGCGCTCGTCGCAGCTGAAGCCGTGACCAGCGCCCTCATAAATGAAGAGCGGATGGTTCGGCTGCTTCTGCTTCACGATCGCCACCTTGTCGAGTGGGATGCCCTGGTCCTTCTCGCCGAAATGGAACTGCGCCGGGCATTTCGCCTTCTCATCGGCCATGTTCGGCACGTCGCCGCCATAATAGGAAACCGCCACGTCGAAGCCTTCGAGCCGGCACGCAGAGGCCCAGGCGAGCGAGCCGCCCCAGCAGTATCCGACCACGCCGACCTTGAGCCCTTCCCCTGCTAGGAGGTCGCGGCACGCCTTGATGTCCGCCAGCGCCTGATCGTAGGTCACGTTGGCGCGCAGCGCCTTCGCCTTCTCGATGTCGTCAGGTGTGTAGCCGAGCTCGACATCGCGTTGCGTACGGTCGAGGATTGCCGGGCAGATGGCGACGTATCCTTGACTAGCAAATCGGTCTGTAACGTTGCGCATGTGGCCGTTGACACCGAAGATTTCCTGGATGACGACGAGGCCCGCCTTTGGCGTGCCGGAAGGATCGGCGCGATAGGCGGAGAAGCCGTGGCCGTCGCCGGCCTTGAGCGTGATGTTCGAACCCATGGGGTGCTCCTTGAGCGGACTGGATGGAGGAAAGATCTTTGGCAGGATTGCGCCTACTGGCTAACCAATAAAAGCGCGCCCGACAAGGCATCCGCCCAGCTGCGTTGATCCCGGTCAATGGTCCTTTGTGCGGCGGTGTGTAGGCTCCGGCAACTAAATGAGAGAGGGAAGTAGCCGATGACTTCAGGCAAGATGCTCGGGTTGCGGGGGCCGGTAATGGCGTTGGCCGTAGCTGGTCTCCTATGCAACCCGATGCCCGCCATGTCCCAGGAGACGCCAGCTACCCCGCCAACGCAGGCGCCAACAGTAGCGCCAACCATAGACTATTGGCAGCCGCTTTGGATGGAGCGCGAACTCTGGGGCGCTGGTAAGATGTCGAAAGGCATGCAGGCACGCGTCCTGCGCCACTGGACGTTCACCCAATACGGCATCCCGGCCGAATACCGCGTTGCGAAATCTCCGCTGGACAGGACGCCGGAGGCTGTGCGGTCGGGTGCTCGACTTTATGCACGCCACTGCGCATCATGCCACGGTCGCACTGGGCTCGGGGATGGTCAGGCTTCGCGCTCACTGTTACCGTCCCCGGCACTGCTGGCCTATATGGTTCAGCGCCCGATCGCCGTCGACTCCTACCTCGTCTGGTCTATCTCTGAGGGCGGTGTGCCGTTTGGTACGGAGATGCCCGCGTTCAAGGGCCAGCTGACACGTAACCAGATCTGGGAGATCATCGCATTCATGCGTGCGGGTTTTTCGGAACATACGGCGTCTGGCAAAGGCGGCGGCGCAGTCAACCGACCGTAGCGTTAGGTCCACCCTGAAGGAGAAGCATCATGTACAAGAACATTCTTATTGCCACTGACGGTTCAGAGCTTGCAGCCAAGGGTGTGGCACAAGGTCTTGCTGTGGCCAAGTCGATGGGGGCGTCGGTCACCATCGTCACCGTGACAGAACCATGGACAACCGTGGTGAGCGGCGAGATGGCCATGGCCTTCCCGATCGAGGAGTATGAGCAGGCTTCAGCAGAAAATGCCAAGAAGATCCTCGACGCAGCGGCCGGCGAAGCGCAGAAGGCTGGCGTCACCAGCACCACCGTTCACGTCAAGGACCAGTTCCCCGCCGAAGGCATCATCGAGACGGCGAAGGACAAGGGGTGTGACCTGATCGTGATGGCTTCGCATGGTCGCCGCGGTCTGCAGAGAATGATACTCGGCAGTCAGGCAACGAACGTTCTCACGCACTCGACGATCCCGGTTCTGGTCATTCGCTGAACCAGCGCGCAGTGCAGCGGTCGCGGTAGGCAACGAGGTTTTGGTGCTTTTCCGCGGCCGCCCTGAGCGGGGTGTTGAAGTGAGTGCAAAGCACGTTCAGAACGCAGCTGGCAACAGATGCGTCTGCACCGCACGGATCATCACCCATCAGGAAGGGTTTGTTGCCGAGAAATGCGGCCAAGGCGTCGATGTCGGCAGTCGCGAGATGTAGCCGCTCTTCAGCCGTATGTCGGCCGAGACCCTGTGCCAAAAGGCTCCTCCGGATGTCCCGGCGAACCTTCGCGATTACCAAAGGACGCAGCAAAGCGGGTACAGCATTGAAGTAGTTGCGCGGACCGGCATTGAAGTTCTCATCATTGATCCAGCGGTCATGCACAATGGCCCAGTACAAGTGCTCCTCGCAGAGCCGCTCATAGGCTAGCGCGGTTGCTTTCTCGGACGGGGAGAGCGACCTGTCAAAGTTGATGCCGTAGCGGTTCTCGAGGTGGATGCGGATGAAGCTCGAGTCGGCGACGATAAGACCGTCGTCCTCACGTATGTAGGGAAGTTTTCCCTTCGGCGCCTTGTTGAAGCCCGTGGTATCGGTCTTGAAGGGGAGGCCGGCCTCCTTCAGATGGATCATCGACTTTGTCACGAACGTGCTACCGTCAGGTAGTCCAAACATTGGCCCGAACGCGTAGAGTGTGATCATTTTAGCCTCCCGTCTGACGCTAGTCGTGGTTTGTCGTAGCGACGAAGTCGGGATCCTCCTGGTGACGGCGCTCGAACTTCAGGAAATCGTAGTAGCCACAGCGCTTTTCGGCCGGGAACTGACGGCAGATGCCGGGTCTTGCCTTGTATACCGTGCAATTCCGCGCCTTGGTGTCGAAGAACTTGCAGATCTTGCCGAAATGCGGGTCCTTCTTGTGCCGAAGCGTGCGCTTGTAGCCGTCACGGCTCTTCAGGTGCTTCGCCTCGAAATCCTCGGCAGGCATCTCGAAAAACCTTGCAAGGCGTTCCGCGTCGGCCTTCGTTATGGCGATGATGGGGTAGGAGCAGCAATAGCCTGGACATTTCGAGCAGTCGTACACGGCAGACCTCACAAGGGGATTGACTTGCTGCAGCTGGAATAGGGATGGCGGACAAGGGCCGTCAACCTTCTCGTGTCTGGCGGTCCCGGCCTACGTCATTTGGAATACGCAAATTGGTCGAAAAGTGACATTACGCTTGTTGACGCGACACGCGAGGCGCCCGTGACACACGTCGCCGCAGAGCGAACGCGCAAGGGTGGTGGCTGTTAACGGGGCGGCAATTCTCGTCTATTGTCGCGCTCGCATGATGTTCCGGTTGCAGTGAGGGCGTATAGGTATGTCTGAGGTTGTACAGGGTGGCCTGGAAGGCGAAACGCCGGTCAATCCCTATAGCCTGCTTGAAGCCGTCAATAATTCCAGTGACACAGCGCACACGGCGTGGCTCATCTTTCTCGGCATCATGGCCTACCTCATGGTGGCGGTTGCGGGGGTCACACACGAAAACCTGTTGCTCGAGAAGGCGGTGAGCCTGCCCATCTTGGGCGTCGAGATCCAGCAGGCCCAGTTCTTTCAGTTCGCGCCCCTTATCCTCGTCCTCTTCCATTTGGGCGTGGTCTCGCAACTCGTGCTGCTGGCCCGCAAGACGTTGGAGTTCGACTATGCGGTACGGGCACTGGAAAGCACGGACCGGCGCACCCATCCGCTGCGTCTCGAAGTGCACAACTTCTTCTTCGTGCAGGCCATCGCTGGCCCCCATCGCAGCCCTATCATGGGAGCGTTCCTGCATGGGATCTCCTGGCTGACGCTGGTCATCCTGCCGGTAATCCTCCTGCTCTATATCCAGATCAGCTTCCTGCCCTACCACAGTATTACCGTGACGTGGACGCATCGCCTCTGTGTCCTCGCCGATATCATCATGCTTGTCATGCTGGGCATTTTCCTGCTTCGGTTGGAAACGTCATTTTGGGCTGCGTTCATCCGCACGTCCGTCCACCATCCTATTACGTTTCTGATCACCCTCGGAGTGCTGGTGGCCACAGCACTATTCTCGTTTTTCGTGGCAACAGTGCCTGGCGAGCGCCTCGACCAGTGGACACAGGCGGTGATCGGTTCCGTCAGCGAGGAGGGCAACGGGGAAGCCAATCCCAATGCCTTCAGGTTCGCCCCGGTCCCGTTCGTAACCGACCGGCGCGATGGAACGCTTTTTGGCCGCTTTCACCGCAACCTTATTGTGACCGACATCGACTTCGTGCCCGATCGCGACGCGATCGACGGCGAGGCGACCCGCGTTCTCCGCGACCGCGACCTCCGTTATGCGAAACTTGACCGATCGGACCTCCACGGCGCGGATCTGACCGGGGCCGATCTCGATGGCGCCAGCCTCGTTGGCGCCGACCTACGCTGGATCCGCCTGCAGTGCGCCGATATTGATGCCTACCTCAAGGGCAATCGCGACGCGGCCAATTGCCCGAGTGCAAAGGGGGCCAATTTCTCCCGCGCCCGGCTCGGCGAGGCAAAGCTGGCTGGCGGCGATTTCACCGATGCCAGGTTCGACGAAGCAGATCTCGTCAGTGCCGACCTCTCCGTGGCCGTGATGAGCGGCGCGAGCTTCTTCTCCGCCCGGTTGGACAAGGCGACCCTCTCCGGCGGTGTCAGGTTGCAGAGTGCCAACTTCCTGCTTGCCTCGCTGCAGGGGGCGGACCTCGGGGGCGCCGAGATGCAGTACGCGGATTTCTCGAGCGCGCAGATGCAGGCTGCCCTGTTGAGTTACGGTCAGTTGCAGGGCGCGCTGATGCG
This sequence comes from Pseudomonadota bacterium, assembly GCA_046048295.1. Classification (GTDB taxonomy): domain Bacteria; phylum Pseudomonadota; class Alphaproteobacteria; order Rhizobiales; family Hyphomicrobiaceae; genus CBDCWA01. The sequence continues at coordinate 9,847 of JBJOGJ010000023.1, read as the reverse complement.
CGAGACCAATCTCGAGGGGGCGGACCTCAACCAGGCTAAGTTGCAGGGGGCCGACATGAAGGGCGCCGTGATAAAGGCGGCAGACCTCCGCGGCGCAGCCGTCTGGATGACGACCTCACCGGCAATGCAAACCGCGACGCTGGCCGATGCCTCGCGGCTGGATATTGCGCCGTTGTCGGCGGAAGAGAGCGAGACTCTGTCAGCGACCCTCAATGCCATCCCGAACCCCGTCGTTCGAATCAGGGTCAAGGAGCGGCTGGCGCCGCTGCTCGAGATCCAGGCGAGTCGCAGTTGGGCAAGTACTGACGACCATCGCGCCTGGCAGGATTTCGTGACTGCAAGCCGCACGACGGTGCAGCCTGGCTACGATGGCCAGCTCACTGGCCACCTTGCAGCTATGGTCTGCAGGGCGCGATGGCGGAATGGAGCGGTCGCAACCGGTGTGGCACGTCGCGCCCAGACAATGCACTTTCAGGGCAGCCCGACGCCGATCTATTCGCGCCTCACCGACACTAAGTGTGCGTCCCGCGCTGCCATTGACACTACCGTCATGAACCGGCTCTCGACCAGGGTGGACCTTGAGGCGGAGCGACGCCCAACAGAGACGGAGCCGCCCGTACCCTCGCCGGTACTCGCTAATCCGGGCGGCATTCAGCCTTGATGTTTGCGACGATGTGAGCTATTGGAACATAGCAGGAACATTGTCCGGCGCCGAGCGTGGTACAACGTCGTGCTGCCTGCTTCGTCGAAACCGACAGCCACGAATGTGTGGAGAAAGCAGGAGAGGCACGCCATCTATGGTTCTGCTCAGGTAGGCTGATGCAACGCGAATCGGCTACAGGGTTCCGCCCGGCGGCGGTAGTCGGCAGCAGCAAAGAAAAAAGGAGAGGCTGACATGGCCGGTTCTGTTAACAAGGTGATCCTGCTGGGCAATCTCGGCCGCGATCCCGAAGTTCGCCGCACTCAGGACGGCAAGCCGATCGTCAATCTCCGGGTCGCGACCAGTGAGAGCTGGCGCGACAAGAACTCCGGCGAGCGCCGTGAGAAAACCGAGTGGCACAGCGTCGTAATCTTCAACGAGGGCCTTTGCCGCGTGGCCGAGCAGTACCTTCGCAAGGGCTCCAAGGTCTACATCGAGGGGCAGCTCCAGACTCGCAAGTGGCAGGACCAGCAGGGCCAGGAACGCTATTCGACGGAGGTCGTCCTGCAGGGCTTCAGTTCCACATTGACCATGCTCGACGGCAGGCCGGGCGGCATGTCTGATGGTGGCCAGTCCGATTATGGCGATCGTGATTCAGGCTACGGCGGTGACAGTGGCGGCGGATCCTCGGATCAGCCGCGCGGGCGCAGCTCGGGCAGCGCTGGTGGCGGCCAGAACTTTGACAAACCGCTGGACGACGAGATCCCGTTCTGACCTGGGCGCCTTCGCACGGCTCAATTTTGCAGGCTGGTACGGGTCTTGCTGCTCTTCCTGGATAGTGAAACCCGGGAAGGTGTACCGTGTCGGCTCGAACCAAGACCGTACTTGCGAATATTATGCTCTCCGCAGCCTCGCTGGTTGTTACGCTGGCGGCGTTGGAGTTTATCGTCTTTCGCTACATTCTTGTCCCGGATGATGTCCTGGACAACGTGAGCATAGGCAATGTCGTCCGCTACAAGCCCGGCACGCATGCCACCTTTCGTCACCCGGACGGTCGGCGATCCGTAGTAACCATTAACCGCCAGGGCTGGAACGCGACGCGCGATAGCTATGCGAGAGTAAAACCGGCTGGCAGGACCCGCATCGCAGTTCTCGGCGACTCGTATGTGCATGGCGCGTTCGTCGACGTGAGCCAGGGCTTTCCCGAAGTGCTCGAGCAGGCGCTGAACGCGGCCGGTCTCGACGCCGAGGTCTACCGCTTCGGTATGGACGGCGCCCCCCTGAGCCAATACCTGCACATGTTGCGCAGCGAGGTCATCCGATACCGCCCGGATGTCGTCCTCGTGCCGCTCGTCCACAATGACTTCGACGAGAGCTACCGGTTCCTCAAGACGCGATACGCATCGAGCTTCATGAAGCTCGACGAACTGCCGGACGGCACCATCCGAGAAATCCCGCCGTCACCTTTCACGCAGGGCAGGGCAGAACTTATTCGCCACTCCGCGATGTTTCGTTACCTCTACTACGAGACCGGCCTCTACCTTTCGGCCAAGAGATTGATCAGCCGTCTTGTCTGGGGTGGCAACGAGGATTGGTCGCCGGAGTTCATTTCTTCGGCCGTGGATATCCGCAAGATAGCAGATCATCGGAAGAACCGTCTGTTCGCCCGCTACGTCATGGCCGAAATGAAGGCGCTTGCCGTAAAGCACGGCTTTAAGCTCGCCTTCATGATGGACGGCGTACGCGAGGCGGTCTACGCCGGAACAAATCCCGACACCTACGCGGTCGGGCAACTGAACCGTATCGCACGTGATGTGACGGCGGAACTCGCCCTGCCCTTTCTCGATCTTCACGAGGTGTTCGTTGCCGACTGGCGGCGACACGGCCAGCGCTTCGAGTTCTCTTACGACTGGCACTGGAACGAGCGCGCCAACCGGATCGTCGGGGCGCAGGCAGCTCTGCTGCTGCTGCGAGACCCACGCCTGCTTGCCAGACGGCTCGTGAATGCGCAGTGAAATAGGGGGGCTTGTCGACGGTTCACCGCCGGGAGACCCCGGCCTTCTGCGACAGGCAGTCTGACAGAGTGCCCGCCATGTTCTCTAGCAGAGTCGCATAAAGACCGGGACCCGCTGTCAATGCAGCGCCGAGCGGATCGAGCGTATCGGTCCGAATTCCCGTTCCGGCAGCGACCACGGCTGCAATCCGCGGCGGAAATTGCGGCTCCATGAAGAGACAACGGACCGATTTCGCGCGGATCACCTTGCGCAGTCGTGAGATCTGCCGGGGGCCGGGCTGCCGATCGGGGCTGATCGCGATGGCACCTGCCGCCGAGAGCGCGAATCGTCGCTCGAAGTACTGGTAGGCGTCGTGGAAGACGAGGAACGGGCGATTCTTGACAGGCTCAAGAATCCCGCCGATCCGGCCCGTCAATGCGTCGAGTGCCGCGAGTTGGCGCTCGCTGTTCGCCCGGTAGCGAGCGGCGTTGACAGGATCGATTTCCGCGAGAACGCGCGCAGCGGTACGGGTAATGAGCTTGGCATTGTGCGGATCGAGCCAAATGTGTGGATCGATCCCGCCGCCGTTCTTCGGCTGTGCGTGACCGTGGTGGTGGTCATGACCATGACCGTGATAATCGTTGTGAGCCGGCCATTCCCGCCCGGTCCTGATCGGCCACTGCCTGAGCCCTGGCTCGTCGATAAGGCGTACGACGCGCGCTTTTCCGGCAAGAGCGGTGATGGGGGAGGAAAGGACGACCTCGAGTGTCGGCCCGACCCAGAATACCAGGTCCGCATTGGCAAGGAGACGAGCCTCTGACGGGCGGAGTGCATAGGCGTGGGGAGATGCGGAACCGGGAATGACGAGGTCGGGCGTACCGGAACCATCCATGACGCCGGCAACAAGCGCGTGGACAGGTTTGATGGAGACCGCAACCTTTGGTGCAGCGACAGTGGACGTCGCGAGCGCGAGCCAGCAGAGTAACGCTGCAGCGGTGCGCAGGCCGTTTGGCATGGGAGACCTTTGAGGTGGCGCGGGAGCAGATGGTTGTTCGATGCACGCATGTAATACTATAACATGCCACCAGGCAACGGAGAACGGCGGACAAATATGGCGCCCCACACTGACGGCGGGAAAAGTCGGCTGATCGAGGCGCACGGGATCGGAGTCTGCCGCGACGGCCGCTGGCTGGTGCGCAACGTCGACATCACCGTTGCTGCCGGCGAGATCGTGACCTTGATCGGACCCAATGGCGGCGGCAAGTCGACGACAGCGCGTGCGGCACTGGGCCTGATCGCGATAGATGAAGGGAACGTCGAACGCCGCCCCGGCTTGAATGTCGGCTATGTGCCACAGAGGCTCACGGTCGACAGAACCCTGCCACTGACCGTACGCAGGCTGCTCTCCCTGACCTCGTCGCCAGCGCTGGGCGATGTGGATCAGGCCCTCGAGTGGGTAGGGCTCTCTCGCTACGGCGACGCCCAGGTTCACACGCTCTCCGGCGGCGAATTCCAGCGCGCGCTGCTCGCCCGCGCCATCGTTCGCAAGCCGGATCTTCTTGTGCTCGACGAGCCCGTACAGGGCGTCGACTTCACGGGAGAGGTCGCACTCTACGACCTTATCGGCGAGATTCGCGCCCGTCTCGGTTGTGGCATTCTACTCATTTCACACGATCTCCATATCGTCATGGCGGCGACCGACACCGTGGTCTGCCTCAACGGACATGTATGTTGCCATGGCACTCCGGCGACTGTGTCGGAGAGCCCTGAGTATCTGCGCCTGTTTGGCCCCCGCGCCGCCGAGACCCTTGCCGTCTACCAGCATCACCACGACCATTCCCACGCCGACGACGGTTCGCTGCTGACGGATGTCGCAGGCGGCACTCTTCACCAACACGCAAAGAGGCCGGAATGATCGAGGATTTCGTGTTCCGCGCGCTGATCGCCGGTGTCGGCGTCGCGCTGGTTGCAGGCCCGCTCGGCGCCTTCATCGTTTGGCGCCGCATGGCCTATTTCGGCGCCACCTTATCCCACGGAGCCCTGCTCGGGGTGGCGCTCGGGCTCATGGCAAACGTGGCCCCGATGCTCGGAGTGCTCGTGATGGGCGTGGCAATGGTGCCCGCGCTCCGATGGCTGGAACATCGCGCGACGCTGCCGACCGATACGCTCCTGGGGCTGCTGGCCCATGGCATGCTGGCGCTTGGTCTGGTGCTGATCGCATTCCTGCCTGGCATTCGCGTCGATCTGATGGGCTATCTGTTCGGCGATGTCCTCGCTGTGACCTGGACCGATATCGCCGCTGTATGGCTCGGTGGCGCCGTTATCCTCGCAGTGCTTCTCCATCAGTGGCGGGCGCTGCTTGCCGGGACCGTCAGCGCCGACATTGCGGCCGCCGAGGGTTTGGCTCCTGAGCGCACGAGCACTGTATTCATGCTGTTGACGGCCGTGGTAATCGCAATTGCAATGAAGGTCGTGGGCGTACTGCTGATCCTGTCGCTGCTGATCATTCCGGCTGCTACGGCACGCGGGCTGTCCCGCTCGCCGGAGGAAATGGCAGCCTATGCAACCGTTGCAGGCGCCGCCAGCGTAGTGCTGGGGCTGGCCGGCGCAATGGCACTCGACACGCCGGCAGGGCCTTCGATTGTTGTCGCGGCACTCGGCCTCTTTCTGGTAAGTCTTGCTGTGACTGCCAGCAACATCGGCCGCTGGCACGCGCATGGAAGCACTTCGCATGAACGGCAGCGCTGATCTTTCGAAGAACCAGAACATCGTGTTTCAGGCGCTACGCAGCGCCGGCAAGCCGCTGTCCGCCTACGAGATTCTCGATCAGAAGGGGGTCCGCGCTCGCGGCCTCACCGCACCCGTCACCATCTACAGGGCGCTGGACAAGCTCGTAGACCTGGGCCTCGTGCACCGGATCGAGAGCCTGAACGCCTTCGTCGCCTGCGATCATGCCCCGCATGCCGAGCCGGTTGCCTTCATGATCTGCGAGGACTGCAAGGAAACCATAGAGCTGCCCGCGGAGGACTGCTCGACGCTGCTCTCCCGTAGAGCGGATTCTTCCGGCTTCGACGTTGGTGCCATCAGGATCGAGGTCTCCGGCCGCTGCCGCTCCTGTAAGACGGACTGAAGCCCGCTGCGACAAGCTCTGACACTGGCGAAAATGGTGCCGCTGCGTATAGTGTATGGGGCGGGGCATCCGACATGCGACTGAACGGACCGGGTTCTCGAGGGAGAGAGACGTGAGCGAGAGTATTCTGACCAGGCAGGAGGGCGAGATCCTCACTGTGACGCTGAACCGACCCGAAGTCGGCAATGGCGTGAACGACGCGATGGCGGTCGAACTGATATCCATCCTTCATGGCGCTCCGGAAAATGCCCGCATTGTAGTCCTGCGTGGCGCCGGCGCCGACTTCTGTATGGGGCGCGATTCAGGCCCCAAGCCGGCGCCCGGCACGCCGGCGGTACCGAAGGAGGCGCTGCAGCGCCGTCGCGACTACGATATCGTCTTCGACTGCTACAATGCAGTCCGCCGCTGCCCGATCCCCGTCATATCTGTCGTCCAGGGGCGCGCACGCGGCTTCGGTCTCGCGATCGCTGCACTTTCCGACATTACGCTCGCAGCCGATACGGCGAAATTCCAGATCCCCGAAATGGGCCACAACATATATCCCGGTATGGTTCTTTCGGCGCTGATCGATCGCCTGCCCCGCAAGGCGATAACTTACCTCGTTAATTCGACAGCCCTGATTTCCGCCGAGCGCGCCGTCAGTTTTGGCATCGTCAGCGAGATCGCGCCCGAAGGCGGGCTCGATGCGCTGCTCGACCAGACGACGGCAGCAATCCTCAAAGCCCCGCCGATCGCCAGCCAGGCCGTAAAGGAGTACCTGACGCACGCCCTGAACATGGATCCGCAGGCGGCGGTTGATTTCTCGCGCAACCTGCATGCGCTGATCAACTCGTCGAGCGAGATGCGCAGATCCTGAACGGGGTGAATGATGTCGAAAGTCCGATTGAACTTTGCCTGTGGCCTTTACGACCGCATGGCTCCGCTGCTGTCTGGCGAGGTCGTCCCCGAAGGAATCGATCTCAACTTCATGGTCAACGATGACCCGCGCGACGTCTTTGATCGCATGAGCTCGAGGGCCGAATTCGACGTCGCGGAACTCTCGACGTCGGAATTCATCCAGCGGCATGTTGCCCGTGATCCGCGCTTCGTCGCGATCCCGGTGTTTCCCTCGCGGATCTTTCGCCATGGTCTCATCTCGATCAATCGCAAGTCGGGTATCCGGACCGCCAAGGATCTGGAGGGCAAGCGCATTGGGGTACCGCTCTACACAATGACCGCGGCAGTCTGGATTCGTGGCCACCTGCAGCACGAGTACGGCGTCGACCTTTCCACCATCACTTGGGTCGAAGGCGCCATCAACTCGCCAGGCACGCACGGCAATCCGACGATTCTGCCGATGGCGCGCCCACCGAGGATAGAGCGCAACACATCGTCCAGAACGGTGAGCGAACTGCTTGCAGAGGGCAGTATCGACGCCATAATCGGCACACGGTTGCCTTCGGGCATCCGGACCAATCCGGACCTCGTGCGCCTGTTTCCCGACTTCCGGGAAATCGAGAAGGACTACTACCGCCGCACCAGGATCTTCCCGATCATGCACCTGATCGCCATTCGCCGCGACGTGTACGAGGCCAACCCGTTCATTGCGACGAGCCTCTTCAAGGCGTTCACCCAGGCCAAGGATGTGGCGCTCGCCAAGATGAAGTCACTGGTTTATCTTCGCTACATGTTGCCGTGGATGACCGATGATCTCGATGAGATCGACGATGTCTTCGAAGATGGCGATCCCTGGCCATACGGCGTCGATGCGAACCGGCCGACGCTCGAGGCGCTTTGCGATTACCTACATGAGCAGGGCCTGATCCCTGAGCGGCCGAAGGTGGACGATCTTTTCCTGCCGGTCGGCAATGTGGACTGGCAGGCGCACTGAAGGAGCCGATGATGAGCAGCGTTGCCCCCGAGGCATTCGATCGCGCAGCCAGCATGGACGAGCTCTTGAAGCTCCTCGAGGACGCGAAAATGCAGAATGGCTGGGCCAAGCCCGAGCCGTCGATGTATCCGAAGCCAAAGCGCCCCTTCGTCCCGGCGCATTGGCCATACCGTCCTGCCAAGGCCGCGTTGAACGCGGCGGGCCGCTTCGTCAACACCGAACTCGCCGAGCGCCGCAACCTCATCCTCGCCAATCCGATCCCGGGTAACGTATACCCGACCGTCCAGACATTGGTCACGGCCTACCAACTCGTCAAGGCGGGCGAGGCGGCCCGCTCCCATCGGCACACGGCGAACGCGCTGCGCCTCGTTCTGGACACTGGCCCAAAGACGTACACGATCGTTGCCGGCGAAAAAATTCCAATGGAACCGGGCGACGTGCTGCTGACGCCGAACTGGCTATGGCACGGGCACTCGAACGAAGGTGACGCCGACGCCTACTGGATCGACTTCCTCGATGTCCCCCTCGTCCACCTCCTCGGCCCGATGTTCTTCGAGCAGCACCCGGACGAGCTCGAGAAGACGGATATCATCGCTCGCCATTCGCCCTATCGCTTCACCTGGGCCGACACTCAGAAGCGGCTCGATGGTGTTGCCGAACGCACACCCGGCTGCAAGCGAGTCTCGCTTGGCGAACCGGCGATGGCTTCGATCGCACTGCACGTGACGCGGCTCGATCCTGGCGCCAAGCTCGACAACGATGCAACGACACTGAATTCGATCTATGCCGTCATGGATGGCGCTGTGACCGCGACGGTGGACGACGAGGTCTTCGAGTGCGGGCGCGGTGACGTCATTGCCGTGCCATCCAGCTGCGCATCGTTGTTCGAGGCGAAAGGCGCGAGATCGCACCTCCTTCGCGTTTCCGATGCACCAGTACTGAAGTTCCTGAACTGGCTGCGACCCATCGAGGCAGTGAACAGCAAACGATAGGCGAGAAGCGGTGCTATGCCAGACAGCAAGACCGATGTCGAGCGACTGAAGCGGCACCTCGTGGTGGCGAACAGGATTCTTGCGGACCAGGGCGTCGTCGATGCCTTCGGCCACATAAGCCAACGTCACCCAGACCGCCCCGACCGATTTTTCCTCTCGCGCTCCCGCAGCCCCGAACTCGTCGAGCCAGATGATATCCTGGAGTTCTCGCTCGACGGCGAGGTTGCGGATGGCCGCCCGGAGGCGCCCTATGCCGAGCGCTTCATACATGCAGGCGTGCTGGCGGCCTACCCGCAGTTTAATTGTGTCGTACACAGCCATGCGCTTGCCGTGCTGCCCTTCTCCATCAGCTCGGTGCCACTGAGGACGGTTATCCATACCGCCTCCCAGTGTGGGCCGGTGATCCCGGTGTGGGACAGCCAGAAGCGTTTCGGCGACACAGGCCTGCTCATCACCGACATCGACCAGGGTCGCGACCTCGCGGCTGCACTCGGCAACAACCGGGCGGTTTTGATGCGCGGCCACGGCTTCACGGCGGCTGGGGCCAATCTCGTCGAAGTCTTGAAGGTCTCGATCTACCTGCCCCAGAACGCCCAGGTTCTGATGGACGCAATTCGTCTCGGTGGCGACGTCAAGGCGCTGACCGAGGGCGAGATCGCAATCCGTGAAGGCTTCGGGCCGGGTGGCATGCACATCGAGCGTGCGCTCGAGTACTGGGCCAGAAAGGCCGGCTGCGCCCATTACCTCTGAGAAGACGGTCTTGCCGCGGCAAAGCGCGCGGAAATGCTCGAAAATTGGGGAGCTTGGCCCATCTGGGCAGGCGTCACGTTGCTGTTTTCCGAGCGCTGGGCTACATTCCGTCGATTCCGGGCGTGCAGCTCCATGAGCTGCGTCTTGCTTCCCCGACCAAGGGAAAATGCCCGGCCTGATCTGGGGTTGAACGGAACCAATCGTGGCAGAAGACATTAACGACACCGGCGGCTCTGGCGAGGGGCCGAACGACATCCGTCCCGTCGCCATCACCGACGAGATGAAGAACTCCTATCTTGCCTACGCGATGAGCGTCATCGTGAGCCGGGCGCTGCCTGACGTGCGCGACGGCCTGAAGCCGGTGCATCGCCGCATACTCTACACGATGCATCGCATGGGGCTCGCATCCACCGCAAAGTTCCGCAAGTCGGCAGCGGTGGTGGGAGACGTACTCGGTAAGTACCACCCGCA
>JBJOGJ010000022.1:0-27277 GCA_046048295.1 Pseudomonadota bacterium | reverse complement strand
CGCTGGACGTCTGATAGGTAAGGGTGGAGCCCGGGAAAGCCTTGTTGAGCGCCTTGTCCATACCGACGCCAATCGTCGACACGAGACCGCCGGGGCTGTAGCCTGCCACGGTGAGATTGTACTTTTCCTGAGCGACTACAGAGCCAGAAAAGGCAATTGCACCGACGATGGTGGCCAGTGTGAACTTACGCATGCAGAACCTCCCTTAAAGTCGCATGACCGGTACCCGGGAATGGGCCGCGATGTTCTTTCGGCGTGGTTTCGTGCGCTTGGTGTGACGGCACCGAGCCCGCGCCTCCCGCTCAAGCTAGACCAAAGCATCCCAAATGCCTAGTGCTTGGCTCAGCCGTCGCGCGGATCCTTGGCGGCCCGCATGCGCTCATTGTAGACCGCTGTGTCTACCCCGAAGATCTCGTACCGCGAGATGTGGCTCAAGAGATACGAGTGGGCGCCGAGTTCGAATAGCTTACCGACCTCGCCGGCGAGCAGGAGGCGTCTCTCCTCGTCCGTCAACGGCAGGCCGGCTAGCGCCTTTTCCGGGTTGGCCTTGACCTGCACCCTGAACGGCGGATCGAATACCAGACGATAGCAGAACTTGTTGACCTCATAGACGCTCATCGCTCGCCTCCCTTAGCGGTCCCAACGCCAGGCCGCGAAGGCGTGGCCGTGCTCCACCTGCGGCTCCAAGAATGTCGGCTTGCGCTCGCCTATGGCGCCGAGCATTGCAATCCAGTTCAGCAACTCGCCGCCGACGTTGCCCGCCTTGGCCAGCTGAGATGTAGTCGCCTCGTTGAGCAGATCGTTGACCTGCCCCTGTTCCATGAGGTGCCTGACACGCATCAGCCAAGTCGGGTCCGGCACGCCGTTGCGCTTGCCGGGCGCCATCTTTGGCCCTCCCACCTCCAGCGAGAAGCTGCCCGACGCCACCACTGCAACGCGGGTTTTCTCCGGCCATGCCTCGATCGCCTGGCGCACAGCAATACCCAGCGCGTGGCAGCGCCTGGAGAGCGGAATTGGCGGCACGATGCCGTTGATGTAGATCGGTACGATGGGCACCTTCATCGAGGGCGTCAGGAAATGTAGCGGCACAAGGATCGAGTGATCGACCATGAATTCCTGCGCAAGCGACAGGTCGAAGCCTTCCTGGATACCAAACGACCGGACATGGCCGGCCAGATTGCCAGCAACCGGAATTTCGTAGCTCGGCATTTTCGTGTTGTCGTTCGGACCGAACACGCTCTCCGTCACGCCGACGCAGAAAGTCGGCATGTGGTTCAGGAAAAAGGTGTTCACGTGATCGCTGTCAAAGATAACGATGACGTCGGGGTTGACCGCTTCGACGTTCCTTGCAACCTCGGCATAAAGCCGCGCCACCTCGCAGTCCGGCCCGAGCTTCTCGACGAGTGCAGGCGAATTCGGATTGTGCGGCACCCCGAAGGCTGCGACGATCTCGGCCATTTCCCACCTCTTGTGAGCGATTCATCTATCTTATGGCAATCTGCACCGGGTCGGTGGCGCTAGACAAGCGCAATCCTGTCAGGTTTGCGAGTGCCAATCCGCTCGACTAGTCTATGCCTGCCCCGGACAGCCAGAACGGAGTACGTGCGCGGATGCAAACTGCCCAAAATTATGTTCTGAGAGCCAGGGAGCTCTCGGGCCTGATCGAGTGCGCCGCTGCGGAAGCCGATCGAGCAGGACAGGTCACTGGACCAGTCATGTCCGCACTGCACGGGGCGGGGCTATTCCGCATGCTGCTGCCGCGCTCGGCTGGCGGCGGAGAGGTGTCGCCTCAGGAATTCATCATGGCTGTCGAGGCAATCGCGGGCGCCGACGCCAGCACGGGCTGGTGCGTCGGCCAGGGGTCGGGATGCTCGCTCGCTGCCGCCTACCTTGACCCGGAAATTGCCGAGCAGGTATTCGGGCCAAGCAACGCGATCCTCGCATGGGGGCCTACTCCGAAGCCGGAGAACGGGCGCGCCGTCGTCGTCGATGGTGGATATCGCGTCACGGGAAGCTGGCAATTCGCCAGCGGCAGCCGGCATGCCACATGGCTCGGGGGACATTGCTTTCTCCGTCATCCCGACGGCAGCCTGATCAAAGGAGATGACGGCGCTCCTGTGGAGCGAACCATGCTGTTCGAGCGCGGGAAGGCACGTATTTCGGACGTCTGGCAGGTGATGGGGCTCAAAGGCACGGGGAGCGACAGCTACGTGGTCGAGGACCTCTACGTGCCTGCAGGCTACGCTTTCAAGCGCGACAATCTGGACGACAAGCGAGCGGCGGGCCCGCTCTACCGGTTTACGACACTCAACATTTACGGCATGGCGTTCGCCAGCGTCGCGCTCGGCATCGGACGGGCGATGCTTTCCAGCTTCATCGAACTTGCCGGTAGCAAGACACCCCACGCATCGCGCAAGCTTCTTCGCGATAGCTCCGTCGTGCAGGCGGACGTGGCCCAGGCAGAAGCCAAACTCGCCTCGGCCCGGGCCTTCCTGCTGGAGGTCGTCGGCGACATGTGGGCAACCGCACAGGTAGGCGAGCCGTTCTCGGTCGAACAGCGGGCCCGCCTGCGTCTGGGCTCGACATTCGCCATTCACCAGGCAAAGGATGTCGTCGACACCTGCTACAGCGCTGCTGGGGCGACGGCGATCTTCGAGTCGCAGCCCTTCGAGCGGAGATTCCGCGACATGCATGCCGTGACACAGCAAGTGCAGGCTCAGGCGCAGAACTTCGAGCTTGTCGGGCAGGCACTGCTCGGCCTGCCTGCCAGTCCGCGTCTGTGAGGGTGCGCATGGCACGGACCGGCTTCTATTGGAACGAGCGGTGTTTCTGGCACTCAGGTGGCAACTATGCCTTTCTGCTGCCGGCCACCGGCCTCGTCCAGCCGGCGATTGCCGGCGGGTTGCCGGAAAACCCGGAGACGAAGAGGCGCCTCAAGAACCTCATGGATGTCACCGGACTGATTGGGGAGCTTCGGGTTAGCAACGGCGCACCCGCAAGTGATGAGGATCTCGCGCGCGTACATGGCCACGACTACCTCGCAAAATTCAGGACCTTGAGTGATGCTGACGGCGGCGAACTCGGCCAGCGTACGCCGTTCAGTACCGGTGGCTACGAAATTGCTGCCCTTTCCGCAGGGCTGATCAAGACGGCTCTCGCCGATGTTCTGGCGGGCCGTATCGACAATGCCTACGCGCTTTGCCGTCCCCCCGGCCATCACTGCCTGCCTGACCTGCCGATGGGCTACTGCCTCCTCGCCAATATCGCCATCGCGATTGAAGCCGCGCTAGCCGCCGCGCCGGGGCTGCGCTTCGCTGTCGTCGATTGGGACGTCCACCACGGCAACGGCACGGAGGCCATTTTCCTCGCGCGAGACGACGTGCTCACGATCTCACTGCACCAGGACAACTGCTACCCTCCGGGCAAGGGCGGGGTAGAAGTACGGGGAGAAGGCAAGGGCGAAGGCTACAATATCAATGTGCCGCTGCCTCCCGGCAGCGGACACGACGCGTACATTTACGCCATGGACTGCATCGTCCTGCCGGCAATCCGGCGGTTCAGGCCGGATGCCATGATCGTCGCCTCCGGTTTCGACGCCTCCGGTGTGGATGTGCTCGGTCGGATGCTTGCCACAAGCGAGACCTTCGCTGAAATGACCCGGCGTCTCATGGCAGTGGCGGAAGAGGTCTCGGGTGGGCGCATTGCTATGGCGCATGAGGGCGGCTACAGCGAGGTGCATGTGCCATTCTGCGGCCATGCCGTAATCCAGGCTCTCGCAGGCTCGCGAATATCGGCGCCTGACCCGCTGCTCGATCGCATCGTTTCACAGCAACCGAACGCCCGCGTCGTCGCGTCGACCCGGGCATGGATCGACGAGTTGTCAGAGTTTATCTTGGCCTGATATCGGCCGCCCTCACGGATCCACGATCCGGCAAGCTGCGCCGCGAAACCGCGAGTACTTCCTGCTCCGCTCCTGCACCGCCTCTCGGCATGCAGCGAGCGCAATGTCGCAACGGCCATTGCCGTAGCCCGTACGACGTGTAACGCGAAGACCTGCCCCCTTGGAATCGAACGCCATTGCAACGCAGCCGGTCCCGCGCGAGGCGGCTCTCGCTTGTCCAGGGACGTAGGAGGGACGTCCGGTCTCCGGCCGAGTTCGCAGCTGCCTTTCGAGGTACTGGCGCTGGCGCTCGGACTCGTTCTGACGCCACTGCTGCTGCTGCAGGTCCTGGTACTGGCGCTGCTGGTCGCGGAGCTGGAGGTCGCGATTGAACTGCTGGTTGTAAAGTCTATCGGCACGGCTCGGGTCGCGGTCGAGCGGACGCTGGGCGAGAACCTCTGCACTCGAAGCCACGACGACCAAAAAGACTACGAGCCCTAATCTGCTCACGACACTTGCTTCCTGTAGGCGTCGATGATTTCCGATCCCGTCGCGAACCACACGCCCTCGTGACCCGCAATATGCGCGAGCGCATTGTCCAGATATCTTATCCGATGCGGCGCTCCGATCAGGAACGGATGCAGCGCGATGCACATCACGCGCGCGTTCTGCTCCGTCTCCGCATAGAGCACATCGAAAGTGTCGCGGATCATGCGCTCGAAATCTGCAGGTGTGATGCTTGGCGTGAAAAACAAGGGATTGTCGTTGATCTCGATGGAATAAGGGATCGAATAGAGCCCGTTGTTCATGCGGTAGGGCAGGTCGTCGTTCACCCAGTCGGCAACATACTCGACGCCATTCTCCTTCAGGACGTCGAGCGTATTCCACGTCTCCATCAAACCGGAGCCTAGCCAGCCGCGCATGGCCTGGCCGATGCCGTCGAGCGACGTCTTCACATCACGTATGAGCGCCGCCTCCTGGTCCCGAGTCATGCCGGTCAGCCGCACCGAGTTGGTTCTGCCGTGCCCCATGAACTCCCAGTTGAGTTTGCGGCATGCCTCGATGATGCGTGGGTAGTGCTCGATCACCTCCGAGTTGAGTGCCACGGTGCCTCTGATGCCGTACTTCACCATGGAGTCGATGAGGCGCCATACGCCAACGCGATTGCCGTAGTCCCGCCTGGAATGGACCTTCACGTCCGGGGCCGGATTGGTCAACTCCAGGTGGAAGTGCTCGATGTTAGGCACAACCCAGACAGCCATTCGCTTGCCGCCCGGCCAAGAAATCGCCGGGTGGTCGACGATGGCGCGATAGGGGAATAGCGTGGACTGGTCGAATTCTTTCTTCATCATAGCGCACCTTCCTGGGCTAGCGCCTGCCTGAACGTCGGCGCGCTCGAACCGAGCAACGGCATCACTTTCTCGGCGAACGTGTCGAGACCGTCGAGCATCGGGTGGAAGTGCAGCATGAGCATCGTGACGCCCGCGTCCTCGTATCGTCTGATGCGGTCGGCTATAATTTGCGGCGTGCCGACAAGGCCGGCGCCAAGTGCCTTGGCGGCGACTAGCGCCAGCCGGCTCTTCTGGCCTTCACGCTCGAGCCCCTCGGCAGCCTGCAGCACCTCCTCCATGCTGTCACGGCAGATGACGTGGCAACTGACACCATAGCCGAGCTTGCGACCGTAGTTCGCGCTGCGGCGCCGCATCTCCGCGATCCCGTCGGCAATCACCCCGTAGTTCTCCTCGTAATTGCGGAAATTCTGCTGGACGAGAGCAAACCAGACGTCGCATTCGCGTGCGATAATGTCCATGCCAAGATCGGTGCGACTGGCGGCGAAGAGCGGTGGATGAGGAAGCGTTGCGGATTTCGTCGGCAAGCTTCCCTTGTCGAGCCGATAGAACTCGCCGTCGTAGGAAAACTCGTCCTCCGTCCACAACCCCTTCATGACCTGGACGAACTCGTTCATCCGCCGATAGCGCGCATCCGATGCCTCGATCCAGTTGCCGTTGGAGTACATTTCGAACTCCTGCTGCCACCAGCCGTTGACGATGTTGATGGCGCATCTGCCACCGCTCAGACGATCGAGCGAAGCTCCCATCTTGGCGACGACCTGCGGTGTGATCATGCCAGGATGAATGGCCGGCATCAGACGTATCGAGTTCGTCAGGGGCGCCAGCGCTGCCGCCATCATCCAGCATTCATGATCCGGGCCGAGAAACCGCTCGGCAATCAGCGAGATGTCAAAACCATACCCTTCGGCCTTGCGAAGGACCTCGCCGGCAAACGCCAGATTGAGATCGGGGTCTCCGGCTCCACCTCGGCGCTTCATCTGCTCGTGTGCAACGTCGATACGAGGCTCCGAACGCACCGTATGCGGCAATGGCGTCCAACATCCGAATTGCATGGCTGCCCTCCACAATACACAATCGTCGAATGACGCCGGACTATTCGGCCGCAGCCCTTCCGGTTGCCGGCATGAACGTTTCGAGCATCTTCTCGGTTTCGGTCAAGGACAGGACCGTCGCGTACTTGGCCTGCATATCGAACAGGTTGGCCGCATGGGCGAAGGGGGAGCGATCGAAACAGGCCTCATCGACGACAAAAGTGGTAAAGCCATTGGAGAATCCGTCGACAACGGTGGCCCGCACACATCCCGACGTCGATACACCGCAGACGACCAGCGTATCGACGTTTTCCTGTGTCAGGTAAGCCATCATCGGCGTTTGGAAGAAGCCCGAAGCGCGGAACTTCTCGAGTACCCAGTCCTGTTCCCGTGGTGCGATCTCCTCGGGGATGTCGTTGAAGCGCCCGCCCGTTGCGCCCTGGCGCCGTCTCGCTTTTGTCGCCTTGCCGACGAAGCCGACATTGTACTGGTTGGCGCGGGTATAGACGATCGGAAGTTCTGCCTTCCGGAACACTTCTATCAGTGCCTTGACCTTGGGCATCGCCTCCCAGGAAACGGGACCGGCGGCGGTCGGAAACTCGTCCAGCGCCTCGGCCAGCGTCAAGCCAGGTGAGCCAGTGAAACCATACGTCACGTCGACAACGACCAGGGCGGGGCGCTTGCCGGGCTCGACGGCCTGCATGAAGCCGGCCTTCCTGTAGGTCTCAAGTTCCTCCTCGGGAACGAGCTTCATCCAATCGCGCATAACTGCCTCCTGAAAACCTGTTGCTACTCGTCGAGCGTCCCGCAGGCCGCATACTTGCCGTCGCTGTAGAGCAGCGGCGATACGTCCTCGCGCACCTCTGCCTCCACGATGCGGCCTATGAAGATCGTGTGTGTGCCGTAGTCAACTTCCTGCTCCTTGCTGCAGATCAGCCAGGCCTGGGCGTCGGCAAGATAGGGAACGTCATTCGCGCCGATCTGCCAATCGCCGACCCCGAACTTCTCCTCGGCCGTCATCTGGCTCGAAAAGGCCGCGGAAACGGCGCAGTTGTCGGTGTGGAGAATATTTACGCCGAACTTTGCAGCCTTCTTGAGCAGCGGATGGGCACGGCTCGTGCGGTTGATGCAGACCAGGACCGAGGGTGGATCCATGCTGAGAGAGGTAACAGCCGTCGCGGTGGTCCCATGCCGATCGTCTCCCACCTTGACTGATATTATATTCACGGTAGCGGCAAGCCGGCGCATCGCGCCCCGGAACTTCATCTCGACACTTTCCGACTCGGCAGCATTTCCAGCCATGAGCACGCTCGTCTTTCCTCGGGTGTTTCGCCAGCACGTGCATACTAGACCCGGTGGATCGGGAGATCAAAACTTTCGGTCGCCGCTCTGATACGCCCATATTTCCACTTGTCCAGCCTTGCTCCCACCAAAAGAGTGGTCCTACACTCAACCTAGAAACGCATCAGACCCGGGGGAAAATTCATGAAGGTCTTCCGCGACTATGAGCAGGCGGCGCTCGAACTGCAGTACAATGGCTCCGGCCGGAGTCCGGAACTTGCCGACATTCGGCAGGCCCAGCAGGAAAAGACGGACGCCCTCACTGCCACGGTCAAGGCCTCCGCCAAGTGCCATCTCGACGTCGCCTACGGCAGCGCACCGCGCGAAAAGCTCGACCTCTTCTTCTCGGGTACCGCCAATGCGCCACTCTTGGTCTTCATCCACGGCGGCTACTGGAAATCCAGGTCCAAGGACGAGTTCAGCTATTTGGCGGCCCCCTATATCGAACGCGGTGTCAATGTCGCCACGATCTCCTACCCGCTGGCGCCTGCTGCTCGGCTGACCGAGATCGTCGACGCCGCCCAACGCGCCATCGCCTTCCTTTACCGGGCCGCGGGCGAATTCGGGCATGACGGGAATCGCATCCACGTTTCAGGCCATTCTGCCGGCGGGCACCTGACGGCGATGATGATGGCCACGGACTGGTCGCACCACGGCGTTCCACCGGATCTGATCAAGAGCGGGACCTGCATTTCCGGGCTCTACGATCTGACGCCGATCCGCCTCGTGGAAGTGAACAAGGAACTCAAGATCGACGATGACGAGGAGGAGAGGTTGAGCCCGGTGCGTCTCACACCCAAGAGCCCTGGTCCGCTGATCCTGACCGTCGGCGACGTCGAAGCCGAGGAGTTCATCCGCAATGCGGAGGAGCTGGCAGCGGCTTGGCGAAAGGCCGGCGCCCTGGTCAAGGTCGTACCATCTCCTGGCCACCACCACTTCACTATCACCGAGCAGCTCGCCACGCCGGGAAATCCGCTCTTCGAAGCCACCTTCGGGGCTATCACGGGCCGTTAACCGTCCGGCAACCTTCGTGCTTCGAAGCGTAAATAAATTCGCGTCAATTTTAGACTAAATACTGCGCAAGGTTTCAGCAGCCGTTCGAAGTCACCTGCTATCGTCCACCGTGCAAGGAAGTTTGCCGGAGGTGGACGACATGACGCGTGTTATCATAAGACTTGTAATGCTGTCCGCAGTCGCCGTGCTGCTGCTGCCAGGCAATGAGCAGCATCGCGACCAGATCGTCCGCAGCATGACCGCTGCGTATTCGAACGCCGGTTCGTACTGCATACAGAACCGCGATATCTGCGATCGCGTATCGACGCATATCCAATCTGCAGCCACGGCAGTAGCACGGGAGGCTGCCACCGCCGTGCAGCGCGCCAACTCAATCGAGCCTGCTACCGTTCCCGATAAATATGATTTCACGGCGAGCCAGTATCCGCGCGCCTATCGGCCAACGGCCGGCCACAATTTTTGAGGACATTGGGGCCGTGTCGCTCGTATCGCCAAACAAGCTCCAGCCGTTGAGTATCGCGGCAATTCTGCTACCGGTTCTGGTGGCGGGATGTGCAGGCAGCTCGACCGTACGCAAGGAGTCTACCGCCTACTCGCCCAGAGTCGTTGCAGTCGGGGCATACGTTCCAAAAGGTGGCGGCCGGCACAAGCTCGGCTCTCCCTATTCCGTTGGCGGAATCGTGTACGTGCCGCGGCACGAGCCAGACTATGACCGGATCGGAACGGCTTCCTGGTATGGGCAGGATTTTCACGGGCGGCGAACGGCCAACGGCGAGATCTACGACATGAACCGCCTCACCGCGGCGCACCCGACGCTGCCTCTACCGTCCCTCGTTGAAGTGACGAACCTCGAGAACGGCCGTCGGCTTATCGTTCGGGTCAACGACAGGGGACCGTTCAGGAAGGGACGCATCATCGACCTTTCAAGCAGAACGGCCGAGCTTCTCGAAATGCGTCGGGCCGGAACCGCTAGGGTACGAGTGCGCTACATCAGTCCTGCCCGCCTGGATGGCGACGATTCGCTTGAGCGGAGAACGGCGTCGGGACTGGAGCGTTTCAGCAGACCTACGCCCCGTAGCCAATTCACATCACTGTTCTGATCGCGGCCGGTTCAATCCGGCATCAGCCCGACCTGTCATTCCATAGGTCCTACTCCCGATTTCTACTTGTCGGCCCTTCGTGAAGACTGACCTCGAGCGGTAAAAGTTACCGCCGAACATCAAGAAGGGAGATGATGTTGACTATCATTTGGCTTGCCCGGCAAGTCCGCTTTGCGCTCGCGACAGCGGCCTCTGCCATCGCTCTTTCAAGCGTTGCAAACGCGCAATCCGTCGAGGATTTCTACAAAGGCAAATCCATAGACCTTTACATCGGCTTCTCAGCAGGCGGCGGCTATGACTGGTACGCCCGCCTGATGGCGCGGCACATGCCACGCTACATTCCCGGCAACCCAAACATCGTTCCGAAGCAGATGAAGGGCGCCGGCACGCGTATCGCCGCCAAATACATGATGAACGTAGCACCGCGGGACGGTACCGCACTTTCGGCCATTGCCCAGGGTCTCGCTCTCAACCAAGTCATGGGCGACCCGCGGCTCGGTATCGATGTAACAAAGTTCATCTACATCGGGAACGCGAACGAAGACAACAATGTCGTATCCGTCTGGCATACCGCCGGCGTGCAAACGATCGAGGATGCCAAGAAGAAAGAGGTGCCGCTCGGCACGACAGGATCGGCGAGTTCAAGCCAGTACCCGATCGTACTTAACGAGTTCGTCGGCACCAAGTTCAAGTTGATCTTCGGCTATCCTGGCGGCAACGACATCAACCTCGCGATGGAGAAAGGCGAGGTTGCCGGACGCGGCTCGAACGCCTGGGCATCATGGAAAGCGACACGGCCCAACTGGGTGCGCGACGGCAAGCTGGTACACTTGGTCCAGATAGGCCTGAAGAAGGCAAAGGGGCTGGAAAATGTGCCGTTGCTGATGAATCTCGCTAAGAACGAACAGGACAAGCAGGCGCTACGACTCCTCTCGGCACCGACAGCCGTGGGACGTCCACTCAATACGACGCCTGACGTCCCGGCGGATCGTGTCAAAGCCTTGCGCGCCGCCTTCGACAAGGCGGTCAAGAGCAAGGAGCTACTGGCCGAAGCCGAGAAAGCGAAGTTCCCTGTGAATCCGGCTTCAGGCGACGAGGTTCAGAAGCTCGTCGAGGAGATCGCCAACTCCGACAAGGACATCGCACGCCGCCTCGCGGTGATCACCAACCAGCCATGGCTCAAAAAGAAGCAGCAAAAGAAGTAACCGTCGCTTAGATCGTGCAAGCAAGCGCCGGTCCATGCGGGCCGGCGCATCTCTTCCCCTAATCCAACTCGAAGGTGCCCTCCGAGTACTTCACCCGGAGTGAGAAGGTCCCTTCGCTGATGCGCCAAGGCTGGATGCGGTATTTGCGGAACCCGTTCTTGTGGAACGGATCGCCGTCGGCGATCGCTTTCGCCTCTTCCATCGAGGCGGCGCGGACCACGATCATGCCTGTGCCGGTCGGCTTGCCGTTTTCCCCAAGCAGCGGGCCGGCAGCGAAAAGGACGCCGCGGTCCTCGAGCGAAAACTGATAGGCGTAGTGCTCCGCCTTGACCTGGTCGCGGTCGCCTGAGCCCTCCACCACCTCGGAGAATATGACGTAGAGGGTCTTGTTCAACATCTTGCGGGGCTTGTTCTCAGGTTCGGTCATCGGACAATCTCACCGCGAAAGGCTCTTGGAGATGATTTCGTCGCAGAGCTGGTTGCGCTCCTCGGCGAGCTTGCCGGACATCGCATGGCGCAGATGCTTCGATGGCGTCGTCGCCATCCCCCAGCGACACGGGCGCATCGGGAAGCTGTTCCAGTAGGCCTCGTCGTGCGGGACATAGGCATTGTCGTCCTCGATCTGCTCGACATCGGCCGTGTACTCGGTAACGAAACCGTTGGGCTCGACGAAATAGGCGAAGATATTGTCGCCGGGACCGTGTCGGCCGACGCCCCACTCCAACGTCACGTCGTTGGCCTTAAGCCTGCCACAGCCACGCATGAGCGAATCGAAGCTGTCCATCTCGTAGGCCATGTGATTGAGGCCCGGCCCCTCCGCCTCCGCCAGCGCAATGGCATGGTGGTCCTTCGAGCAGCGGACGAAGTTCATGCGGCCGTTGCAGTCGGAGAGGCGGAAACCCAGGAGGTCGCAGAAGAAGCGCATCTGGTCGTCGGGCCGCGTCGTATTGAGCACTGCGTGGGTCAGTTTGACGGGCGTCGTGCGGTCCGCGCCGATGTCGGCATGCCGGGCGACATCCGACGAGATCATGATCTTGTGGCCTTCCGGGGTGTTCAACGCGAAGCCATAGCCGCCGCCGCCATCGGCCGGCAGGGCGGCAGGAGTCGTGGTCACGTCGGCGCCGAACGAAACGGCGGCGGCGTGCAACTCATCGACGGCCGCCTTGTCAGGGGCCGCGAGCTTGATGGACATCAGCGCCGACTTCGGCCGCTCGTTCAACTGCACGATATGGTGCTCGGCGCCCCTCGCGCGCAGGTAGATGGAATCGCCGTGGCGGGCAACCCGCTTCAGGCCCCAGACGTCCTCGTAGTAGCTGGCGCTCTCGCCGAGGTTCCGCACCCCCAGTTCGATGCCCCTGAGCCCCGTCACCCTCGCCTTCGTCATGGTCGCACTCCCAGAATTCCTTGTTCAGCCGGTTCGGAGAATACCCTCGGGAGTGCCCGGGCGCCAAACGGTTGTTGGCCAAGTGGAGAAATTTCTCCCATACCCTTGCCCCGGCATTGTAACGTCTGGGCTAACCCAACACGCACGGAGGATATCGATGGCATCGAACATCGCGACCGAGGATACCGCAACCGAGAAGCGCCTGCGCGCCGAGATCGCGGCATGTACCCGCATTCTCAACATGGAGAACATCCTCGGCTACAGCGGGCACGTCAGCTCGCGCCTGCCCGGCGGTGATACCTTCCTCATCCAGGGGCTCGACCAAAGCCGGGCCTCGCTCGCACCTGAGGACCTGTTGATCTGCAATCTCGATGGCAAGAAGCTTTCGGGGCCGGCAGACCAGAAGCCGCCGGCGGAGGTGGCGCTGCATTCGGAGATCTTCAAGACGCGCCCCGATGTCCACGCCATCGCCCACTTCCACGACGACATCACCAACGTGTTCACCATGGTCGAGGGCCAAAAGCTGGTGCCCTTCAAAAACCACTCGATCCGCTGGCGCAGCGGCATCCCGGTACACCCCGACCCGAGCCATGTCGCCACCCCGGCGCTAGGCCAGAGCCTAGCCAAGTCGCTCGGCGCCTGCCATGCCGCCCTGATCCGCGGCCACGGCCAGGTCATCACGGCCGAGGACGTACAGAGCCTGCTCATCGATTCTGTGCATTTCGTCGAAAACGCGCACGCGCAATACCAGGCTGCCGCGCTTGGCAAGGTCATCCCGCTCTCCGAGAAGGAGATGGACGATTTCGACCACCACTTCATCCGAGACCGGCACGTTAAGAAACTTTGGAAGTACTACGTCGGGCGGGCGCGCGACGCAGGTATCGTCCCCGAGGCTTGGCTGCCGCTCATCAAGGAGTAGCGCCGCCAGAGGGGCGATCACGGGAGAAAGGCACGACGGACGATGCAGCTCGACTTCTCATCCATCCTTTTCCTCCTGTTCGCCCTCATGGCCCTGCAGCCACTCATCACCGGGCGGCTGCAGGCGGTACAACGGATGCGGGCGCTGCGCAGCATCGAGCAGTCGCGCGGCAGTCGCGTCATCACCATGATCCACCGGCAGGAGCGAGCCAGCCTGTTCGGCTTCTCTGTGTCGCGCCACATCGACCTGGAGGACGCGCAGACCATCATCTCGGCTATCAAGGAGACGCCGATCGACCGGCCGATCGACCTCATCCTGCACACGCCCGGCGGGCTGGTTCTGGCGGCGATGCAGATCGCGCGCGCAGTCGAGGCACATCCCGCTAAGGTCACCGTGTTCGTGCCCGTCTACGCCATGTCGGGCGGTACACTGATCGCGCTCGCAGCCGACGAGATCGTGCTCGGGGAATTCTCCGTACTCGGTCCGATAGACCCACAGATCTCCGGCCTGCCCGCCGCCAGCATTGTCAAGGCGCGGGATGCCAAGCCGGCCGCGAACGTGTTCGACCTGACCCACGTTCTCGCAGACGTGTCGGAAAAGGCTCTGGCGCAGGTCAAGCGCGGCGCTGTTGAGTTGCTGACACCACGCCTGGAGCAGAAGGCCGCCGAAGACGTGGCAGAGAAGCTTGCAGGCGGACACTGGACGCACGACTACGCACTCACGGCTGAGGAGGCTAAGGAGATCGGTCTGCCGGTTCGGGTCGGCATGCCAATGAACGTCCTGAACCTGATGCGGCTCTATCCGCAACCGATCCAGCGCTCCGGCATCGACTATCTTCCGGTCGACATCCCCAACCAGCAGCGCAGATAGCCCGGTTTGGGCCGTGTTCTAATCCGGCGGATTTTTCAGGATAAATTTACGTCCGGGAAACCGTTCGTAAATCTTTGAACATTGTTTCATCCGTTCGTAATCCAAGTGTTAACGGAAAGGCTAAAACTGCTCCTATCGGCGCAAGCGGCGATTGTCCGTATTCGAATATTCGAGTGGTCCGAAACCTCGATCTGCTGCAAAAGGAACCTGGCGGAGTAGCAGGTGGGGAAGCAGTTGTGACGAATGTGCAGGTCACTGGGAAGTTCGGATCGGATCAGTCCGGCGCCGTCGCCGTGATCTTCGCGCTCGCCTGCATAATGCTCATCGGGACGGTCGGTCTCGCAATTGACGGTGGGCGGGCCTACCAGCTTGCATCGAAGCAGGCGGCAGTCCTCGACGCTGCTGCCCTCGCCGGCGCCAAGGCAATGAAGGAGAATGGCGCCTCCGACGATGAAATCCGCAACACGGTCAAGGCCTACATCGACGCCCATCTCAACAACGGCAGCCTTACCGGAGCATCTGCCCAGGCCCCTGTCGTTCTCATCGACCGCGCCAACGACACTGTCGGCGTCGAACTCGACACCACCGTACACAACTACTTCGGTTCGGTGCTCGGCATCGACAAGATCGGCATCCACAAGACGACGACCGCCGTCTATTCGGTGAAGGACGTCGAGCTCGGCATGATGCTCGACACCAGCGGATCGATGAACGATTTCGGCAAGCTGACAGACCTCAAGGCTGCGGTCCGCGACCTTGTCGACCTGATGATGCCCGGTACTCCGGGTGCGCCCAAGGTCCGCATCGGGTTTGCCCCCTATGCCACCGCGCTCAACGCCGGTGCTTTCGCCGACATCGCCAAGGGTACGCCATATGGCACGAGCACCGTGCCACCCGACACCTGCGTATCTGAACGCCGCGCCTCGGAGGGAGGCTTCACCGACGATGCACCCGCCTTCGGCATGCTCTCGGGCAGCAAGGCAACCAGCTGCCCTGCAAATGCGATCTTGCCAATAACGAACAACAAGTCAGCGCTCATCTCCACCATCGACGGCTATACGGCGGACGGTGCGACGGCGGGTCATCTCGGTGCGGCGTGGGCCTGGTACCTGATTTCACCGAAGTGGGCCTCGGTATGGGGTTATTCGAGCCAGCCTGCGGCCTACGGCGACAAGAAGACAATCAAGTCCGTACTGCTCATGACGGACGGCATGTTCAATACCGAGTACGAGCCCGATAACGGCACCTCCGCCCAACAGGTCGCGCAGCTCTGCACCAACATGAAGGCGCAAGGTGTGACCGTCTTCACGGTCGGCTTCCAGGCGCCGTCGGAAGTGCTGCCGACGCTGCAGGACTGCGCCTCCAGCACCTCGTACTACTTCGATGCCTCGAATGGCTCGGATTTGCGGGAAGCATTCCGGAAAATCGGCGACGAACTCGTCTCATTGCGGATCAAGAAGTAGCCCCGCCAAACGAAAAGGCCGGCAGTCGATGCCGGCCTTCTCGCAAGAATTACCCTGCGGCTCAGCTCTTCAGCTTGAACATTGCCTCGGCATTCTTGAAGCAGATCTTTTCCATGTCTGCGGTCGAGTAGTCGAGCTTCTCCATGATCTTGATCGTCTCGCGGATGAAGCCCGGCCCTTTCTCCGGATCGAACGGGCAGTCGGACGCGAACAGCACCTTGTCGACGCCGTAGAAGTCGAGGCCACACTTTGTCGCCGACATCGAACCGAAAACTGCCGTATCGGCATAGAAGTCCTTGAAGTAGTCGAGCGGGCGCTTCTTCATGCTCTTTAGGAGGGACTTGTAGTCCTCGTCCGTGGTGCGGTTGCCGAGTTGATCCCAGCCCGGACCGACGCGTCCCTCGAAGTACGGCACCATGGCGCCCAGATGGTGGGCCAGAACCTTGAGCTTGGGATACTTGTCCATGACACCGCCGAACACGAGCCGGGCCATCGCTGTGCTCGTCTCGTAGGGCCAGCCGAAGGTCCACCAGATCTCATACTTCGACTTTGTCTCGGAGAGATAGTCCGGCATGTTGGAGCCGCGCGAGGGATGCAGGAACACCGGCGTATCGAGCTTCTCGGCTACCTCGAAGACCTGGTGGAACTTCGCCTCGTCGAGCGGCTCGCCGTTGATGTTGGTGTGGATCTGCAGGCCGCACGCGCCTGCTTCCTTGATGGAACGTTCGGCCTCTTTCGCGGCAGCTTCCGGATCGTTCATCGGCAGCGAGGCGAGGTAGCCGACGAAGCGGTCCGGATACTTGTCGCAAAGTTCCTTCTGGCCATCGTTGGCGATCTTCGCGAATTCAATCGACACCGCAGGCGGCCCCATGGCCTCGAGCGGCGGCATGCCGAGCGAAATAACCTGCGTGTAGTCTTTATCCTTGAAGAGATCCATGACCCGGAAGCGCTCTTCGAGATCGTAGATCGCGGGCACGCCCTGCATGCGCACGCCGATGTCGCGGCCCATGCCGTCGGAGTTCAGCATCTTGTTCCAGATGCCGGAGGGGAAATAGTGGCAGAAAGCGTCGATATATTTCATGAAACGTCTGTCCTCGGTTCTTCGTGCGTTCTGTGGTAGGCGTATTTCGTTGCCGTCAGCCGGTCGGGTCGGTGCGCGAGAAGCCCTCGCCCATGACCATTTCCCTGGGCACGTAGGGCCGGCCGCAACGATTGCACCAGTTCTCCCAGCCGCGCTCCAGCGTGAAGCCGGCCCGTCCGCGCGTGATCTTCTCGACCTCGCCATCGGAAAGGAAGGTGATTTCCTCGCCCGCCGCCATGGCACTCAGCTGGATGTTGGCATTCACCTCGAGATAAATGGAGGTAAACACCACCTCACGCAGCGACTTGCCGACGACGATACAGCCGTGGCCACGCAGCAGAGAAACAGTACGATTGCCGAGAGCCTTGGCGAGGTCGCGGCCCATGTCGATGTCGGTCACCAGGAGGTTGGTGTCGCCGAACTTGTGGCGGCTGTCCCAGACGTTGATGTCGTTGCCGATCGGGCCTGCCATGTGCATCAGCGGCTGCAGCTTCGACTTGATGACCGAGAACGGAATCACGCTGTGAGAGTGGTTATGCACGACACTCATGACGTCGGGTCGCGCTTCGTAAATCGCACCATGAATGAAGCGCTCGGAATAGGGCTTGCCGGGCCATTTTGCCTCGGGCTCGATCGGCGTGCCGTCGAGCTTGAACGTCATCAGGTCGTTCGGCACCACCTGCTGCGGAGCGCGGGCGCGCGACATGATGTACAAGTTCGGATCCTCAGGGTGGCGTATGGACACGTGACCGAAGGAATCGAGAACGTGCTCGTTGGCCAGGATGCGGTTTGCGGTAACGACGTCCTCGATCTCCGTCTTCATATCGACCATGAAAGTTCCCCAGTGATTTCTTGATGTTGTCGTTGCGATCCAGTTAGGCTGTCGAGCCCGCGACCGTCAAGCCGAACCTGCCCGCCAGGCGCTCCTTCAGGCGTT
The DNA here is from genome assembly GCA_046048295.1 of Pseudomonadota bacterium. GTDB lineage: Bacteria > Pseudomonadota > Alphaproteobacteria > Rhizobiales > Hyphomicrobiaceae > CBDCWA01. The sequence continues at coordinate 9,700 of JBJOGJ010000022.1, read as the reverse complement.
GACGATGCGGATCGGCTTGCCGCCGAGCCAGGCCTCGAGCGATTCGACGATGCCACCGTAGAAAATGCGGTAGTTGTCGCGTGTCACATAGCCCACGTGAGGTGTCAGCAGAACTCGCGGCGCCGTCCGCATTGGGTGGTCGACCGGAAGCGGCTCCACATCGAAGACGTCCAGTCCCGCTCCGGCGATGGTTCCGCTGTGCAGAGCCTGGAGAAGCGCCGACTCGTTGATGATCGGTCCGCGAGACGTATTAATTATATATGCGGTCGGCTTCATGAGACCCAGTTCACGGGTGGTGACCAGGTCGGTCGTCCTGGCCGACAGCTTCAAGTGGATGGTGATATAGTCCGATTGCCGGAAGAGTTCGTCCTTGGTCACCAGCCGCGCGCCACAGGCTGCCGCCCGCTCCCCGGTCATGTTCTGGCTCCAAGCGATCAGGTTCATGTTGAAAGCCTTGGCATAGCCGGCAACCTGCTCTCCGAGCCGGCCCAGCCCGATGATGCCGAGCGTCTTGCCCCGGAGCTCGCCGCCCAAGCCGACCTGCCAGCCGCCCTTGCGCACGCTTTCGTGCTGAACGTGCAGTTGGCGTGCGATGGCGATGAGCAGGGCGAAGGTCAGCTCGGACGTGCAGTGGCCGGGCGAGGTGCCGCCGGAGACGACGATGCCCCTGTCTTTCGCCGCCTGCATGTCGATGGCGGCATTGGCCATGCCGGGGGTGGCGATGAACTTGAGCCCATGCAGGCGGTCGATGACCTGTTTTGGAAATCCCGTGCGCTCGCGCATCACGCAGATGACCTCAAAGCCGGAAAGCGTGGCAACGAGTTCCTCCTCGCTGGCGAACGGCTTGCGGAAGACCTGGATCTCGTGCCCTGCCTGGACTCTAGACCAGTCCGCGCATTCGAGTGCCACGCCCTGGTAGTCGTCGATGATCGCGATGCGCATCTGCTGCTTCCTTTGTTGAGGCGTTTCCTTCGCAGGCAGTTATAGGTCAGCGCCGTTTGTCCGAGAAGCCTCACGCAGCCCTTGCCGGGTCCCGGCGCTGTCGCAACGACCTCTCGGCAACCGCTCCAGAGATGCCAACCGCCAGCGCCGTGACGACGAATATCCCTCCGGCGCCGGTCAATGCAGCAACGAGGCTGACGACCATCGGCGTAAAGAACTGGCCGAGGCGGTTGCAGGTCTGACGGATGGCAAGGGCTGCACCACGTGCATCGTCAGGCGCGATATCGACCAGTGTCGTCAGGCTTGCAGTAATGGCAATTCCCAGAAAGAAGCCCGACGAGGAGACTGCGAGGAACAGCAGCCAGACCGGAACGGGCAGTGCCACCACGAGCAGGGCCAGCATTGCGCCCAGCATGACGAGGTACATCAGCCGGATCCGCCCCAGAACCCGCACGAGGCTCGAATACGAAGCACGCGCCAGTATGGAACCGAAACCACGCATCGTCAGCATGTAGCCGATCATGCTTGCGTCGATGCCCCGCTCAGTGCCGATCAAGGGCAGGTAGACGATGGTGAGGTCCATGGCCGTCACCACCAGTGCACTCGCCATCGCCATCGCGACGAGGCCCTTCACCTTGACCAGTTCGCCGAGCGGCATGGGCTCATGTGCGTGTTCGCTGCGACCGCTGCCGGCGCGACGATAGAGCATGAACGATATCGCCACGGAAACAATCGAGAATACGGCCGTGAAAAAGAACACGTCCTTCACCGGGGGCAAATCTGCGCCCTTGGAAAGCACGCTCAGCACGATGGGACCCAGCGCCTGGCCGAGGGAAAGGGACAGCATATAGTAACCAAAAACACTGTCTCTCTGCGCCGGTCCAGCACGGCGGCCCGAGAAGCTCTGCTGCCCGGTCATGCAGAACGTCTGCCCGAGACCGAGCAGCGTGTTGAAGACGATCAACGGCCAGATAGCAGTCGGTAGCAGCCACAGGCCGGCACATCCAATGAAGCTCAGCGCTGTTCCCACCATCAGCGCGACGGTGTCGCCACGCCGGTCGGAGAAGCGGCCGATCTGCATCGCCGCTATCGCTGGAAACAAGGCGTAGCTCGCCGTGATGACGCCGATCCACACCACAGGAAGTTTGATCTCAATGGCAGCGTATGTGGTGTTCACCCGGGCGAGCTGCATGCCAAGCTGCAACATTGCAGACTGCAGCAGCAGAAGTACAAGCAGCGACCACCCCATGCGGGCTTCGCCTGGGGCGGCCGTGCTCTCCTTCTCCATTTCACGATTTCCGGTGCCGGCTACTCGAGGCGGACGTTTTTCGAGAAGTCGTAGTTGCGGCCCGTCTCGCAGTTGAACGTCCAGCTCACCTCGTCGGACTTGAAGCCGCCGCCGAGCACTTTCGTCAGAAAACGCTGTTGCGCCGCCCAGCCCGCTTCCGCCTGCGCCTTGCGGTAGCGGCCAGGCATGGTGTCGTTCAGCCAGCCGTGCGGGGCGCCGGCCAGCATGTGGATCTCATAGCTCTTGCGATTGGCCTCGAGGCAGTTCCGGAAGCGGACGACGTCGTCGAGGGAGATGATGTGATCCGCCTCGCCGAAGCACCCGAATACGGGGCAGTCTACCCTGGCAATGATCTCCTCCAGCGGCTTTGGCTGCAGTTCGTTCACGCTCCACTCGCGCTTGGAAGCCGCACCATACCAGACGATCGCCGCCGAGATCGAAGCCTCCGCCGCAAAGACCAGCGGATGCCGTCCGGTCTGGCAGTAGCCGGCCACGGCGACCCTCGTCGAATCGGCCCGTGGATCGTCGGCCAACATCTGCAGCACCGACTTCAGGAGCGTGTTGGATTCGGGATCGCGCAGGTCATACCGGCTATCGCCGGCGTTAAGGGCGGCAAGGTCAGGATGTTTGAAAAAGAAATTCGGCGCGACCGTGAAGAAGCCGTCCCTGGCACAGCGCACTGCCAGATCCTTGGTATGCTGCACGAGACCGTAACGCTCGTGCATGAGGATCACGATCGGGTGCTTACCCTCGCCGGCCGGACGCGCCATGAACGCCGGCATGCCGCCCGGACAAAGGAATTCCTCGCGCTCAATGCCGTCTGCGACCTGCGCCATCACAACCTCCTCCTTCAGGGAACCATCAGCGCTACGGCCTGGTCCACGGTCATCACCCGCCCCATGCGCGGAAACACGCGCGTGAGGAAAAATTCGTTGTTGTTGCCGCGCGCCGAGTAGCAGCAGTCGGATATGACGACGATGCCATAGTCGAGATCACGTGCGCCGAACACTGTGGACGCAATCCCGACATCTGTCGAGCCACCCGCGATGACGATGGTGTCGATGCCTCGCACGCGCAGGTGCAGGTCGAGGTCGGTCTGGTGAAAGGAGTTCCAGCGGTGTTTCGGCACCAAGACGTCACCTGGCGCGGGAGCCAATTCAGGTGCCACCTCCGCATCCTTGGAGTCCTTGCTGAAAGGTGCCTTGGCAACCTTCTGGCTTTCCACGGTGATCGGATTAAGCTCCATGTCGGTGTCGGTCAGCCGTGCCACCGTATCGGAGCCATCTGGCGCGTGTGCCCCGGACGGGTAGAAGGTCGTTATGCCGGTACTTCTCGCACCGGCCAAGAGCCGCTGCAGGTTCGGCAATATATTGCGCTCGTCGAGAAACTTCTGCTTCTCGGGGCTTTTCGGATGCAGGTAGACATTGAGCGCGTCGAACAGGACAAGTGCCGTTCGGTCTGCCTTCAATTGCGGATCAAGGCGCGAAATCCTTGCCATTTTTCTCTCCCGTCTTGCGTCGCAGCATGTACTGGTTCCATAAAGTGAAAAAGGAAAGCGGACAATGCTCGTCCGTGCCAGCCATCGTAACACCGGTTTACCAAATTCAGCTTTTGGGAGAAAACGCCATGACTAGTGCTCAGCCTGGTTCGGACGTCATCCGCGACGGAATCAAACCCGGAGATGTGGTCGTCGTGACCGGTGGCGGCGGCGGGTTCGGGCGCGCCTTCTCGAAGCGTTTTGCCAAAGGCGGCGCGAAAATCGCGATATGGGACTACAAGGAAGATCTCGGTGAGGAGACCCTGAAGCAGGTGAAGGCCGAAGGTGGCACCGCGCATTTCATGAAAGTCGACCTGTCCGACCCGGCTCAGATCGCAGCCGCCGTTGCTGCCACCAAGAAGGATCTGGGCAATCCCTACCTGCTGATCAACAACGCCAGCATCTATCCGCGCCACTCCGCACTGGAAATGCCGCTCGAGGTCTGGGAGAAGACGTTCAAGGTCAACATCACCGCACCGATGTTCCTCGCGCAGGCGTTCGCGCCTGCCATGATCGCTGCGAGACGCGGTGTCATCATCAACATCGCCTCCGGCCGTGCACTCGAAGGTACACCCGGGGGCGCCAACTACGCCTGCACCAAGGCCGCAATACTATCGCTTACGAAGACACTGGCGCTCGAATGGGCCCGGCACAACGTGCGCGTCAATGCCATCATCCCGGGCGTTTCCTACACTGCGCAGCCGCTCGAGAACACCGATCCGGATGAACTTATCGAGCGCGGCATAAAGACCATTCCGCTTGGCCGCATCGGCTATCCCGAGGACATGGCCGGCCTCGCCGCGTTTCTCGCGAGCCCCGATGCCTCGTATATGACCGGGCAGGGTGTAGCCATGAACGGCGGGCGGGTGCTCATCCCCTGACAAACAGAAAATCTATTACCAGGAGGAATTCATGCCCACGGGAAATATGCTTGAAGGCCGCGTCGCAATCGTTACCGGAGGTGGCGGCGAGATCGGCGGCGCCATTTGCCGCCGGTTTGGCCGGGAAGGCGCATCCGTGCTCGTCACCGACGTCATCGCCGAGCGCGCCGAAACGGTCGCCAACGAGATCAGGGAAGCCGGGGGGACCGCCCATCCTTTCAAGCTCGACGTCGGCAAGCCGGAGGAATGCGAGGCGGCCGGCAACGAAGCGGTGGGGAAATTCGGCCGGCTCACGACGCTCGTAAACGCGGCGGCCACGGTGACACCGGACGGCACAGTCGAGACGCTCACTCTCGAGCAATGGGAAAACACGCTTCGCATCAACCTCACCAGCATGTTCCTGATGTGCAAGTACGCGATCCCGCACATGAGAAAGACGGGCGGCGGCGCTATCGTCAACATCGCCTCGACGCACGGCCAGCTCGGGATCGGACTTCGCTCGCCCTATTGCACCAGCAAGGCCGGCGTCATCCAGTTTACCAAGGTTCTGGCCATCGACTTCGGCCCCGAAAACATCCGTGCAAACACCATATCGCCGGGGCCTATCGACACGCAGCGCATCCTCCGCCGTTATGGCACGCGCGAGGCCGCCAACAAGGTGCGTGGGCCCGGCCAACTGCTCGGCCGCACCGGCTTGCCCGACGAGATTGCCAAGGGTGCTGCCTTCCTCGCCTCCGACGAAGCGTCGTTCATGACGGGTACCGATCTGCTGCTCGATGGCGGGCATTTGGCGTTCAAGGGCGAGATTCAGCCAAAGAACTAGGCGCGCGGGCGGAAGCATGGGGTTATTTGGTCGCAGTCGGCCAATTGTGGCGCGGAGGCTAGTCCGTTACGGCCAAATTCGCGTAAGATCGTCGCCAGAACAGGGATTGGGATGAAGCTCGAGAGGCACATTGCGCATGCTTGACAAGACCGACAAGGCCGCTGCGGCCAGCAAAATGACGAGGGAAGAGATCCTGCGACGGGCCGAGGCGCTCGTACCCAAGCTCCGCGAGCGCGCCGACCAGGCCGAGAAGCTCCGCATGTGCCCGCCCGAGACGATCCAGGACTATCTCGACAATGACCTGCTGCGCGTCTGCCAACCTGCCCGCTATGGCGGATTCGAGCTCGGCTACGATGTGCTTTGCGAGGTCGTCCAGACGCTCGCCCGTGGCTGCGGATCGCAGGCCTGGGTCAACATGGTGCTGGCCGACAACCCGGCCAAGCTTGCCGCCTTCCCTCTCGAGGCCCAGGACGAGGTCTGGGGAGTCAATGACAGGGCCAAGATCTGCGTCGCCGTTGCGGCAGTCGGTGTCGGCAAGCCGGTCGACGGCGGCATCGTGTGGAACGGCCTGCATGGCTTTTCGTCCGGCATCGACCATGCCGACTGGGTGATCTGCGGCGGCAACATTTTCCACGACGACGGCTCGAAGCAGGGCTGCTTCGTCGTCATCCCGACCAAAGAGGTCACCATCATCGACGACTGGCATGTCATGGGCCTTGTCGGCTCGGGCTCGAAGAGCTTCGAAGTCAAGGACGTCTTCGTGCCGACCCACCGTATCCTCGACAAGAAGCAGAATGACGAGGGCACGGCCCCGGGCACGCTGTTCTACACCGCGCCCGTCTACAAGATGCCCCGCGGCGGCGTCTCCGCAGTGAGCTATACCGCTGCCGCCGTCGGCGTCGCTGAAGGCTTCCTCGCCGAATACGTGCATCAGTGCACGACCCGCAAGTCGCGCGGCAACTCGGTCGCCGTCCAGCCCGGCATCCAAATCAACCTCGGCCAGTCGTCGGCGGAGATTGCCTCGGCATCGCTCCTCTACATCACCGCCATCCGCGAGTGCATGCGGCGCGTCGAGCGCGGAGAGCCGGAGACAAAGCTCCATTCCGTACAGGGCAAGCGGGACGCGTGCTTCGCCGCCCAAATGGCGTTCAACGCCGTGCAGCGCCTCTTCAACGACGCGGGCGGGCGCGCGCTCTACACCTCCAACGACCTGCAGCGCAAGTTCCGCGACGTGTACGCTGCTTCAGCCCACCACTCGCTCGTATGGCACACAGCCGCCGGCCAGTATGGCCAGCATGTGCTCGACGTCTGAGCAGGCCGCAACAGATGCAGAAGCATACTTCAAAAACGGGCGGCTCTTCGTGGCCGCCCGTTTTTGTGCCATGGCTGCCGAATTCGTGCCTGTAGCCTTCGGATCAATAGGGAAAAACCGACTTCCCCGCGCCGCCGCCGATCTGCTCGGAGAGAAACTGCAGCGCCTTTGGCCAGGCGTCCTTGGACGAAGCGGCATTGAACGACTTGTTCGCCCAGTCCATGAACGCGTGCGGGGTATCGTCGTAGCGATGGAACACGTGTCTCTTGCCGAATGCCGTCAGCCGGCGGCTGATCTCGTCGGCATCGGCGGGCGACGGGTTCTTGTCGTTGTTGCCGAAGAAACCCATCACCGGGCCCGCAATGTTCTCTAGCTGGTCCACTGGCGCCGGTCCTTCACCGAGCGCCTGGAAGCTGCCACCGCCGTAGAACGGGCAGCCGCACTTGAACACGCCGGGCAGGCTCACGAGCCCGAGCCAAGTCGTCCGTCCCCCCATGCAATGGCCCAGGATCGCGCGACGACCAGGCTCAGTATTCCCATCGCTCACCAGCCAGTCGGCCGCTGCCTTGACGTCGGCCGAAAGCTGCTTGTCGGTAAGGTAGTCGCGACGCTTCTCAATGTATTCCATCGACGGAAGCACGTGATAGTGGTTCGGCGCGATCGCCGCGTAGCCATTGCGTGCCAGGTCGTCGACCACCCATTCCGTGAATGCATCGATGCCTTCCTTGTGGAATGCTACGACGACGCCTGGAAAAGGTCCTGCTCCCTCGGGCGAAGCCACGTATGCCGTGGTCTTGACGTCACCAATCGCGAAATCGATTGTCCTGCCCATATCGTTTCTCCCGTGTGCCAATCGCTATACGTGCGGAATAGGTATGCGCCGCGACATCGGCGCGAGGTCGTGCGAGCCATCCAGCGCAGGGTCGAAGATTTCTTCCGCTGTCACGACGCGCGGCGCCAGTCCCTGGTCATAGACCCATTGCCCGATCGCCGTCAGCGCCGGCCGGTTCGCCTCGAGCCCGTAAGCCCAGAAGTCGGTGCCGAACACGTCCCAATATTCCTCGATATGGTCGAGCAGGAACGGCATAGAGATATGCAGGGCATCCGTATCGTAAAGCCCTCCGATGGCCTCGTCCTTTGCTGCAACGAAGGCGTTGAAGAGGTTGCGCGCCGCCCACGGGTATTGCTTGTGGATATCCTCCCTGACGACCACCGTGTGCATGATCGGGAAGATGCCGGTCTTCTTGTAGTAAGCCTTCTCCGCCTCCTTGAAGTTCGGGAACAGCCGCTTCACGCGCCCACTGCCAGAGAGGAAGCTCGGCGGGATGTAGATCGAGTAATAGGCATCGAGTTCGCCGCGCTCCATCATCGCTTCCAGCGTCTGGTCGTCCGGCAGGAAGTCGATCTTGATCTTGTCCGGAAGGTTGAGTGGCACCAGCGGTCGCTGAGTCGGCGCGGCGAGGCCGCCCATGAACCAGTGCACGTCCTCGGCCCTGACACCGTACTCGTCCTGCATCAGCCCTTTCATGTAGACTGCCGCCGTCGATCCGTACTGTGTCGTGCCGATGCGCTTGCCCTTCAGGTCCTCGGGCGACTTTATACCGGCTCCTTCGCGAATGTAGATGCAGGAGTGACGAAAGATTTTGGACAGCGGCACCGGCAGCGCGACGAAGGGGCACTGGCCGCGCGCCTTCAGCGTCACGTAGGATGCCAGCGACAGCTCCGAGACCTCGAACTCCTGACGCTCGAGCATGCGCGGGAACGTCTCTCGCGGGCGCATCGGCAGCACATTGAGGTCGATCCCCTCGACTGTGACCCGGCCGTCCATCAACGGGCGGATACGGTCATAGTCGAGGCAGGCGAGGTTCAGTCTTACTTTCGACATGGGCGGGCATTCCTCGCTCGTTCAGGTGATTTCTTCTACTCGGTCCAGTTGATGATCGGCGTGAACAGTTCGTCGATGGGCAAATTCTTCTCGAGGAAGTTCTGCTCGACGAGGTAGCCGTTGAACGCCCCCAAGATCTTGCGGTTGTCCTCGATGCCGTAGGGCCATGGGTTTGCCCCCATCAGTTCGTCCATCTCCGCGATCATGTCATGCAGCCACGGGAACATGAACCGCTGCGCACCGGAAAATCGCATCTGCTTCAGCATCCAGCGCTTCGATTCCTCGCACGCCTTGTAGAGACTTTCCGGCACCCAGGGCTCGCGCTCGAACAGATCCTCGCGGATCACCAGCGTGTGCATGATTGGGTGGAATCCGGTGCGCTTGTAGTATTCGACTTCGCGCTGGCGGTAATCGGGGAAGAGGCGTGCGACGTTCTTGCCGTTGTCGAGTGCGGCCGGCCGCCTGGCACCGAAGTAGGCGTCGATCTCGCCCGACTCGAGCATTTCATTGAGCGTCCGGTGGTGCGGAATGAGTTCGAGCGGCACCTCCTGCACGGGGCGCAAATCCATTTCGTCGTCGGCTGGCCGCCCCTCGTTGACGCCGCCCTCGACCCACTTGATGGTCGAGAGATCGACGCCATACTCATGTTGAAGGATGCCGCGCACCCACACCCCTGCCGTCTGCCTGTATTCCTGCACGCCGACGCGCTTGCCTTCGAGGTCCTTTGGCGCCTCGATGCCGGCATTCTTGTTGATGAAAATGAAGCCGTGGCGGAACACGCGGCTCGGGAAAACCGGGATCGCGACGAAGGGAAAATCACCGCGCGTACGCATGATCATGTAGTGGGCGAGCGACATTTCGGCGATGTCGAAAGAGTTCGTCTTGATCATCCGCGCGAAAATCTCGGGCGGCGACTGGATCGGAATATATCTGAGGTCGATGGCCTCCGGCTGGACTAGTCCCTGGATCAGCGCTTCCATCCGGTCGTATGGGCCACAGGCCATGGTCAGCGGCAATCGGGACATGCGATCA
>JBJOGJ010000021.1:0-28152 GCA_046048295.1 Pseudomonadota bacterium | reverse complement strand
CGGCGGACTGCTCGAGGCCGGCAAGCCTGCGTTCCCGAATGCCGGTTACATCTTTGGCGAAGTGGAATTCGACTACTGGCGGAAGGGCGAGAACATTCCTGAGCGGAGGAAATCGACCAGGGAGTTCTTCATGCAACAGGCTGTTCCTTTTGCCGAGAAGGCGCGCTTCCTGAAGGCAGGTGGAGAGGTTGTAACGGGAATCCGTTCCATCGAAACCTTCGGCCATTCCCCTGGGCATCTCGCGTTTCATATCGAGAGCGCGGGGCGTCAGCTTCTGCTTTGGGCGGATGCGTGCAACCACTATGTCCTTTCGCTGCAGCGGCCTGACTGGCACGTCGGTTTCGATCAGGACAAGGATCGGGCGGTCGCGGCGCGAAAGAAGATCCTCGACATGGCTGCAACCGATCGCATTCCGGCGACCGGCTACCACATGCCTTTCCCGGCGGTGGGATTTGTCGAGAAGTCGGGGACTGGCTATCGCTGGGCGCCCGCGACCTATCAGCTCCACCTCTAGGAGCATTCCAGGAGCGAGGGGCTGCCTCGCTCCGATACGCTGGCTTTGTCCGGCAGGTGAAGGCATCCGAAAGGCGAACGCCCCGGATGCCTTGCTCGGGAACTGCTATTGGCAATTCGCCTTCGGGGCCAAGTCGTTTTCTCCGAAATACTCGAAGCGGCACGTCATGCCTTCTTTGAGGTCCGCTGACTTGGCCTTCTTTCCTGCGAGCGAGACACTGGTCTGTTTCGGATGCACTTTCAGCTTCAGTTGCTTGCCGGCCGTGTCGGCAACGGTCAGCGTTCGCTTTTGGATGCTGGCAATCCTGCCCTCGACGACTTTGAGCTTAACATTCACCACTTCGCCGGCGTTGAGGATTCCTATCGCTCTTTTGTAGGCGCTATCCGGATAGTTCGCGAACTGGGCGATGACCTTCTCGACCTGCTCGCCGCTCCAAGGCGCTATTGGCATGTCCTGCTTCTTCGCCTCGGCCAGGAACTTGGCATCCTTCATCGTTGCGTTGAACGCGTCACGCAGTGCCCTCACGCGGTCGGCCGGGATTTGCGGGGGTGCAGAGACCGGGCGCCCCAGGATGTGCGTGCCATAGATGAGGTGCATCACCTTCTTGTCGTCTTCGCTTTTCGCGAAGTCGTAGATATGCGGCACGTCCTTCAGATCGTCGCTCTTCTCGAAGCCCGTCTGGATGATCGGCTTGATCTCCCCCGATTCCCATTCCTGACGGCGGGTCGTCTTGAGTGACGATAGCGCAAAGCCGCAACCGCCCTGCACCTCGCCGCGACTCATCGCGAGCAGCACCTGTGTCGATCCTGGATAGCCGTTGATGATCTGTATGCGGGTCCCGAACAGCGCATTGAAGCCTCTGGCATGCTGGCTGTTCACTGCCGTGGGCCCGGATGCCCCGAAGATCACTCTCTTTGTGTAGAGTTCCTTGAAGGAAGTGATCTTCGAGGCCCGATGAACGACGCACGTGCCCACCGTCTTGTCCATGTTGCCGATCCAGGTGAACTTGTCGATCTCGAACTGGGCCCTCTTCTCGCCGAGCTTTACCGAGAACAGGGTGGACGAAGCGAAGATCCCGATGACGGTGCCGTCCCTCGGCGCCGTATTGTAAATGTAGTTTGCGGCAACCAGGCTGCCGGCGCCCGGCATGTTGCGCGGCACGACGTTCGGGTTACCTGGAATGTACCGTCCGATATGACGGGACAGCGTCCGCATGTAGGCGTCGTAGCCTCCGCCGGGCGGATAGCCCATGGTGGCGCTGATCGATTTGCCCTTGTAGAACTCTCCGACATCGGCGAGGGCGCTCGTGGCTCCCATGATCGCGGCCAGGACTGCAGCAGGTGCGACCAGGCCAAGGGTACATTTCGAGACTGTCATGGTGTTCTCTCCCTGTTGCGTTGGGCCCTTGTTTCGACGGGCCCTTTGTTCGAGTGCCGGATGGGGCTGTGCCCTACGCGACGCGTACGTCGAGTATGGCGGTTCTGCCCTCGCCGACGACTTTCTGCGCTCGCCTGATTGCATCCGGGAGCGCCTCCGGATCGCTGACGGTCTCGCCATAGCCGCCGAACGCCTCGATGACCTTCACATAGTCCGGTCCGTTGATGAATGTGCCGAAGTAGGTTTCGGTATCGACTGCCGTGCCTTCCGGATACATCCGCTTGTGCATGTTCTGCATGGCGGCGTACTTCTTGTTGTTGAAGATGACGATCATGATCGGCAGGTTGAAATCGCGCGATGCGCCGAGGCTCTGCAGCACGGGATTGTAGAGGAAGCCGCCGTCGCCGATCAGCGTGACGACCGGCCGGTCGGGGTTCGCGAGCTTCAGCCCGAGCGATAGTCCGATGCCTTGGCCAAGGCCGCCCTGCCGAGTGAACAGGCATTGTGGCCGGTTCCATGTGATATGTTCACGGATGAGGTTCGTATGGGTGGTCACCTCGTCGAGATAGATTGTGTCGTCCGGCATCGTCTCGCTCAACGCGGCACAGAGCCATATCGGATCGATCGGTGTCTTCTTTCTGGCTGCGGCGCGTTGTGCGCGTCGCTTCTCCATGAGCGCCTCGTGCGAGGCGGCGAGTTTCTCCCGTCGCGCTGAGACGGTGCCTTTGTCGATGCCGATGGAGCGCAGCGCCCCGGCGACATCCGTCAGGGCCGTTGCTGTGTCGCCTTCGAGATAGACGTCCGCCTGATGGCTTTGATACGCCATGTAGGGCCGGTGCGGCACCTCGTCGATATCGACGACGACGGCGTTCGGCGGGCGCTTGCTGGGAGGATACCACGGCGTCCGGGTCTCGATCACGATTGCAAGATCCGTCTCGCCCCAGTAGGGCGCAAAGTCATGGCCCTGATGCAGGGGATTGTCTTTCGGGAAGTTGGCGAAGATCGCGCCCGGCTTTTCGACGACGGGGATGGCAGCCAACTCGCAAAGCTCCACCAGTGCCTCGAACGCCTCCGGAGTGCGCCCGGCACCTTCGGTGACGATCACCGGATTGCGCGCCTTGGCGATGAGTTGTGCGACCTTCTGGATCTCGGATGGGGCTGAGACGAGCTTCGGAGCCGGCGGCACTGGACGCGGCTTTTCGGGCATCGACCACGGAGCGACCATTATCTCGTGAGGGATCGAGAGATACGTTGGGCCGACCGGCGTGCGCTGGGCCATCTCGCCGGCTCGAATGATGCTCTCGTAGATCGTGTAGGGGCTTGCCGTCTGGCAGGCGAACTTGGTCAGCGGTTCGATGAGCCGCTGCGGACCACCCACGATCGAGAGATTGTCCGCCCATTGGCGGCCCGGATCGAAGCCAGGTTGCTCGCCATAGGTGATGGATTCGCCCGAGATGACCAGCATCGGGACGCCGGCGATCAGAGCGCCATGCACACCCATCAGGCCTTGCAGGAGCCCCGAGCCTGCGTGCAGCAGCACGGCCTGCATCTTTCCCGTCGAGAGTGTGTAGCCGCATGCGATATCGACCGCCAGCGTCTCATGCCAGCAGTCCATGAACTTTGGGCCTGGCTTGCCCTGGTGGATCTGGTTGGCCATGGCTTCCCAGATGGATGACCACTCGGTGCCGGGTGAAGACAGGATGTACTCCACGCCGAGGTCCCGAATTCCTTCGAGCATCGCGTCGCCGCCATCGAGAGTGTTTTTCATGGTGCTGATCGTTCTTTCTGTTGCGCCTTGGTTCTCGGATCGTTGCGGGGCACGCCGTCTCTGTTCGGTTCGTGCGCAAGCCCGCCTGGCAGGCGATATGCCGCGTCTCCCGGCGCATTGTTGCAAGAAACCTGATGATGAATCAAATGAAGGGATTTTTAGGCGATATGAACCAATTTCATGTGTCGTAGGATCTTTTGCATCGCACCGGCATTGCTTGGTGTGCAGCCGCCTTGCGACCGTCCGGCGTTCGGATATGCGAACCGTGCTTCAGGATGCGTTCGGGAAGAAGAGCTGCTCGCGGCCCTTCTTGAATTCGCCGATCGTTTTCTGGCCCTTGGGCGACAACAGCCAGTTGATGAACTTCTGTCCCGCGTCGGCCTTCACAGCGGGGCACTTCTTCGGGTTCACGAGTATGATGCCGTACTGGTTGAACAGCGCCTTGTCGCCCTCGACATGCATCTTGAAGTCGCCCTTGTTCTTGAATGCGATCCATGTGGCCCGGTCGGTCAGCACGTAGGCTCCCATGCCGACGCCGGCGTTCAACGTGGCGCCCATGCCTGACCCGGTCTCCCTGTACCATTTTCCGGATGCAGCCTTCTGGTCGATGCCGGCCGCCTTCCAGAGCGACTTCTCCTTCTTGTGTGTCCCGGAATCGTCGCCGCGCGAGGCAAACAAGGCTTGGCCCGATGCGATCTTCTTCAGTGCGCCTGCGGCCTCCTTGCTGCCGGCGATGCCGGCCGGATCGGCTGGTGGGCCAACGATAACGAAGTCATTGTACATTAGGTCCGAGCGTTTCACCCCGAAGCCGCCCGCCACGAATTCTTCTTCCGCACTCTTTGCGTGGACCAGCAAAACGTCGCCATCGCAGTTGCGCGCATTGTTGATGGCCTGGCCCGTGCCGACCGCCACGACGTTGACGGTGATTCCCGTCTCGGCCCTGAACTTCGGCAGGACGAAGTCGTAGAAGCCGGAATTCTTGGTCGACGTTGTCGATTGGACGATGATCGTACTCTCCTGGGCAAGAACTGTTGGTGCGAGCAGGCACAATGCAGCAATGGCCCCAGCAAGGGTTATGGTCTTTTTCATCTCGTTTCCTCTCTATCGTCGTGATCCTGCGGCAGCAGGATTCGCCCCTCCAGGTACGCCGACGCAGATTTTGTCGATGGACGGTTGAAGAATCCGGCGGCCGCGCCGCGCTCCACCACCTGGCCGCTTTCCAGGAATACAACGTCGTCTGCCAGTCGTCTTGCCTGAGCAATATCGTGCGTGACGAAGATGATCTTGGTTCCGGCTCGATCGGCATCCCTGACGATCTTCTCGATCATATGCACCGAAGCGGGGTCGAGACTGGCGGTCGGTTCGTCGAGAAAGAGCACGTCGGGCGCGGTTGCCAGCGCTCGCGCCAGGGCGAGGCGCTGCTGCTCCCCGCCTGAGAGAAGGTGGGCGGGTTGCGAAGCTCGGGCGAGCAGGCCGACGTGTGAAAGCAACTCGTCCCGCTTCTCGACGTCGCGTCCGCCACGAAGTCCGAGAACGAAGTCGATGTTTGCTGCGACGGACCGGCGAAGTAGGACGGGACGTTGGAACACCATTGCCTGACGCAGGCGAACGGCCTCGCCGTTGCCGGCCATGCCCCACGCAATCGAGCCGTCCGTCGGTTCGATCAACCCATGCAGCAGCCGCAGCAGCATCGTCTTGCCGGAACCATTGGCGCCAAGGACGACGGTGATGCCATCTGCCCCAATAGTCGCGCTTATGCCGCGAATGATCCGGGTTCCGTCCCGGTCGAGGACCAGGTTGGCAACCTCGAGCGGAAACAGCGGCGTCGATTCTCTGCCGGCGTCGCTTTGCACTTCGCGATCTATCTGCGCCTCGACCTGCTTAAGCATATCCGTACCGGGGCGCCGTCAGCCGGGCGGCCATCACCAGCCCGTTGACCGTCAGTGCAATTGCGAGCAGCACGAAGCCGAGGGCGAGGGCGAGGGGCAGATCGCCCCGGCTCGTCTCGAGCGCGATGGCGGTGGTCATGACGCGGGTCAGGTGGTCGATGTTGCCGCCGACGATGATGACCGCACCGACTTCTGCGACGGCGCGCCCGAAGCCTGCCAGCGCCACCGTCAGCAGCGAATAGCGGGCATCCCAAAGGATTGCGCCCATCTCGACATGCCGGGGGACCGACAGCGAGCGAAACTGTTCGGCGTATTCATTGTAGAGGTCTTCGAGGACCTGCCTGGACAGTGCTGCAATTATCGGCGTTATCAGTATCGTCTGCGCAATGATCATGGCGGTCGGCGTATAGAGCAGCCCAAGCCAGCCGAGCGGCCCCGCACGGGAAAGGTGCAGGTAGACGAGAAGGCCGACGACCACCGGCGGCAGGCCCATCAGCGCGTTGAGAATGATGAGTACGCCGTTGCGGCCGCGGAACCGGGTCACCGCCAGGAGCGCTCCGACCGAAAATCCCAGGATCGAGGCAAACACCATCGCGCTCAGGCTGACCCGCAGCGAAAGCACGATGATTTCCAGAAGATCGCTGTCGCCGGAAAGCACGAGCGCGAGCGCCAGCCGGAATGCCTCGCCGATATCCTGCATTCTACCCGGTTTTCAGATTTCCAGACACGGCGGCAAGCTTTGCACGGCGAATGAAAGGGATGCAAGCCTGGCTGGCGAGTTCGTCGTCTGTCGCACTAGGTAAATCGCGTCCGCACCGGCGCGCGAGCCTACCGGAACCGTTGGATCGGCGTCTGCATTGAGGCGCATGCGCCGGTTTCCGGCCAGCCGCATTTCCCAGTCTTCCACCGGCCGACGATTGCGGTGTAAGGTGGCGCTGACCTTAGAAACCCCAGGAGGAGCCCCCATGCAATACACGATTGCGCTCGACCGCTACGACCGCCACATGCCGTTCTTCGACGGTACGCTCGCCTTGCCGGCGGGCCTTGACCTCAAGGCGCTGCAGGTCGGCCAGTCGCATCCGCTGAAAGGCGGCATCGACCGTCATGGTGGCATGCTCAACGGCGAGTTCGACATTGCCGAGTTCTCGATGTCGACATTCCTGATGGCGATGGACCGCAAGGTCGACATCTACGGCATCCCGGTGTTCCCGCGCCGCCTGTTCTCATCTGGCCTGACGCTGGTACGCGCCGACAGCAAGGCGACGAAGCCGTCGGACCTGATCGGCAAGAAGGTGGCGATCCGCTCCTTCCAGACCACCTTGTCTCTGCTCGCCAAGGGTGATCTCAAGTTCGAGTACGATACGCCCTGGGAGGAGATCCACTGGCTCCTCTCCGACAAGGAGAAGATAGCGTTCGAGCCAAAGCCCGGCGTCAAGATCGACTACCTGCCGGCGGGCGCCGATGTCGGCCTCATGTTGCGCGACGGCGAATGCGACGCCGTCATCCAGCCGCACCCGCCGAAGTCGATTACCTCGGGCCAGGTGCCGGTGCGCCGTCTGTTCCCCGACGCCGAGGCGGAAGAGCAGCGCTACTTCAAGAAGTACGGCTGGTGGCCGATCATGCACATCCTCGCCATCCGCAAGGAGCACGCCGACAAGAACCCCGCCGTCTGCAAGCAGCTCATCGAGGTCTTCAAGCAGGCGCGCGAAATCTCCTGGGACTACTGGTCGGATCCCAATTGGTCGAGCCTCGCGGGCGGGCGGCGTCTGCTCGAGAAGGAACGCGCCATGTTCGGCAAGGATCCCTGGGTATTCGGCAAATCCGGCAACGCCAAGAACCTCGAACAGTTCATCATGTACAGCCACGACCAGGGACTCATCTCGCGCAAGCTCGCGGTCGACGAGCTGTTCCACCCGAGCGTGCTCGATACGTGATGAAGCTCGTCGATATCGGCGGCATCGCGCTGAACATCGTCGTCGACGACGCCGCTAAGTCGGCGCCGTGGGTGACGTTTTCGAACTCGCATGCCACTGATCTCGGTCTGTGGGATGCGCAGGCGGCCCTCCTGCAGGGCGGCTTCCGCATCCTGCGCTACGACACGCGCGGGCATGGGGCATCAGGGGCCACGCCTGGCGCCTATGACTTCGACCTGCTGACGTCCGACGTGGTGAAGCTCTGGGACGCGCTCGGCATCGAGAAGTCGGCGCTCGTTGGGCTCTCGCTCGGCGGCACCACGTCGCTGGAACTGGCCGCCCGCGTTCCGCAGCGGGTCACCGCCGTTCTCGCCGCCGACTGTCGAGATCATGTGACGCCAGCGTTTTCCGCCTCCTGGGATCCGCGCATCGGCCTCGCCCGCGAGCAGGGCATGGAGGCGCTGGTCCCCTCGACTATCGAACGCTGGTTCACAGCGGACTTTCGCGATCGTGACACTCCGGCGCTCGAGAAGGTTCGCTGCATGATCCGCCGGACGTCCGTCGACGGCTATATCGGCTGTGCCGAAGCGCTCAAGGTCATCGACGTCCAGCAGCGTCTCGGTGATATCCGTTGTCCGGTGAAGATGGTGACGGGCCGGCACGACCCGAGCGCGCCGCCGGAACTTATTGCTGCCACTGCTGCGAGAATCCAGGGTGCAACGACAGCAGTCATAGAATCGGCGGCTCACATCACGAACGTCCAGCAGCCCGAGGCATTCAACCGGGAGCTCATGGGGTTCTTGAAGCCCATGCAGTGAAGTGACGGATCACTGCGATGCATTGCTGCATTGCAGGACTTCACCGCTGACACCGGTCGCATCGCGGCTGCGGTGATCGGCTGCAGCGCCGTCTTGATCCATCGCAAAGATGACGTCAATTGCCTGGGAGGATCGTGCAACCATTGGTAGTTTGCAATTCCGGGAGAAACGCCATGACTCTGACGATCGAGGAAATGTCCGCGCGCTACGTAACCGACGAGATGAAAAAGGCGGCGGCTCGTGTTCCGGATTATATCATTTCTTCTGACGGTCACATGGACGAGCCGCCGGACCTGTTCGACGAGCTTCCGGCCGATATCAGAGAGAAGATCCAGCGCCCGAAAATCATGCTCGACGAGCGGCCGAAGGGCGGTGCCAACCCTCTGGTGCGTGTCACGGACATGGACCTCGATGGTTTGGCCGCCGAGGTTCTCTATCCAACGTTCACGCTCGGTCTGTTCTCGCAGGAGCAGCGGGAGCAGGAGGCCGGTTTCCGTGTCTACAACGACTGGGTCGCCGATTTCTGCCGGGCGGCCCCCAACAGGCTGTTCGCGAGTCCCTGCATCGCCGTCTACGACATCGACGTTGCGATCAAGGAAATGCAGCGCTGCGACACCATGGGGCTTCTGGGTGGGCTCGTGTGGCAGGTTCCGCATCCGGATCTGCCGCTGACATCCAGCCATTACGAAAAGCTCTGGGCTGCTGCGGCCGAACTCGGAAAGCCGCTGCATTTCCACATCCTGACCGGCTTCAACTACTTCCGCTTCAAGCGTGAGGGAATGGAGAAGGTGCGAGGTTCCGTCAACACCAAGACGCACGACATCATGACGACCTGCTTCGACCTGATCTGGTCGGGTGTCTTCGAGCGTCACCCGAAGCTCAAGGTGGTGATCGTGGAAGCAGAGATCGGGTGGGCGCCGTTCGCTCTTCAGCAGTGGGACTACTACTACAAGCGCAACACGAAGCCCGGGCATCCCAACACGGATTTCCTGATTAACCGGCTTCCCAGCGAAATCTTCAACGAGCACATGTACTTGACGTTCATGGACGATTGCGTCGGTGGCCATATGCTCAAGATCTGGGGTGACAGGAACTGCATGTGGTCGAGCGACTATCCACATGGCAACATGACCTGGCCGAATTCCCGCGCCTTCATTGCACGCCAGCTCGGCGATCTCGACATTGAGAAGCAAAAGCGCGTGCTGGCACAGAATTGCGTCGATTTGTACAAGCTGAAGGGGCGGCTCTAGGCCGTCTGTGGCAACGCTTCGAAGTGGCTTGGCGCGGTCGGCAAACGAGTCGACCGCGGTGCTTCGGTGATGGCCGCTGTACTGTTGCCAAAATTCCGATAGGCTGTGGGCGAAGAGGAAGCGCACAGCACATCGGAGCATAACGATGGCCCAGGATACAGACCCCAAGAATATCGACAACATGTCGGCGCGCTACGTGACCGACGAGATGAAGGCCGCGGCGGCCAAGGTGCCGCAATTCATCATCTCTGCCGACGGGCACATGGACGAGCCGGACGAGCTCTTCACGAGCCTGCCGGCGGACGTGCGGGAGAAGGTGAAGCGGCCCTCCATCATGACCGGCGAGCGGCCGAAGGGTGGCCGCGATCCCAATATCCGGCTCAAGGATATGGACCTCGACGGGCTTGCTGCGGAAGTTCTCTACCCGACCAACATCCTGCCGGTGTTCTCGCACGAAAAGCGCGAGCAGGAGGTGGCCTTCCGCGCCTACAACGACTGGGTGGCGGATTTCTGCAAGGCGGCGCCCAAGCGCCTCTTCGCGGTTCCCTGCCTCGCCACCTACGACATCGACTTCGCCATCAAGGAAATGCACCGCTGCCATGACATGGGGATGCTCGGCGGCCTCGTCTGGCAGGTGCCGCACCCCGATCTGCCGCTGACGTCGGATCATTACGAGAAGCTCTGGGCAGCCGCCGCCGAACTCGGCATGCCGCTGCACTTCCATATCCTGACCGGCTTCAACTATTTCCGCGCCCCCCGGGCCGGCATGGAGAAGGTGCGCGGTTCCGTCAACATCAAGACGAGCGACATCTTCACGACGCTGTTCGACATCATCTGGTCCGGCGTATTCGAGCGTCATCCGAAATTGAAGGCCGTCATCGTCGAGGGCGAGATCGGCTGGGCACCGTTCGTCCTGCAGCAGTGGGACTACTACTACAAGCGCAACACCAAGCCCGGCCATCCGAACCAGGACTTCCTGATCAAGCGCCTGCCGAGCGAGATCTTCAACGAGCATGTCTACCTGACGTTCATGGACGATGTCGTCGGCTCCCACATGCTGAAGATCTGGGGCCACAACAACTGCATGTGGTCGAGCGACTACCCGCACGGCAACATGACATGGCCGAATTCCCGCGCCTTCATCGCCCGCCAGATGGGAGATCTCGCCCCCGAGAAGCAGAAGCGCGTGCTTTCCCAGAACTGTATCGACCTTTACAAGCTCAAGGTTTGAACCGCTTGCTCGGAAAAGCCGATCATCGATTCCCTTTTCTCCGATTGGCAACGCTGATGGAGCGCCCCTAATTCCTCGTCACGGCCGGACGTCGGCCGGATACAACGAGGAAAAAAGATGTACGACGCTACTCCGAGCATCGCCGCTAGCGCCGAACGAAAGGAAATACCCAAGGAAAACATGAGGCCGGTCTGGGGAGAGGCACCACCGGCATTTGGATCTGTCAACGGGCACGCGTCAGCGGTTCTTATCATTCCGCACGCTGGCGAGCCGCGCGCAAGGCATCCGGCGCCGGCGGGATAGTGACCTGTTGATGAGCGGGCGTGGCGGTGAGACGCGCCGGGTACGCCGCCACGTTCTGCTTCAGGTCCCTTCAATCCCGCGCGCCGCACTTCCCCCATCGCCCCTGATCGTCTAGCCTCCCGTCGTGCCCCAGCCACGAACCAGAGGCCCGATGTCCGACGTTGCCCGAACCGGCTATTCAGTCTGCCCGCATGACTGTCCCTCGACCTGCGCGCTGGACGTCGAGATCCTGGCCAGCGGCCGCATCGGACGCGTGCGCGGGGCCAAGGAGAACACCTATACCGACGGCGTCATCTGCGAAAAGGTGGCGCGGTATGCCGAGCGCGTCCATCATCCCGACCGCCTCCTGAAGCCGCTCAGGCGGACCGGACCCAAAGGCTCCGGCCAGTTCGAGCAAATCTCCTGGGATGCGGCCCTCGACATCACGGCAGAGGCCATGCTCGCCGCCGAGCGCGCATATGGGCCAGAAGCGGTCTGGCCCTACTACTACGCGGGCACCATGGGCCTCGTGATGCGCGACGGCATCAACCGGCTCCGCTACACGAAGAAGTATTCCGAGCAGTACGCGACGATCTGCACCACGCTTGCCTGGACCGGCTATACGGCGGGTATCGGGACGATGATGGGTGTCGATCCGCGCGAGATGGCGAAATCGGACGTCATCGTCATCTGGGGCTGCAACGCGGTCGCCACCCAGGTCAACGTGATGACGCACGCGACCAAGGCGCGGAAGGAACGCGGCACGAAGATCGTCGCCGTGGATATCTACCAGAACGGCACCATGCAGCAGGCGGACATGGCGCTCTGCCTCCGTCCTGGCACCGACGGCGCGCTCGCCTGCGCGCTCATGCACTGCCTTTTTCGCGACGGCTATGCTGACTGGGACTATCTCGAGAAGTATACGGATTTGCCCCGCGACCTCGAGGCGCATCTTCGCACGAAGACGCCGGCGTGGGCCTCGGCCATCACCGGGCTTTCCGTCACGGAGATCGAGGCATTCGCGCAGCTTATCGGTACGCATCCGCGCACGTTCTTTCGCCTCGGCTACGGCTTCGCACGCCAGCGCAACGGCGCTCACAACATGCACGCGGTGACGTGCCTGCCGGCAATAACCGGAGCCTGGCAGCACGAGGGCGGCGGGGCCCTGATGTCCAACAGCGCCATCTACGGGCTCAACAAGACGCTGATCGAAGGCTCGGACCGCCGCGATCCCGAAGTCCGCAGCCTGGATATGTGCAAGCTCGGCGCGATCCTGTGCGGCAGTAAGCAGGACCTGTTGGGCGGACCGCCGGTCAAGGCGCTCTTCATACAGAATACCAACCCGATGGAGGTGGTGCCGGAGCAGCGCCTCGTCAGGAAAGGCATGGCGCGCGAGGATCTGTTCACCTGCGTGCACGAGCAGTTCATGACCTCGACGGCGCTGATGGCAGACGTCGTGCTGCCGGCGACGATGTTCCTCGAGCACGAGGACATTTACCAGGGTGGCGGGCATCAGCACCTGCAGTTCGCGCCCAAACTGATCGAGCCGCCAGGGGAATGCCGCAACAATCACGAGGTGCTCGTGGCGATCGCCGGTCGCGTCGGTGCCGAGCACCGCGGTTTCGACATGAGCCCGCGTGAGATCATCGACTGGACGCTGCGCAATTCGAAGCGCGGCACGCTCGCGGAGCTGGAGGAGAATCGCTGGCGGGACGTGCAACCGTCTTTCGAGCGGTCGCACTTCGTGACGGGTTTCCACTGGCCGGACAAGAAGTTCCACTTCCGGCCCGATTGGTCCAAGGTGCCGAGCAGGCAGGATCGCGACTGGGGCGAGGCGTCCAGCATGCCTGCATTTCCTGACCACTGGCCGGTCAACGAGGCCGTGGACGAGGAGCACCCGTTCAAGCTCGCAACGTCGCCGGCGCGCACGTTTCTCAACTCGACCTTCAACGAGACGAACTCCAGCCGGACGCGGGAGGGCGCGCCAGCCGCGAAGATCCATCCCGCCGATCTCGCCAGGCTCGGCATTGCCGACGGCCAGCGCATCCGCATGGGCAACGAGCGTGGAGAGATCGTGCTCCAGGCCGCCTGCTTCGAAGGCGTGCTGCCGGGTGTCGTCATCGTCGAGGGCATCCAGCCCAACGCAGCCTTCGAGACGGGCGAGGGGATCAACACGTTGACCAGCAGTTACCAGGGCGCGCCATTCGGAGGCGCCGCATTTCATGACAACCACGTTTGGATCAAGCCAGCCTGATGGAGAAAGCCGATGTCGAGCAAAGTCACCTATAAGAATCCTGCCGCCTCGCCGCCGTCAGGCATGTATTCGCACATCTCCATCGCGGAATCGGGCCGCATCGCCCATATCGCCGGCCAGACGTCGGTCGACAACGTCGGCCATCCTGTCGCGCCTGGCGATATCGACCGGCAGGCCGAGCAGGTGTTTGCGAACATCGAGACGGTTCTCAAGGATCTGGGCGCCGGCTTCTCGGATGTCCTGGCCTATACGACCTATGTCGTCGGCAAGGAGCATCAGGCAGGCTGGTATGATGCAAGGAAGCGCATATTCGAGCGCATCTATCCGGACAGGAAATATCCGCCCAACACATTCTTGATTATCTCGGGTCTCGCGCGCGAGGAATTCGTGCTGGAGATAGCCCTGACCGTGCGGCTGCCGGATTAGTGTTTCTGATCCTCTTGCGATGGCGTGCCGTTGATCTGAGACCAGGCTGGCATGACGATCTTCGTTACGATCGGCACGATGACGACACCGAGCGCCAGGCCGAAGAGGCCGCCGAGCGTCGCCTCGATCAGCCATTGGAAGAAGCCGGGTGCGAAGGGCAGGGCGGTCGCGATGGCTGATGCGTCGTGGATCATGTGGGCGATCCAGCCCCAGCCGAGTTCCTCCATGCCGTGGATGAAGATCGATCCACCGACCCACAGCATGGCGGCTGTCCCGATCGTCGCGATGAAGGCGAGCACCGATGGCATGGCGTGTACGATGGCGAGTCCGATCCGGCGCGTCGTGGCGAAGTGCCCTTGCTGGCTGAGGCGGAGACCGAAGTCGTCGGCCTTCACGAGCAGAGCGACGCTGCCGTAGACGAGCGCCGTGATCCCGACCGCCACCACAGCGAGAATGAGCGCCTGTTTCCACATCGGGCCTGGATCGATCGAGGCGAGCGCGATGGTCATGATCTCGGCCGATAGGATGAAATCGGTACGGATGGCGCCGGCGACCCTCTGGCTCTCGAGGTGAGCGGCGTCCATGGACTTCGGTGGCGGCTTGTAGCCGTCGTGCTCGTGCGGCGCGAAGATGTGGACGACCTTTTCCGCGCCTTCGAAGCAGAGATAGGCGCCCCCGATCATGAGCAGGGGCATAAGCGCCCATGGTGCGAAGGCGGACAGCAGCAGTGCAAGCGGGAGCAGTATGACCAGCTTGTTGAACAGCGAACCGCGTGCGATCTGCCAGACGATGGGAAGCTCCCGCGCGGCTGGGAGCCCGTGCACGTATTTCGGCGTCACGGCGCTGTCGTCGATCACCACGCCTGCGGCCTTGCCGCTTGCCTTGGCGGCGTTCGCCGCGATGTCGTCCACCTGCGCCGCGGCGAGCTTGGCGATTGCAGCGATGTCGTCCAGAAGTGGGAGTAATCCGCTCATGATGCTGCCTTGCCGCATTGTTGGAGGGATGTCGGCGCGTTCCGTGCTTGGCACTACACCAGATTCATCCGGAAAGGCAGGGCGAAGGTGTTGTGCGCGCGCGGAATGAAGGCCGGCCGTGCCCGCGGTCTTGCAGTATTACGTAGGGGGTCTCAGGGTGCCTCCGTGCCGTGATCGCCGGATGCCGGATCGGGCAGCACGAGGTTGCGCACGTCGCTGGTGAATTCGGCGCGCGAGGGATCGCGGCTATAGAACATGTGCCCGCCGGGGTAGACGGCGCGTTTCACCCGCCGCCAACTGGCGCGCGTCGAGATCTGGTCGAGCAGCAGTTCCGACGCGAAGTAGGGCGTGACGAGGTCCGTGAACCCGTGCGTGACGAGGAGCTTCATGGTGCCGTTGCGCGCCATCACCTCCATGAGTTCCTCGACGGAGTGCGCTGCATTTGGCGAATTCGGCCACCGCCAGTTGTGGTTGACCGTCGAGTTCTGCAGTTCGTATGCACCCTCCGGGCGCCATCCGAGCTTGCCGGCATAGAGTTCTCCCATCGCCTGCACCAATCGGGGCGAGACGTCGCCGGTGAATGGGTCCGAATAGTAGCGGGAGTTGCGGCTTGATTTCTCCTGTAGCCGCGTCACGCTGGCGTCGTAGATGCTGGCATAGCGCTGGCTTGCGCTGTCGAGTTCCGTAAGGAATGAGCGTGCCGTGAGCCGGCCGCCGGAGCGCTGGAGTGTCTGCTTGGCGAGCCCGGTGAGGTTCGAGAGGCGATCGGCGATGCGTTCCACCGCGCCGGCGTCCCGGGCGCCCCTGATGAGATCGACGACGAACTCCGATCGCGCATAGGCCTCCGTCTCGGCGAGTGCCAGTCGTGAGACCGGCCTGCCCTGCCGCTCCATCGCTGTGGCGACGAGCGACGGCAGCAGGTTCACGTAGTGCAGCGGTGCGAACATGCCGCGACGGGATTCGAAATCTAGCACCGGCGATACGAGCACCATGGCATCGAGCCTGATGTCATGATTGTCCTCGAGCAGGTATGCGATCTTCGGTGCACGGAAGCCGCCGTAGCTCTCTCCGACGATGATCTTCCGCGAGTTTTCCCGGTGGTTTGCCTGGATCCACTGGGCGATGAAACGTGCGAGGGAATCCGCGTCGCCGATCACTGAATGGAAGTAGTCGGGCCCGCCGCGTTCGCGCAGCCGCTCCCATTGCCGCCGCCAGCGCCGTCCGCCTTTGCTTCCGGCCTCCGCCGCCGGGCCCGGCTTGGTTATGAGCCGGCTGTAGCCGGTGCCGACGGGGTCGATGAACACCAGGTCGGTGAAGCTGAGCCATGTCTCTCTGTTGTCGACGAGTAGCGGTTGCTTCCTGTCGTTGGAACAGGTTGTCGTATCGCAGTCGGGCATCGGCACGAGGGGGGTGCGCCAGGGCCCCATGGCGCCCAGGTGCAGCCATGCCGACGCGGCGCCTGGCCCGCCATTGAACGCGAACGCAACCGGGCGCGCGGCGGCTTCCCTGCCGTTCGCGACGTAGGCGACGTAGGCGATTTCCGCGAGCACGTCGCCTGCCTTGTTGGTGATAGGCAGCGAGCCTGCCGTCGCCGTGAAAGCAAGTCTTCCACCGGGAATGGGTATCTTGTGCGCGGTTTCCTTCGGCGCCGGCAGCCGGCTTGCGGCGGCTTCGCGCGGCGCCTCGGTGCTCGTCTTTTCATGCGAAGACGCGCCAGGCTCCTTGGCTGACGCCACGAGTGGCGGTGCGAGCGCGACGGCAACTGCGATGGTCAGCCCGGCGAGGGCCACGGTGAACGGGTTGCGACGCGCCAACTTGAACTCCTACTTTCCGGCTGGCCCCGCACCAACATTAGCACAATGGGCAGCGAGAATAGAGTGGTGTGGGTGCCAAAAAATGGCGAAATTCGCCTCGCCCGGGCCCCGTCGCGATCCGGCCGCGAATCCTGTAGCCTGCCGCCGACAGGCTTTAGCCGCCGAGGAGGCATCATGCGACCCAGGTTCTGGCTGAGTGCCCTGCTCGTTGCCGCAGCCTTTGCGACCGGTCCGGGGGCGTCGCAATCGCAGGCCGACGACGGCTTCAAGCTACCGGTGTACGACAACCCGCTGCATGAGGGCCGGCTGATGCGCGGTAGCCGCAACATCCGGGCGGCGTGGTTCTCCGATCCGATGACCGACTATGCCCACCATGCGCTGGGCGGCGAGGCGGAGCCGCGGACCCTCGTCGTCTCGACCGATAAGCGCGTCGTCCTGCGCCTGACGCTGCCTGCCGACAGCGTCTTCGAGGACCGTGAGCCGCGCATCGTCGATGTCGATGGCGATGGCACCGACGAGATCGTCGTCATCCGTTCCTACATCACCAAAGGTTCCGTTCTCGCCATCGCAGCAGTCGGCCAGACCGGTCTCGGCATCGTCGCCGAGACCGAACCCTCTGGCATGCCGTTCGAGTGGTTGAACCCGGCCGGCTTCGGCGACTTCGACGGCGACGGCAAACCCGATATCGCTGTCGTGCGCCGTCCGCATGACCTCGGCCAGCTCGAGATCTACACGCTGCGCGGCCGCCGGCTGGAGCGCATCCTGACTGTCGACGACGTCTCCAACCACCGCCAGGGCAATCGCGACACGCATCTGTCATTGGTCCAAGATTTCGACGGCGACGGCGTTGTTGACCTCGCCATTCCGACATTCGACCGTCATATCCTGCAGATCCTGAGCTTCAAGGGCCGCCGCGTCCGCGATCTCGACCGCATCTACCTCAACGCCCGCGCCTCGGAGAACTTCTCGTTCGTCACGCGCCGCGGCCAGGAGATGATGGCCATCGGCATCGGCGGCGGGCGGAAGCAGTATGTCCGGTTGAGGTAGGTCGCGGTGTGCTGAGTTACTGCGCATCGCGCCTCTTCGGCAATAAGAATGGTCCCGACGTTTTCAGCCCCGGCCTTCGAAGGCCGGGGCTGAAAACCTATCTATGAAATGAGCGGCCGGCCGCGCGCACCGCTCCCACGCCCTCAATACGGCGTCGACGTTCCCTTGCCCGAGCTGTCGATGAACACCCGCTCCGACACCACCGGCTTGCCGGCCAGCCGGTCCATCAGCCAGTCGGCCATCAGCGCGCCCTTGTCCTCGCTGTTGGTGGCGCTCGGTGCGTCGTTGATGCCGTGGTTGGCGCCCTCGTAGATCAGCAGCCGCTTCGGCGCCTTGATAAGCTCGAACAGTTCGATCGTGCACTCGATCGGCGAAAGCTGGTCGCGCTCGCCGGCCAGGATCATGTAGGGCGCCTTGATGTCGCCGGCGAATTTCCTGAGGTCGATCCCCTTGCAGAATTCGTCGAACTCGTCTTCGTCGTCGATGCCCGACATCATCATGAAGCGCATCTTGAAGGTCGGGGATGCCATGTTGAAGATCATGTTGGCGCCGGGTTCCTGGCAGATGCCGGCCGCCGCGAAGCCGTGGATCTTGTTGCCGAGCCCGGCCGACGCGACGGTGCCGAAGTAGGTGCCGAAGCTCGAGCCGCGCATGACGACCTTTTCCGGGTCGAGCGTGTTCTCGGTCTTCACCCAGTCATAGACGGCGTTCGCCGCTTCCGCGAAGATGCCCGGCGTGAAGTAGATGCCGCGCGAGATGGATTCAGCCTGTCCTGGCCCGTCCAGTGCCAGCATGGCGAGACCGCGTTCCATGTATGGGTCGCCGTACATCGAGACCATGTGCTCCTTGCAGCTGTCCATGCCGCCGATGCAGATCAGCAGCGGCAAGCGTTCGCCGGGCTCGGGCTGGTGCGGCAGGTGCAGGTAGGCCGGCAGGAACTTGCCGTCGAACGGGATCTCGACGCGCTTGCAGGGGTAGGGCGCGTTGGCGGCATACTTGCCGTAGCAGTGGTTGACGCGTTCCTCATAGGCGCGAAGCAGGTCCGACTCCTCGAAGATCGGCCAGCACGCGGTGGACCACAGCAGCGCCGCCTTGAGATACTCCTTGCGCGCCGTGATCATCCTGCCCTGTGCCTCGAAACCGGCGGCGATGGCCTCGCGCCGTTTGGCCTGGATCGCGAACTCGCGGGCGCAATCGTCGAACTTGCGAATGCGGCGCGCAACCGCATGGTACTCGCCGAGTGCGTCGATACCTGCCGGCCTGGCCTTGGAGGAGATCCGAGCCTGATCCCACTCGATTCCGACCGTCTTCACGACCGCGTCCAGCAGCCAGCGCTGCTGTTGCCAACGCTTCATTTTCGTTTCAGTCTTGCGCCCGTTCATGCATTTCCTCCGTCAGCCAAGGTGAAGTCCAGATGCCGTTTTTCCCATCCTTGCCCGATGATGCCAATATCGGGCAGATCTACAAGCTCAATCCGGATATCCGCCGTTCGATGAGCGAGCTTGGCCGGGTTATCATGCGCGGGGATGGCGCCTTGACGGCCGGTCACCGGGAGGCCATCGCGGCGCTCGTCTCGGCGCTCAACAAGTGCGACTACTGCTATAACGGACACTCCCAGATCGCCGTCAACCTCGGTACACCGCGCGATACGCTGGACGCGATTGTGGCTGACATCGACACTGCCCCCATCGAGCCGGCTCTGAAGCCGATCCTTCACTACGTCCGGAAGCTGACGGTGGCGCCGGTTTCGATCACGCAGGCGGATGCCGATGCCGTGTTTGCCGCCGGCTGGAGCGAAAAGGATCTCCACGACGCGATCATGGTCTGTTGCCGCTTCAACTTCATGAACCGCATGAGCCTGGGCCACGGCCTCGATCCCGACGGGGTCGATCCGAAGGTGCGTGCCGAGCGCATGGAGTACGCGCAGAAAGTCAAATCCTGACCGGGGTATAGTCGCGGGGCGTCCGCATCTGCTATAGGCGGGGACGAGTGGGACGGGAGAGGGGCTTCCGTCCGTCGGCATTGTATGCCACGCCGATGTTTTCGCGTTGCAGGTAAGGGGGGCACGCGATGCAGCACTATTCGTCCGCGTTGGGCGCATGGGTGACGGACTGGCGTCATCCCGTCACCGGCAAGGTTCATCATCTGGTCGCCGTGAAGTCCGGCAAGACCTACTGGGCCTATTTCGACGACCAGTTTGTCGGTAGCGAATACGAGACGCTTGAGGCCGCCAATAATGCCAGTGCTTCCTATGCCCGTAGGAGCGTGCGGCGGCAGAACGTCAAGGCCGCTTCGTTCCTAGCGGTGGTCACGCTTGTTGTCGTCTGGGCGACGAGCCTGAGCGATGCAACTACGAATTCGCATCTGGCCGCCGCGGTGAGCGAGATGGTTGCGTCATCTGCGCCAGCGGCCGAGTCGGCAGTCTTGCCTGCGCTGCCAATAGCTCCAGCCCCCGTTGCCGCCGCTGCTTCTGTGATTGCTGAAAGCGAAAAGCAGCAGGCTATTCTGCTTCCGGCCAGACAGGACAGACTGATCGTGCAGGTTGACGCCCGCGCTCCGCCGCCGCCCGCGCAACGTCCGCTGGAATCTGATCCTGCGCAACTCACCCGGATCCAGGCAAAGAAGGTGCAATCGCCCGAACGCCGGCCCCAAGACACGTCGGCCATGAGCGAGTACGGCCAGCCCTACCGGGGACCTGTAGGGGCGGTTTCCAGCTCGGGCGATGCCTCTGAGAGGCACACTTCACGCGGAAGGGCCAGCCGGCAATCCGCTGCAAAAAAGCTTCTCGCCGCAAGACAGGGAAGACATGCCCGGCGCATGGTAGGCCGCGGCCATTCGAGCCGTGCCCGTCCGGATCAGCGACGTAGGGCGGGCCGTGGAGGCAGGACCCAATCCGTGCTCGTCCGGTGTTACATCGGCGGGCGTTCGGAGCGCTGCTGGCGCCGATTTCGTGCTCCGACTCGCAGTTCCACGCGCTGGGTCCGTTGTTTCGTCCGCGGCAAGTCCGAATGGTGCCGGGTGGGAGGTTAGGCTGGACTTCGCGTGCTGAGAGGTCTAAGCCGCACGTCTCCTCTTGTTGTCCAATGGGGCCGCACGTGAAATCGCCAGCTGCTCGTCTCGTCGCGCAATTCCTTCTTGCGGCGCTGCTCTGGATGTGTTCCGGCCTGCCCTCGATGGCGACAGATGCAATCGAGGGAAAGCGCCTTCCGATGGCGGCGGATTTCTCCAGCAGGAAGGCCCGCAAGGAGATCAGCGGCGCTGCGTGTGGCGGTGTGGAACTTCGCTTCGACTGGTGCCTCGCGGTCAACGATGAGCGGCGCTGGGCGCAGTTCTTTTCCATCGCCGATGGCAAGTTGGTTCCCCGCGAGACGATTGCGCTGCTTCCGGAGGAAGTCGGGGATGTCGCCTATGGCGAGATCGACGCGGAGGGAGCGGCCTACGACGACGGCCACTTCTACGCCGTCGGCTCGCACGGGCTGTCGCGCAGCAGCGCCGAGTACCGCGCCTCGCAGTTCTTTGTCTTCCGCTTTCCGGTCAATAGACGGACCGGCAAGCCGGGCTTCAGTTTCTCTAGAAGTAAGGTTTCGAGCCGGATCGAGCGATCGGACAAGTTGCGGACCTTGATCGCCCGGGCGCCGCACGTTGGCGCTTTCGCCGAAAAGCCGCTCGACGCCAATGGTGTGAACATCGAAGGGCTCGCCGTTCGCACCGGTCGGATGTACCTTGGCTTTCGCGGCCCCTCGCTCGCCGGCAATGCCTTCATCATGGACGTTGCCGTGTCAGCGGTTTTCGGACGGCGTGAGCCGGATACCAGGGTTCATGCCCTGGCACTGGGCAAGGATACGGGCATCCGCGATCTGGCCCGCGTGTCCGATGGCCTTCTCGTGCTTGCCGGCCCGGTCAATGACCAGGAGGTGGCGTGGTCCATACATTTCTGGTCACCCGACGACAATCGCTTGACGAAACTTGCCACGCTCGACCGCGATCATGACGGCCTTGCCGAAACGCTTCTGGTGCTGTCGGAGGATGAGGCGCGGGGCGTCACCAGCTACGAGGTGCTGGTCATGTACGATGGTCTTCGCAATGGCCGACCGACCAGGTTTCGCCTGCAGCGACGGTGACTTCTCACGCTAGGTCTTGCTCAGGCCCTGGATCAACTTCGGCGGAATGCGTGGCGAGGGACCGTCCGCTCCGATCGACCGCATAAGCTCGGCAGAGGGCACGCGGCCTTCGGGCGACAGGAAAATCGTCTTGATGACGGCTTCCGCGTAGACGTCGCCATCGGCTTCGAAGGTCTGGTGGAAATAGAGCCACTTCTCGTCCCAGCCGAGAACGCGGCTGTGGATTTCGAAACGCTGGAAGGGGCCCAGCGCTTTCAGGAACGCGATCTTCTGCGCGCCGACCACCGGATTCCACTTGTACTTGCGGATCGCCGGCACAAACCCCAGTCTGATCATCATTTCGATGCGGCCGAGGTCGAGCAGCGTCAGATATCGCCCATTGTTCATGTGCATGTTGAGGTCGAGGTCGAGCGGAAAGACGATAGAGCGGAGCACCGCCTTGTCGGCGGGGCCGAGCCTCGGCTTTCGCCAGGCGCCGAGCAGCATCCAGATGAGACGCAGGTAGAGGTTCATGGCGCCCAGGTCTGCCTCTAGTCGACCGCTACGAAGAGCTCTTCCAGTGTAGGTTTGCGGGCGATCATGTGCTGGTCGTACATGTGGCGGATGAGCGCTTCGAGCGTCCTGCGGTTCTTCTCGATGCCGTAGGGCCAGGGATCGCCATCGAACGCCGCAAGCGTGTCGGTCACCTCCGCGAACAGCCACGGCAGCATGATCTTTTGCGCTCCGGAGTAGGACAGGTCCCGCCATGCAACGGCCTTCGCCGCTTCGCAGGCATCGTAGATGGCCTTGGCAATCCACGGATTGGCTTCATAGACCTCTCGCTTGATGAGCATCAGGTGCATGATCGGGTGGATGCCGGTTCGCGCATGATAGTCTTTCTCGATCGTGCGGAAGTCATCGAACAGCCGCACGACATCGGGGCTTTTGCCCAGGGTCGTCGGAAGCTGCGCGCCAATCAGAGCATCGATGTCGCCACGCGCCAGAAGTTCGCTCAGCGAGTATTGGGTTTCGTTTTGCTCGATGCGCACCGGCTTGAGGAGGGGGGGCGGCTCCGGGCTGCCGTGCGGTCCCGGCACGGGCACCGCGCCTTCGACCCAGGTTACACCGGAAAGATCGACACCATAGTCTTCCGCCAGCACGCCACGGCACCAGATGGCGGCGGTCTGGGTATAGAGCGGCAGGCCGATGCGCTTGCCGGCCAGGTCCTTCGGCTCGCGGATGCCGGCGTTGCGGTTGATGGTGATGAAGCCGTGCCGGAAAACCTTCGAGGGGAAGACGGGTATCGCCACGAACGGGTTGTCGCCGGCGCAGTGCATGGCGATGTGCTCCGAAGTGGACATCTCCGTAACGTCGAATTCGCGGCCGACGACAGCGCGGTCGAACATCTCACGCGGCGATTGTATCGCGGTGCCGGCGAGTTCCAGCCCTTCGGGTTTGATCTGGCCCGTCAGGAGCGCTTCCATCCGGTCGTAGGGACCGCTTGCGAACTTCAGTGAGAGTGTTGCCATCGATGGGTTCTTCGTCCGGTTTGTTAACGCTTGACCAGCCAGTTCTGGGTTTGCACTGCTTGCAGGGGGGCGTTCGCCATTATACTAAGATCGGGAGTTTTTTCAGGATGGTGTAGCGCATTCCCGCGCGCGAGAGAAATGAGAGGACGGCATGGACACGGTGAGCAGGACGGCACGGGGACAGGATCTCAGGGCCTGGATCAAGACCATGCAGGACTCGGGCGAAATACTCACCATAAAGGGTGCTGATCGCGAGGACGAGATCGGCGGCATCGTCGATGTACTCATGCGCAAGATGGGCCGGCCTGCTGCCCTCTTCGAAGAGGTGCCGGGCTACGATCCGGAGTTTCGCGTTCTGGCCAACCTTTTCACCTCTGTGAAGCGCATCGCGCTGACCCTCGGCCTGCCGGCCGACACCAGCGAGGTGGAACTCGTCAAGCACTGGCGCGACTACATGCGCAACCTGCCGACGATACCGCCGACGGAGGTGAACCACGGGGCGCTGCTCGAGAACACCTTCAAGGGCGACGACATCAACCTGCTCTCGATCCCGACGCCGCGATGGCACGAGGGCGACGGCGGCTACTACATGGGCACCGGCGACATGGTGATCCTGAAGGACCCGGACAGTGGCTGGGTGAACTTCGGTGCCTACCGCGTGCAGGTGCATGACAGGAAAGTCGCCTCGGTGATGATTTCCAAGGGCAAGCATGGCGACATCCTGATGAAGAAGTACTTCGATCGCGGCGAGCCGTGCCCGATCGCGGTGGTGGTCGGCGTGCACCCGGGCCTGTTCTCGGTCGCCGGCCTCGAGATCCCCTATGGCGTCAACGAATTCGATGCCGCTGGCGGTCTGCTGGGCGAGCCGATCCGCATCATCAAGGGGCCTGTCACCGGCCTTCCGATCCCGGCCGAGGCGGAGATTGCGTTCGAGGGCTACGTGCACAAGGACGACCTCGTCGAGGAAGGTCCGCTCGGCGAATGGACCGGCTACTACGCAGGCGGCATCGAGCATCGTCCCGCCATCCGCGTCGAGACATTCTGGCACCGCGACGAACCTATCCTGACGGGCGCTCTGCCTGCCGTGCCCCCCAACGACGATACGTTCTACCGCGGTACCGCGCGTGCCGGCGCCGTCTGGCACGAGCTCGAGGCCGCTGGCGTGCCCGAGGTCCGCGGCGTGTGGAGTCATGAGGCAGGCGGCAGCCGCATGTGGCTGACGATCGCCATCAAGCAGATGTACGCCGGTCATTCCAAGCAGGCCGGCCTGATCGCGTCCCAGTGCCACGCCGGCGCCTACGCCAACCGCTGCGTCGTCGTCGTCGACGAGGACATCAACCCGGCCGACATGGATCAGGTCGTCTGGGCCATCTGCACCCGTTGCGATCCGAAGGACGACGTCGACATCCTCAAGGGCTGCTGGAGCACCTCGCTCGACCCGATGGCCTATCCGCCCGAGAACCGCAACATGAACTCGCGCATGGTGATCGACGCTTGCATTCCCTGGAACCGCAAGTCGACATGGCCGGCCACGGTGCGCAATTCCGCGCCGCTCGACCAGAAGCTCATGGAGAAGTTCGGCGATCAGCTACCGAAGAGCTGGTTCTGATGGCAGGCGACATGAGCGACCGCGTCGTCGGCCGCAACGTTCCGCGCATCGAGGACCCGCCGCTCATTCGGGGCACGGGCCGCTATGTCGATGACATCGCTGTGCCCGGCATGCTGCATGCGGCGTTCGTCAGGAGCCCCTTCGCCCATGCCCGGATCGGCGCCATTGATACCTCGATGGCGCTCGAGATGGCCGGCGTGCATGGCGTCTATACGCTGGACGACCTGCGGCCTCATCTGACGGACACGCTGATCCGGACGGCGCTGCCGAGCCCGAGCTTCCAGGAATCGCGCCACCGGCCGGTGTTGGCCGAAAGTGAGACGGTTCATGTCGGAGAGGCTGTGGCCATCGTGCTCGCCGAGACGCGGCACATCGCCGAGGACGCCGCCGCTGCGGTCATGGTGGACTTCGATCCGCTTCCTGCCGCTGGCGATCTCCGTGCCGCGATGGAAGACGGTGCGCCGGCAGTCCACAGCGACGCGAAGCACAACATCGCCGCCGACTTCACCTTCGACTTCGGCGACGTCCAGACCGCATTCGCCAACGCGGCGCACGTTTTCGCCGAGACGCTCAGCATGCATCGCGGTGTTGCGCACTCGCTCGAATGCCGCGGCGTCGTCGCCGTGCCGGATCTGGTCGAGGATCGCCTCAGCATCTGGAGCTCGACGCAGACCCCGCACGTCGCCAAGCGCATCATTTGCGAATTGCTGGCGCTGTCCGAGGACAAGGTGCGCGTGGCGATTCCCGACATCGGCGGCGGCTTCGGCCCCAAGCTGGTGTTCTACTCCGAGGAACTCGTCGTTCCTCTCGTCGCGCGTCTGACCGGGCGACCGGTCAAGTGGATCGAGGACCGGCGCGAGCATTTCCTGTCGACGACCCAGGAGCGCGACGAGATCTGGGAGATGGAGATCGCCGTTGATGGCGAAGCGCGTATCCTCGGTGTGCGCGGCCGCCTGCTGCACGACAACGGCGCCTACATGGTCCGGGGCGTGAACGTGCCTTACGGTGCTGCTGCAACCTTGCCGCTCGCTTACGTCATTCCAGCGCTCGACCTCAACATCGTCGCGGTTTCCACCAACAAGGTGCCGGTGACGCCGATCCGCGGCG
Organism: Pseudomonadota bacterium; assembly: GCA_046048295.1. Classification (GTDB taxonomy): domain Bacteria; phylum Pseudomonadota; class Alphaproteobacteria; order Rhizobiales; family Hyphomicrobiaceae; genus CBDCWA01. Next base: position 2,250 of record JBJOGJ010000021.1, on the reverse strand, counting down.
CCGGCAAGCCGCAGGGCGTGTTCGTCATGGAGCGCCTGATGGACAAGGTCGCCCGCGAGATGGGGCTCGACCGCGCCGAGGTGCGCCGCCGCAATCTCGTCGCCCGCAGCCAGATCCCCTATCCGACCCCGCTCAAGACCCGCGGCGGCATGGCCGTGACGCTCGACGCCGGCGACTATCCTGGTGCGCAGGCTGCTGCCCTCGAGAAGGCCGGCTGGGCGACGTTCAGGGAGCGCCAGGAGAAGGCGCGCAGCGAGGGCCGCTACATCGGCATCGGCCTTGCCAACTATGTCGAGGGAACCGGCCGCGGTCCCTATGAGCCGGTGTCCGTCCGGGTTGCCGAGGATGGCCGCATCCACGTCGCCACCGGCGCTGCCGCAATTGGCCAGAGCACCAAGACCATGCTTGCCCAGATCGTCGCCGAGCAGCTTGGCGGCGACATGGAAAACATCACTGTCGTCTGCGGCGACACGGCCGCCATCCCGCTCGGCATGGGGACCTTCAACAGCCGGCAAGCGGTGATCGCCGGCAACGCCGCGCACGCATCTGCCATGAAGGTGCGTGAGAAGATGTTGAAGGCCGCCGCTGCCATGCTCGACGTCGGCGAGCAGGCACTCGAGATCGAAGGCCGGTTCGTAAGTCTCCGCGGCGATGATGCGAAGAAGCTCGGCTTCGGCGAAATCTCGCGCGCGTTGGCGGGGTTGCCGGGCTACTTCCTGCCGGGCGGTCTCGACCCGGGCCTGTTCGCCGACGAGAAGGTCATCATCGATGACATGACCTACTCCAACGGCACCGGCGTCGTCGAGGTCGAGGTCGATGTCGAGACAGGGCTCGTGCACGTCGCGCGCGTCACGTTTGCGCATGACTGTGGCAATGTCATTCATCCGGCCATCGTCGACGGCCAGTTGATGGGCGGCATCGCGCACGGTCTTGGCAACGCGCTCTACGAGTGGATGGGCTTCGACGACAACGCCCAGCCGGTGACGACCACGCTCGCCGAATATCTGCTGGTGACCGCACCGGAGATGCCGGCCAGGATTGATTTCGTTGCCTGCTCGACGCCGACCCCGCTCAATGCGCTTGGCGTCAAGGGCGTTGGCGAAACCGGCGTCCTGCCGATGGCGGCTGCAATCGCCTCAGCGGTCGAGGATGCACTGTCGCCGTTTGGCGTTCTCGTGCACGATGCGCCGCTCTCTCCGCCACGCCTGCTCCAGTTGATCGAAGCCGCTCGCGAATAGCGGTGTCTGCTCCAGAGGTTGATCCAATGACGAACCGTATCACCATCCGCAAGCCGGACGATTGGCATCTCCACATCCGTGACGGCGACATGATGAAGACCGTGCTGCCCTTCACGGCCAGGAAATTCGGCCGCGCCATCTGCATGCCGAACCTGTTGCCTCCGGTCCGGACCATGGCCGATGGCATCGCCTATCGCGAGCGCATCTTGGCGGCGCTTCCCGAGGGCTCGACGTTCGAGCCGCTCATCACCTGCTATTTGACCGACGAGACCGATCCCGATGACGTCGAGCGCGGCTTCAAGGAAGGCGTGTTCACCGGCGTCAAGCTCTACCCGGCCAATGCAACTACGAACTCTGCTGCCGGTGTCACCGACTATCGCAAGATCGAGCGCGTGCTCGAGCGCATGGAGAAGATCGGCATGCGCTTCCTCATGCACGGCGAGGAGGTCGATCCTGCGGTTGATGTCTTCGACCGCGAGGCCGTTTTCATCGAGAGGAAACTCATTCCGATGACGAAGAAGTTCCCGGGTCTCAAGATGATCCTCGAGCATCTCTCGTCGAAGATCGGCGTCGATTACGTGCGCTCGGCGGCACCGCAGGTCGGTTCATCCATTACGCCCTACCACCTCGAACTCAACCGCACCGACTGGCTCGGCTGGGGCAACCGGCCCTATATGTACTGCATGCCTGTCATCAAGACCGAGGCGGATCGCCTGGCGCTCCGCGATGCGGCCACATCTGGCGACGCCTGCTTCTTCCTCGGTACCGACTCCGCTCCCCATTCGGTGGCCAAGAAACTCGGTGTCATCGGCGCCGCGGGCCTCTTCAATGCGCCGGTCGCCATCGAGAGTTATGCCAAGACCTTCGAGGAGGAAGGCGCGCTCGACAAGCTGGAGGCATTCGCCTCGCTCAATGGTCCCGCCCACTATGGCCTGCCGCCGAACACTGAAACGATCACGCTCGAGAAGAAGCCGTGGGTTGCTCCCGAGGGGGTTGCAGTGCCGGGTCCCGA
>JBJOGJ010000020.1:0-28930 GCA_046048295.1 Pseudomonadota bacterium | reverse complement strand
AGAGCTTCGTTATGTCGGGGCGGTAGTAGCCGCCGAGATCGACGGCCTTGCCCTGCACGCCGTTGAGCTCACCGAGTATTTTCGTCTCGTTGGCGCGCAGCTTCTCGGCAATCGGCTTGAAGTGGGCGCCCAGTCCGGCATCCTCGTTCTGCGCCGCCAGTGCCTCGGCCCAGTACAGGGCGAGGTAGTAGTGGCTGCCACGGTTGTCGAGTTCACCGACCTTGCGGCGCGGCGACTTGTTCTCGACCAGGAGCTTCTCGACAGCGGAGTCGAGGGCCTTTGCGAGCACTGCTGCCTTCTTGTTGGCCTTGACGTGGGCCAGGTGCTCGAGTGAAGCGCCAAGCGCGCAGAACTCGCCGAGCGAATCCCATCGCAGGTGGTTTTCCTGCATGAGCTGCTGGACGTGTTTTGGTGCAGAGCCGCCGGCGCCCGTCTCGAACAGACCGCCGCCGTTCATGAGCGGCACGATCGACAGCATCTTGGCGCTCGTGCCGAGTTCGAGGATCGGGAACAGGTCCGTCAGGTAGTCGCGCAGCACGTTGCCGGTGACCGAGATCGTGTCCTTGCCCTCCTTGATCCGCTGCAGCGAATGGCGGGTGGCGTCCTTCGGCGACATGATCTGGATGTCGAGACCGGAAGTGTCGTGTTCGGGGAGGTATGCCTCGACTTTCTTTATGAGCTGGGCATCGTGCGGGCGCGCCTTGTTGAGCCAGAATACGGCCGGCGTGCTGGACAGTCTCGAGCGGGTCACCGCAAGCTTCACCCAGTCGCGGATCGGTGCGTCCTTGACGATGCACATGCGCCAGATGTCGCCTTCCTCGACCTTGTGCTCGAAGAGCGTTCCGCCCGAGGCATCGATGACGCGGATGGTGCCGCCAGCAGGCGCCTTGAAGGTCATCGGGTGGGAGCCGTACTCCTCCGCCGCCTGCGCCATGAGGCCGATGTTGGGAACGGTGCCCATCTTGGTGGGGTCGAAAGCGCCGTGCTCCTTGCAGAACGCTATGGTCTCTGCATAGACAGGTGCGTAGCTGTTGTCAGGGATCACGCACTTGGTGTCGTGCTCCTTGCCGTCCGGGCCCCAGCTCTTGCCGCCAGCACGGATGAGGGCGGGGATCGACGCGTCGATGATGACGTCGGAGGGGACATGCAGGTTGGTGAGGTCCTTGTCGGAGTTCACCATGTAGAGGTCCGGACCGGCGGCACGGGCGGCCTTGATGTCGGCCTCGACCTCGGCGCGCTTGTCGGCGGGCAGCGTCGCTACCTTGGTCATCAGATCGCCGATGCCGTTGTCGGGGTTGACGCCGATCTCCTTCAGGGTCGCGGCGTGTTTGTCGAACACCGGCTTCAGGTAGACGTAGACGGCGTGGCCAAAGATGATCGGGTCGGAGACCTTCATCATGGTCGCCTTGAGGTGCAGCGAGAAGAGCACGCCTTTCGACTTGGCGTCGGGGATCTCCTTGGACAGGAACTCGCGCAACGCCTTGACGCTCATGAAGGTGGCGTCGAGGACGGCCCCTTCCTCGAGCATCGTCTTCTCCTTCAGCACCGCGGCCTTCCCATCGGCGCCGACGAATTCGATGCGGGCATTGCCGGCCTGGGCCTTGGTGATCGTCGTCGACTTCTCGTTGGCGAAAAAGTCGCTGCCCGGCATCGATGTGACGTGTGTTTTGGAATCGCTCGTCCACTTGCCCATCGAGTGCGGGTTCTTCTTGGCATATTCCTTCACGGCCTTCGGGGCGCGCCGGTCGGAGTTGCCCTCGCGGATGACCGGATTGACCGCGCTGCCCTTGACGTTGTCGTAGAGTGCGCGGACGCGCTTCTCCTCGTCGCTGGCAGGGTACTCGGGATAGTCGGGCAATGCGTAGCCCTGGGCCTGCAACTCTTTCACGGCGGCCACGAGCTGGGGCAGGGAGGCGGAAATGTTCGGAAGCTTGATGACGTTGGCGCCAGGCTCGGTGACGATCTTGCCCAGCAGCGCCAAGTCGTCAGGCTGGCGCTGGTCGTCCTTCAGGTAATCTGGGAACTGGGAGAGGATGCGACCGGCGAGGGAGATGTCCTTCGTGCCGACGCTGATCCCGGCGGGCTTGGCGAATGCCTTTATGATCGGGAGGAGCGAGCCGCTTGCAAGTTCAGGCGCTTCGTCGACCTTCGTGTAGATTATGTCAGTGTTGTCCGCCATTTTCGTTCGTGCTCCCGGTTCTAGGCCCTTGCTGCGTCAGCCTGCCTTCGGCCAGGCCGGCAGGCGATCGTGGCAAGTCTTTTAGCCAAATCGGCGGGAAATGCCAGCCGTCACGGCTGGCGTGCGGTCCGGGGTGCCCTTGCGGGTGGGTGGAAGATCGCTCCGGCGGCCGTTATTGTGGTTCATGAGAAGCGGTCAGGGAGCGGGCATTGTCGAAGGCAACGGCGAAGGGAACGATACTGGTCGCCGGCGGCGGCATCGGCGGCCTCAGTGCAGCGTTGGCGCTGGGTCGGCGCGGCTGGACCGTTCGCGTGCTCGAGCGCGAACCGCAGTTTGGCGCTATCGGCTACGGCATCCAGCTCGGCCCCAACGTGTTTCCCATGTTCGACCGGCTGGGGGTCACACAGGCAGTGCTCGGGAAGTCCATCAAGCCCGGAAATCTCTGGATGTACGATGCGATGGATGGCGAGCCTGTCCTGCGGATACCGACAGGGGCGGGTTTCGAGAAGCGCTTCGGTGCGCCCTACATCGTCATCCACCGGGTGGACCTGCACAACATTCTCATGGCGGCGTGCGCGGAGGTGGAGGAGATACATCTCGACGAGAACGCCGATATCGTCCGCTACGAAGACAGCGGCGCGGCAGTACGGGTGCTGACCCGTGACGGGCGCTCATTCGAAGGCGAGGCGCTCATCGCCGCCGACGGCCTGCGGTCGACGGTGCGCGAGCAGATGGTCGGGACGTCGGAGCCTGATCTCATCGGCTACGTGGCGCACCGGGTCGTCGTACCAATTTCGGAAGCGCCGGCCGGCATTCCGCTTGGCGATGTCATCCTCTGGGGCGGCCCGGGTTTCCACATCGTCAACTATCCGCTCCGGGGCGGCGAGGTCTTCAATATCGTCGCGGTATTCAGGACCGACACGTTCAGCGAGCGGGGGACGGTCGACGACTACAGGCGCGAGTTGCAGGAGACCTATCGGGACGCACACCCGATCATGCGCCAGATGATCGACATGGTGAACCTCGAGCGGCGCTGGCCGATCGGTGACCGGCTGCCGAGGCGGGGATGGTCGTCCGGCCGTGTCGTGATGCTCGGTGACGCTGCTCACGCGGCGCTGCAGTCGCTTGCCCAGGGTGCCTGCATGGCCATCGAGGATGCGGTGATCCTGGGGGCGCTGATCGACGTTTGCGATGGCGATTTCGCGGCGGCGTTCGAGCGTTTCGAGCGTGAGCGTCTGCTGCGCACGGCGCGCGTGCAGCTCGAGGGCCGCTACATGTGGAACATCTTCTACCATACCGGGGGCATCGAGGCGCAGGTGCGAAACTCGATCCAGCGCGCGCGCGACGAAGACGACGTCTACCGGTGCCTCGATTGGCTCTATGCGCCCCAGGCCGTACCGGTTTCCCTTCAGTCCTGAACTAACTCGTGTACGGAGAACAATTTCTTCTCGTCCATCCAGGTCTGGACATGATTCCAGCCTGCCCGGGCGGCCAGCGCCTTGAAGCCCGATACCGTGTACTTGTAGGAATTCTCCGTATGAATTGTTTCGCCCGCCGCGAAGCGGAACGTCTTGCCAAGGAGCGATACGGACTGGGCCGACCTGCTCACCAGGTGCATCTCGATGCGGTGCTCGCGATCGTTGTAGACGGCGCGATGCTTGAAGCCGGTCAGCTTGAAATTGGCGTCCAATTCCCGGTTCAGGCGGCGCAGCAGGTTGAGGTTGAATTCCGCCGTGACGCCCTCGCTGTCGTCGTAGGCGGCTTCTAGGCGGGCAACGTCCTTCTGGAGGTCGACGCCGATGATCAGGCGCCCGCCAGATCGCAGGTTCTCAGCGAAGCGCTCGAGCAGGATCGCTGCGTCGTCGGGCTGCAGGTTGCCGATGGTCGAGCCGGGAAAGAAGCCGATCCGCGGTTGATCCGCCAGATGTGGCGGCAGCTCAACGGGATCGCAGAAGTCGGCGACAAGCGGCTCGACGTCGAGGTCAGGAAACCGCCTCTGAATGCGGCTTACCGCATCGACGAGCGCCGGCTCGGATATGTCGATCGGCACGTAGCCGGCCAACTTGTCGAGCGAGGCGAGAAGAATTTCGGTCTTGATGCTCGAGCCGGAGCCGAACTCTATCAGTGTGCTTCCCGATGGCGTGCGTGCGGCAATCTCGGGCGCGCATGCCTCGAGGATTGAGCGCTCAGTACGCGTAGGATAGTATTCCTCGAGGACGGTGATCTCCTCGAACAGCTCGCTGCCTCGGGCGTCGTAGAGCCAGCGGGAGGGGATCGATTTCTTCGGCGAGGAAAGGCCTTTCAGAACGTCTGCGGCCATGGCCTTGCGTTCGCCGTTGGCCAGCGGAGATTGGGCTTCAATTCCGAGTGTCGTCATCAAATGTCCTCCGCAAGTCGCAATCCCATGAACTGCCAGCGCTGGTGGGGATAGAAGAAATTCCTGTATGTGGCGCGGCTGTGGCCGTCCGGAGTTGCGCACGAGGCGCCACGCAGGACGAACTGACCGCACATGAACTTGCCGTTGTATTCGCCGACTGCGCCTGTGGCGGGACGGAAGCCCGGATAGGGCGAGAAAGTGCTGCGGGTCCACTCCCAGACGTCGCCGAACAGCTGCCGAGGGCCGGATCCGTCCTGTCGCCGACATGGAACGGGCGTCAGGTTGCCCGTGCCAAGCGTGTTGCCGACGGGCGGCACGCTGCGTGCCGCGTTCTCCCATTCGGCCTCGGTCGGCAGCCGCTTGCCCGCCCAGCTCGCAAAGGCATCGGCCTCGAAATAGCTCACATGCGCAACTGGCGCTGCGGGATCGACCGGTTTAAGTCCGCATAGCCCCAACTGGTGCCAGGTGCCGTCCCGTTCGAGCCAATACCCGGGAGCCTGCCAGCCTTCGGATTTCACTGTCGCCCAGCCATCGGACAGCCAGAGCCCCGGTTGCGCATAGCCGCCATCGGCCATGAATTCCAGCCACTCCCCGTTGGTGACCAACCGGTCGGCAATTCTATAGGGCCTGATGAGGACGTCATGGCGTGGGGCTTCGCAATCGAAGTGAAAGGAATTGCCATTGTGCCCGATGGCCACGATACCACTCGTGTATTCATGCCATTCCGACGCCTGCACACTCTCGGCCGGTTCGTCCGCCGACACTGGCGGCTTGTAGGCCGGATAGAGCGGCGACGCGGCGAACAGTGCCAGAATATCCGTCAGCAGAAGCTCCTGGTGCTGTTGTTCGTGATTGATGCCCAGTTCGATCAGTGTGGCGATGTCGGGTCTTGCCTGGTCGATGCGGTGGGCGAACAGCGTGGCGAGTGCTTCGTCTACGTGGGCTCTGTAGCGGCGGACGTCGGCATTGGATGGGCGGGTCAACAGTCCGCGTGCCGGACGCGGGTGACGCGGGCCTTCCGCCTCGTAATAGGAATTGAAGCAGTAGTGGTAGGACTCGTTGAAGACACGGTAGCCTTCAAGATGCGGTTTCAGTACGAAAGTCTCGTAGAACCACGTCGTATGAGCGAGGTGCCATTTGGTGGGGCTCGCGTCGGGCATGGCCTGAACGCACTGGTCCTCCGCGCTCAGCGGCGAAGCCAGCTCGAGCGAAAGCTGCCGCGACTCCTGGCATCGGAGGGAAAGCGGTGCGATAGCTGGCTCGACGGTGGCCAAGGTGGTGCGAAGTGTTGCCACATCGTCCTCTTCGGTTTGCCTGTGACTGGAACGTCCGGGTGGGTTGCCGCAGTTGAATCGGGCTCCCCTTAAGCAACGGTCGTAGCGGCGTTGGGTTCCGTTTTGACAGGAGCACAGGCACCCGTCGCGAAGAGTGGAGGCGCGATGTCGACGGCCTCCGACCTGAATATAGAGTTAGTATAATTCGCTTTTCAACTCAGTACGACTATCGTGGACAACACAATGGCACTAATGCGGCGACGGCTCTTCGTCCGGCTCAGCCGCTGTTCTTGATGCGAACGTGCTCGTGCCGGTGGGCCGTACCCGAGCCGTGGGAATGGGTCGCATCGACGACGTCGATGGGCACGACCATGAGTTCGCCGTGCCGGACGCCGCGTTCCGCGATAACTGCGTCCGCAAACTGACGAATGTCGCCAACGAGGCCCTTCAGCACATTGATTTCCATGCAATGGTCGTGGTCCAGGTGAACGTGCAGAGTTGCCAGGGACATGTCGTGGTGCTCGTGGAATGAGCGGGTAAGGCGCTTGGCGAGATCGCGAGCGGGGTGCTCATAGACGTAGACCAGCGCACCGAGGCAGGCCTTGTCCGCATCGCCCGAGGGCGTGCGCTTCATGCCGGCGCGGGCAAGATCGCGTATGGCTTCGGACCTGTTCTGGTAGCCGCGTTCCTCGATAACGCGATCGATCTCGGCAAGCAATTCGTCGTCGACGGTGATCGTTACACGTTGCATCCTGGCATTCCCGGTCAGCTGTCGTCGTTGGTGGCGTGTGCGTGTGTGTGGCCGTTGCCCTGCGGTGAGACATGGGCGCTGCCACCGTCATGGGTGGCGGCTTCCTCGTGGAAGTGTACGTGATCGTGAACGTGGGGGTGGCGGTGGACGACGGCAGGTGAAAGTCGGCGGCCGTCGATGAGCACGGCGCGCGTGGCGAGCCGTTCGGTGAACTGGCGGTCGTGCGAAACGATGATCATGGAGGCGGAAAGGCCGTCGAGAAAGTTCGTCAGCTGCTTCAGGTGGCGGTCGTCGAGGGCGTTGGTGGGCTCATCGAGGAGCAGCACGTCGGGATCCATCGCGAGCACCGCCGCGAGAGTAATCAGGCGCTTTTCCCCGCCGGACAGGCGGTGCGTGATGCGATCGGCGAGGTGGTCGAGTTCGAGCCGGTCCAAGGTCGACCGTGCCTTCTCGATGGCGGCGCGTTTCTCGAGGCCGAGGTTCAGCGGGCCGAAGGCGACGTCTTCCAGCACCGTCGGGCAGAAGAGCTGGTCGTCGGGATCCTGGAACAGATAACCGGCGCGCACCCGCACACGGCGGAAGTCCTGCTCGGTGCGGCGCAGCTTGCCGAATGCGGTGATCGTTCCCGAGGCGATCGGCTGCAGCCCGACGATAGCGCGTAGCAGCGTGGTCTTGCCGGCTCCGTTCTGGCCGACCAAGGCCAGCCTTTCACCTTCGAACAGGTCAAGGTCGATGTGTTCGAGTATGGTCTGGCCGGTACGGACGACCGTTACGTCGCGAAGCTCGATTTGTGGCGTCATACCGTTCTTGATAACAGAACGAGTGCAAGTGCGACAGTGCCCAAGGCTGCCACAAACGCGATGTCCGGGAGCCGCAGGGGCTTCGGACTGCGTAATGGAAACCGGCCGGAAAAGGCGCGGCAGCGCATCGCCTCGTCGACCCGTTCGGCTCGTTCCAGCGAGCGGACGAGGAGCATGCCGATCAGGTTGCCGTAGGTGGCGAGCGTATGCAGGTTGCTCGACGGCTTGAAGGCACGGGCTCGCATCGCCTCGCGCAGGCGCATGGTCTCGCGCCGGAAGACCGCGATGTAGCGCACGGAGAACAGCAGCAGGTGAACGAGCTTGGCCGGCACGCCCAACGCTGCGAGGGCGCGGCCCAGCCGGACCAGCTCCAGGGAGCCGAGCAGGGAATGAATCACGAGGGCCGTCGCCAGAACCTTCAATGCAATTCCGATTGCACGCTCGAGACCTTGCATGGATACGGCCAGCGGCCCCCAGATCGAAATCGGCGTTCCTGGCACCGTCAACGGGAGCAGGACCAGGAGGGCCAGCATGAAGCCTTCGACGTGCATGAGCCGCTTCTGCTGTTCTCGAAACGTGAGGCCGGTCAGGCGGGCAAACAGAGCGAGTGCCAGGATCAAGCCGCTGAGGAGCCGCCAGTCGTTGACGATCAGTACGGCCGTGATCAGGATGAGTGTCGATGCGATGCGCGCGCGAGCGTCCCGCGGGCCGACGAGCGGTCGTTCCTCGTCCTCGAGCTGGCGGCGTACGGTTGGTTCCTGGCGATCCCAGATGGTGGCGATCATGCCGAATTCTTCCGGGATACGGCCCACATCGCGATGCCCGCGAGCCCGATGATCATTGCGATGCCGGCTACGATGTCCTTGAAGCGGAGCTGGGCCTCATAGGCTTCGATGGCTTCGCGGAGCGGCTCAACCCGTCGCGCGACGGCTCGGTCGACGGCATTCTCTAACAGCTTCTCCAACTCTTCGGCTGGCGGTCCCGATGATGCCGTCGGCGTAGAGTTGCGGGTTTCAGTTTTCGCTTGCGCTACGGGCGCTCCGACAGCGACCGATACCTTGGCGATGTGGCCTTCGCCGGTATTCAGTGTCAGGTGGTATGTCCCGTCGGCCGGGGGGCGCCAGGAGAAGCTGCCGTCGTCGCCGGTGCGGCTGCGGTGAACCTCCCTGCCGGTTGCGTCTGAGAAGACGACCTCCGAGCCCTTCGGCCGTCCGCCGCCAATGAAAAAGCCGTAGCCGCTGATCGTGCCAGCCTCGGTCTTGGCGAACACCTTCAGCCGGTGGGCGCTTGCGGGTGAAGCAAGTGCAAGCGCGATGACGAGGCAGAGGAGCGTGCGCAGCATGTTTCAGGTCGCTCCCGTCACGGCGCCGAACATCTCCGGCTTCACGCGCTTCAGGAACATAATGCAGAACCCGGTCACCAGTGCCTCGATCAGCATCAACGGCAGGTACGTCGCGATCAGGATCTTCGCTGTCGGGACGTAGTCCGGGGAGGACAGCGCCAGGGACAGCGATACCAGCAGGCCGGTCGCCGCAATCGCGAGCGCGGCGGTGATGCCGGCGACGACTGCTGCCATCGGTGGCGTTGCGCGAGCAATGGTCGGCGCGACGGCGGCTGCGAGCAGCACGCCGGGCAGGGCGATGTTCACAGTGTTGATGCCGAGCGTGGTAATACCGCCGAAGCCGAACAGCGTCGACTGGAGCAGCAGGCCGATGAGCACGGCGGGAAACGTCAACGTCCCGAGGATCAGGCCCATCAGGCCAGAGAGCAGCAGGTGTATGCTCGATGGACCGACGGGCACGGCAATCAGCGATGTGGTAAAGAACACCGCGGCGAGGATGGCGGTGCGCGGTATCTGCGTCTCGTCGAGGCGGCGGAGCGCCAGGCCTACTGCGCCTGCCGCAACGACCGCGCCGGCCGCCAGCACCGGTATCGAGAGTACGCCGTCCGGTATGTGTGCCAACGATCCTCGCTCCGCGATCCCTGTTCGCCGGTCTACTTACGTGCGCCCATGTCGGTCGCCTTGACCCACATCAGCGCGCCGAGTTCGACCGGCACGTCCTTGCCTTCCGGGCTTTTGCGCTTGTCATCCGCCTCGACGAGCGCTGCGAAGCCCCACCAGCCGGCCCTCGGCATCGCATATGCGAAGGTGCCGCTGGCATCGGCCTTGATGACCTGCGTCACGAAGGCATCGTTCGGTGCCTTCACGGAGCCGTCATTCTTCCACTCTACCTCTACTTCCGCAAAGGGCACCGGCTTGCCGTCCTTAAGGACGACACCGCGGAACAGGTTGCCGGTCCAAACTCCGGTGGGTCTCGTCAAGGGGCGGATCTCGACCGGCAGGCCCACCATCTCGTCCCAGCCTTCGCCAGTGGCGAAGGAATCGACCACGACCTTGGTGTAGTGAATGATGAACTTGCCTTCGGCCGGTTCCCAGTACGGTTTCGGCTCGACGTAGTAGACCGCTCCACCCGGTTCCTGCAAGGCGTGCTTGGCGCGCCATGTCGACTTGCCGTCGATCTTGCGCTCCTCGAGCCTGCCAAGGAGGTCCGTCTTGCCGGCCTTGGTCACGACGCCGAAGCGGGCAGGCTTCTCCATCTGCATGACGGGGCCCTGCTCCATGGGGTGCGTAAAGACGAGATCGAGCGATACCTCGCCGCCTTGCGCCAGCACATCGGCGGACGGCAGCAGCTCCTGGAAGTGAGCGAGCGCGGGGGCGGTGGCCATGGTTACGGCAAGGCAGGAAACTGCCAATCTCTTGAACATGCGAACTCCCCGGAAATGGTCTTGGATGGTGGTAAGATAATTATCATAAAAGATCATATTGTAAAGCAGCCGTGAGCCGTTGCCCTCCGGCTGCGGCGGGGAAGGTCAGGCGGGGGAATGATCGTGGCTTACGGCGCCGGCACGATCCTCAGGATGCTGCCGTTGCCATCGTCCGTTACGACCAGGAGCGAGCCGTCGCGGGCCTGGCGCACATCGCGGATGCGCTCGTCGAGCTGATCCAGAAGTCGTTCCTCGGCGACGACCTTGTCGCCGTCGAGCACGAGGCGAGACAGGTGCGTGCCGGCCAATGCCCCGACAAACAGGTTACCCTTCCATGCCGGGTAACGGTCGGAGGTGTAGAATGTCATGCCGGATGGCGCGATGCTCGGGTCCCAGTAGTATACGGGTTGCTCGAGACCTTCCTTGCTCGTTCCGACACCGATCTTCTCGCCCGAGTAGTCGCGGCCGTAGGTGATGACCGGCCAGCCGTAGTTCTTCCCGGCGGCAGGGTTATTGATTTCGTCGCCGCCGCGGGCGCCATGCTCGACGGTCCAAAGCCTGCCTGTGGCGGGATTGATGGCAGCGGCCTGGGGGTTGCGGTGGCCGATCGACCAGATCTCGGGCAGCCAGCCGTCCTTGTGCGGTGCCGCGGCTGCCGGGGTTCCATCGTTCTTCAGGTGGACGACCTTGCCGTAGTGATTGTCGCCCGACTGGGCCTTGTCGCGTCCGCCATAGCGGTCGCCGAGGGTGACGTAGAGCGTGCCGTCGCCGGCGAGCGCGATGCGCGAACCGAAGTGCAGCGCGGACCGGGTATCCGGTTTCTGGCGGAAGATGACGCGCACGTTGGAAAGCGCCGGCTTCTTGCCGTCTGCGTCCAACACGGCCTTGGCCAATGCCGTCCCGCTGCGTCCAGAGCCGCGCGGTTCGGAGTAGGTGAAGTAAAGCGTGCGCGAGGTTGCAAAGTCGGGTGCCAGCACGAGGTCCAACAGTCCCCCCTGCCCATCTGCCGCGACTTTCGGGACATTCGCCACTGGCGATGAAAGCCGGCCTTCGGCATCGACGATACGGATCCGGCCTGGCCGCTCAGTGACGATCAGCCTACCGTCGGTCAGCTCCTGCACGGCCCAGGGGTGCTCGAGGCCCTCGGCGATCTTGGTCGTCTTGAACTGCGAGCGCTCGGCAGGGGCTGGTGCCCTCGTCTGCTGGGCGGTTGCCGACATCGTGCCGGCGACGAGCATCAATGCCGGCAAGAGGGTTGCCAGGGCAGCGCGGAAACCACGCAGGCGCAGGGCGTCGGATGTCATCATATCGTGCGTCATGGCGGCTTCCATCCAGGCTCGGAGGTTGCATTCGGCAGTAGGGATATTGGCGTGGAATGCGGCGGTGTCCAGGTGCAGGCGCCACATTGCGTGGCGCGGCTGCGATTGTACATTGGCATGAATTCATCATATACCGCGACATGACCACGGCCACGGCAGACACCCTCTACGTCAAGATGAACGGAATCGGCAACGAGATCCTGGTCGTCGACGTGCGCGGACAGGCCGTGGCGATCTCGCCCGAACGGGTTCGCACGCTGGCTGGCGATACGGAGACAGCGTTCGACCAGTTGATGGTGCTCGCCGATGGGCCCGCAGGCGTCGATGCCGCGGTCAGGATTTTCAATTCGGACGGCTCGGAGGCCGGTGCATGCGGCAATGGCATGCGGTGTGTCGCCTGGGTCGAAGCCGAGCGTACCGGACGCAACACGCTGCTTTTTTCGACGGGTGGCGGGCTCCTGTCGGCGTCGGTCGAGAGCATGGATCGCATTACCATTGACATGGGGCGACCGCGGCTCCGGTGGGACGAGATCCCGCTGCGTGACGAGTTCTACGACACCAGCCGCATCGAGCTGCAGATCGGGCCGATCGACGATCCGGTCCTGCACTCGCCGGCAGTCGTCAACATGGGCAACCCGCATGCCGTGTTCTTCGTCGCGGATGTCGGCGCACACGACCTCGGCTGGTTCTGTCCGATGCTCGAGAACCATCCGATGTTTCCCGAGCGTGCGAACATTTCCCTGGCGCAGGTCGTCTCGCCGAGCGAAATCCTGGTGCGCACGTGGGAGCGGGGCGCCGGGCTCACCAAGGCCTGCGGCTCGGCGGCGTGTGCCGTCCTGGTCTCTGCGGTCAGGCGGCGGCTTTCCGAACGCACCGCTGCCGTTCGGCTGCCGGGTGGCACGCTCGAGATCACCTGGGACGACAAGGACAGGGTTCTCATGACGGGACCTGTCGAGGTGGAGCGGCGCGGGCGGCTGTCGCTTCGCTGACGCCGAAGTATCGAGGTTGGTCTCTCATGGGCAGGACGACGGTCTTAACACTTGGATGCAGGCTCAACGCCTACGAGTCCGAGGTCATGCGCCGCCATGCGGAAGAAGCCTGTATCGGGGAGGCTGTGATCGTCAACACGTGCGCTGTGACGGGCGAGGCGGTTCGGCAGGCGTCCCAGGCGATAAGACGGGCGCGGCGCGAGAATCCGGGTGCAAAGATCATCGTTACGGGCTGCGCTGCACAGACCGAGCCGGACCGGTTCGCACGCATGGATGAAGTAGACTTCGTCATCGGCAATGCGGAAAAGCTCGAGCGGGCGACGTTCGCGGGGCTTTCGACCGAGGGTTCTGAGCGGGTGCAGGTCAATGACATCATGAGTGTCAAGGAGACCGCGGGCCAGCTCATCGACGGTTTCGGCGGGCGGGCGCGGGCCTATGTCCAGGTACAGAACGGCTGCGACCATCGCTGCACCTTCTGCATTATTCCATTCGGGCGCGGGCCATCGAGATCGGTGCCGGCGGGTGCCGTTGTCGACCAGGTCAGACTGCTCGTGGAGCGCGGCTACAAGGAGGTGGTGCTGTCGGGAGTCGACATGACCTCCTGGGGCCAGGATCTGCCTGGACAGCCGAGGCTGGGGACGCTGGTGCGACAGATCCTGCGGCATGTCCCGGAGTTGCGGCGGCTCAGGCTTTCGTCCATCGACCAGGTGGAGGTCGACGACGCGTTGATGCGGGCGATCGGCGAAGAGGCGCGGTTGATGCCGCACTTCCATCTATCTCTCCAGGCCGGTGCCGACCTCATCCTGAAGCGCATGAAGCGGCGCCATCTGAGACGCGATGCCATCGCGTTCTGCGATGGGGTGCGGCGGCTTCGGCCGGACGTGGTGTTCGGGGCCGACCTGATCGCGGGCTTCCCAACCGAGACCGAGGACCATTTCCAGGAGACGCTTGCCATTGTCGAGGATTGCGGTTTGACGTTCCTGCACGTGTTTCCCTTCTCGCCACGGGCCGGCACACCGGCGGCGCGCATGCCGCAGTTGCCGGGCGGTGTCGCAAAGGAGCGGGCCGGGCGTCTCAGGGCCAAGGGCGAGGCGGTGCTATCGGCCTATCTCGACAGGCAGGTTGGCGCGTTTACCGAGCTGTTGATGGAAAGCGATGAACTGGGGCGGTCGCCGCACTATGCCGAGGCTCGACTGGAAGGTGCCGGCGCGGGAGACATCGTACCGGTCCGCTTCGTCGGCCGGCGTGGCAATCGACTTCATGCGGAGGCAGTAGCTTGAACGAACCGGTTGAAAAACGCTCGCTGATGAGCCGCTGGTTCGGTCGCGGCGCAAAGAGCGAGGCGACGGAAGTTGCGCAGGACCCCGCAAAGCCCGTCGAGGCGGAGCCGCATGCGCGCGAAGCGGAGGATGCGCCGGCGGGCGATGCGCGTGATGGGCTGCCTGCAAACGAACCGGTGCGGGAGGGCGATGTTTCGACCGCAGGTGCGCAGGTTGAAGCTCCGGCAGAGGTGGCGCCAGCGAAGACGGGCTGGTTCCAGCGTCTGCGTTCAGGGCTTGCGAAGACGTCCTCCCGGATCAGCGAGGGCATCACATCGGTATTCACCCGGCGCAAGCTCGACGCTGACGCCCTGCAGGATCTCGAGGATCTCCTCATTCAAG
The DNA here is from genome assembly GCA_046048295.1 of Pseudomonadota bacterium. GTDB lineage: Bacteria > Pseudomonadota > Alphaproteobacteria > Rhizobiales > Hyphomicrobiaceae > CBDCWA01. The sequence continues at coordinate 14,814 of JBJOGJ010000020.1, read as the reverse complement.
CCGATCTCGGGGTCGAGACCTCGATGCGGATCGTCGAAGAGGTCTCCAAGGGCCGCTACAACAAGGACATTTCCCCGGAAGAGGTGCGAGAGGTCCTTGCCAGGGAAGTGGCGCAGGTGCTGGCGCCGGTTGCCAAACCGCTGGTCATCGATCCGGGCCGCAAGCCGCACGTCATCCTCATGGTTGGCGTCAACGGCACCGGCAAGACCACGACGATTGGCAAGCTGGCGAATCGTTTTGTGTCAGAGGGCAAGTCAGTCGTGCTTGCGGCGGGCGATACCTTCCGGGCGGCTGCCATAGATCAGCTCAAGGTCTGGGGCGACCGGATGGGGGTGCCTGTCGTCGCGCGTGACGTCGGGGCGGATGCCGCCGGACTAGCCTACGATGCGCTCACGATGGCCAGAGACAAAGGCGCGGACGTGCTGATGATCGACACCGCGGGACGCCTGCAGAACAAGCAGGCACTTATGGCCGAACTCGAAAAGGTGATTCGCGTAATCAAGAAGATCGATCCGGTGGCTCCGCACGATGTCCTTCTCGTCCTCGATGCGACGACTGGGCAGAATGCGCTGAGCCAGGTCGAGGTGTTCCAGGAAAAGGCTGGAGTTACAGGGCTTGTCATGACCAAGCTCGATGGAACGGCGCGGGGCGGCATCCTGGTTGCCATTGCGGCGAAATTCGGATTGCCTATACATGCTGTCGGTGTGGGAGAGAGTGCGGACGATCTGCAACCCTTTGTCGCGGACGAATTTGCGCGGGCCCTTGCGCTTAATTAAGCCAAAAATCATATACATATGCCCACCTTGGAGTGCGCGCGCCCGCGCGGATGGGTAGATACACTCCACAGGGTTATCGGGGACAGGGCTGGGACGACATGAGCTGGATTAAGCGCGTCTATCCGTTCAATGCTGCGCAGACGGTGAACATCCTGAGCGAGTTCGGTCCGCTCGTGCTGATGTTCATCATTAATGCAACAAATGGCATCATCGCCGGCACGTGGGCGCTGATCCTGTCGACCGGCGTGTCGATGGTCGTCATGCGGGTGGTTCTGGGGCGATTGCCAATCTTCCCGATCATCGCAAGCGGCGTGACGATCCTGTTCGGTATCCTGACGCTGGTGACCGGCGATCCGATGTGGATCCAGATCAAGGTCACAATCTTCAACGCGTTGTTCGCCTTGTTCCTCTTCGGAGGGCTCTGGCTCGGCAAGAATTTCTTCCAGTATATCTTCGAGACCACCTTTCACTACACGAAGGAAGGGTGGGACAAATTTACCTGGAGCTTTGCCTGGTTCTTCGTCTTTACGGCGATACTGAACGAGATCGTCCGGCAATACTTCGTGCCGGAGCAGATGTATGCACTGCCGGCATTCGATCTCGAGCTGAGTGGCGTCAATATCTGGATCCTGTTCAAGATTGCGTTCATCATGCCGCTAAGCGGTCTATATGCGTGGTACCTGACGGTGCTGATGCAGAGACACAAAGTGGTTCAGCCGAGCGATGCGAAGATGGCGGCGGGCGAATAGCGGGTTTACTGGCGCAGCCGCTTGCCTATAAGTTCCGCCCGCCTGCTCCGGCCCGCAACCCGTATTCATTCCAGTCCGGCCAGCCCGGGCGCCAGCCCATGTGGTAACCTGACGCCATGACCACCAATCCGACGCCTGAACCCGAACTCGACATGCGCCAGCTGCTGAAGCTCGTCGTCGAGATCGGCCCACTCGTCGCTTTCTTTCTGGCGAATTCGTATGGCGGCATCTTCTGGGGCACCGGTGTCTTCATGGTGGCCACCGTTATTGCGCTGACCGTATCCAAGATGCTGTTCGGCCGGATTGCTGCGATGCCGCTCATCTCCGGCGGCTTCGTGCTGGTATTCGGTGCGCTGACGCTCTGGCTCAACAACGACTTGTTCATCAAACTCAAACCAACGATTATCAACTCACTGTTTTCGTTTATTCTTTTTGCAGGCCTGTGGTTCGGCTATCCGCTTCTCAAGCACGTGTTCGGGGAGGCGTTCCGGCTGGTCGACGAGGGTTGGCGGATTCTGACTTTCCGTTGGGCGTTGTTCTTCCTGTTCCTGGCTTGCCTCAACGAGATCGTCTGGCGGAACTTTTCGACCGACTTCTGGGTCAGCTTCAAGGTGTTCGGGCTGATGCCGCTCACCTTCGTGTTCATGCTCTCGCAGGTCGGCCTCCTGAAGCGCTACGAGCTGCGCGATGCCGAGACTTCGACCGGCACCGGACAGGGCGGGCCGAGCGCCTGACGCGCGCGCTTCAATTTCCGCGCACCCCAAAATCGAACTCTTGCCGGCCGTGGAGGATTCACGATGTGCACAGCGTATTTGTACGCTGTGATTTTTGTGGACCGTTTAGCTCCATGGCTTAAAACATTGTTCATCAACGCTGCAATATATGGGAATAAGTGTTTGTTTGATCGATGTTTGAAGTAATATTCTCAAATCGTGTGAACGGTTTGGGCGGGTGGCGGTGACACGTTTCCGCTGGATCGACTGGGTAGGAGGAGTGCCCGTCAGGGCATCAAGGGCTGACGAGGAAATAATGATGGCAAAAGCAAAAGGCGCCGATCGGCTCGAGCGGTCGCCGATTCACTTACTCCACCGCGCGGGGCAGTGCGCCGGAGACGTGTTCCAGATGGAAATGAGCGGGCCGGACCTCACGCCGAGGCAGTTCGCGGTTCTCTATTCCGTCGCACAGAACGAGGGTGTCAGCCAGACGCATCTGGTGGAGCAGACCGGCATAGACCGCTCGACGCTCGCGGATATCATCCGGCGGATGCTCAAGAAGGGGCTGCTGCAGCGCCGCCGGACCAAGGAGGATGCGCGTGCCTATGCCGTTCGCCTCACAGAGGAAGGCAAGCGGGTGCTCAAGGCGGCCGAACCGATGGTCAAGAAGGTGGACGACAAGGTGCTCGCTGCGCTGCCGGCCGGCGAGCGGGACAAGTTCGTAGCATCACTCAATCGCATCGTCGAAGCGCTGCAGGAAATGCCGGGTGCACAGCAGCCGGTTCGAGCCCGCAAGTAGGATGGAGCATTTACCGGCGCCGCTGGTCGTGTGGCGCCGGTGCTCTTGCAATCAGCCGGGTACTCAGGCTTTCGGCTTGACCAGACCACGGTTGATCATCGTCTCGGCTATCTGAACGGTGTTCAGCGCAGCCCCCTTCAGCAGGTTGTCGGATACGATCCACATCGCCAGGCCGTTCTCGACGGTTGCGTCCTCGCGAATGCGGGAGACGTAGGTGGCGAATTCACCTGCCGCCTCAATCGGCGTCACGTAGCCGCCGGGTTCCCGCTTGTCGACGACCATGATGCCGGGCGCCTCGCGCAGGATGCTGCGGGCTTCGGCTACCGACATGTGGCGCTCGAACTCGATGTTCACCGCTTCGGCGTGGCCGACGAAGACAGGGACGCGAACGCAGGTAGCGGTCACCTTGATGGACGGGTCGACGATCTTCTTCGTCTCCACCATCATCTTCCATTCTTCCTTCGTGTAGCCGTCCTCCATGAACACGTCGATGTGCGGGATGACGTTGAAAGCAATCTCCTTGGTGAACTTCTTCGGCTCGACTTCCTGGCCGGGTACGTACTTGCCCTTCGTCTGCTGCCAAAGTTCGTCCATCGCATCCTTGCCGGCGCCGGATACCGACTGATAGGTGGAAACCACCACCCGCTTGATCCGTGCCTCGTCGTGCAGCGGCTTCAGGGCGACGACCATCTGCGCTGTCGAGCAGTTCGGATTGGCGATGATGTTCTTCTTCTTGTAGCCGGCGACGGCGGCGGCGTTGACTTCGGGGACGATCAGCGGCACGTCCTGGTCATAACGCCAGGCGGATGAGTTATCGATGACGATGCAGCCCTGGGCGCCGATCTCGGGGGCCCACTTCTTCGCGACGTCGCCGCCTGCGGACATCAGGCAGAAGTCGATGTCCTTGAAGTTGAACTGCTCCAGGTCGTGGCATTTCAGCGTCTTCTCGCCGTAGGAGACTTCCGAGCCGAGCGAGCGGCGGGAGGCGACGGCGTAGACCTCATCGGCCGGAAACCGGCGCTCCGAAAGGACGTTCAGCATTTCGCGCCCGACATTACCGGTGGCGCCGACGACAGCAACCTTGTAGCCCATTTCTTGTTACCTTTTGGGGACGTTTAGGAATGTGGCAGTGTCACAACAATCCTCTTCGGCGTCACTTACGCCCTCCGGCGTGCCGATTCAAGGGAACGATACTTTCGGAGAACAGCGCTGAACGGGCGATGAATGCGACAGCTCAGCCGCCGGGACGGAGGATGGGATCGAGGACCGGCATGGAACTCACCGCTGACAGGGCGATGAGCACGTATGCGATCAGGCGGAACGTCGCCTGCGAGGCGAATGGAAACAGGCGGGCGCCGATCGTAAGGCCAAGGGCATAGCTTGGCGCGATAATCAGGAAGAGGCCGAGCACTTCGCCTGTGTAGAGGCCGCGGAATACGAACAGCGTGAGCGTCACGACCGTCATTGCGGCAAAGTAGGTGAAGATGTTGGCGCGGATGATCTCGACGGGCCGGGTGCCGCCCAGCATGTAGACGATGACCGGCGGTCCGCCGATCGTCGCCATGCCGGAAAGCGTCCCGGAAACGGTTCCCACGGCGAATGTGATTCCCGGACGGGGTGGCCCGGTATAGCGCCAGCCGGACGCCAGCAACGCCAGCGAAAGCAGGATGAAGGCTGACACCACCCATCGTATGAGGGTCGGGTCCGTCGTGGTCAGGAGCTGGACGCCCAGCGGCAGTCCGACGATCGCGCCGGCCACTATCCATTTCAGGTCCGGCCAGACGCACTTGCGGACGGCATTATGGACCATCGGCAGCGACATGATGGCGTCCGAGATAAGGAACGCGGGTGCGGCGACGATAGGGCCATGAATGGCGGCCAATGGGGGCACCAGGACCAGCGCGCCGCCGAAGCCCGAGAAGCCGCGCGACAGGCCGGCCAGCAGCGCGACGGCGATCAGGAACAGGTTGGCTGGATCTAGGTCGGGAAGGACCGGGGTTGGAATCATGGTGCCGACTATAGGTGGCGGCGCGTTTGGTGTCTGCTGTTGAATCGTTCTCCCGAGCGACGTGCAGGCCATCCGTATCGGCCATTGGCGATTGCTGCATACTGGCGCACTGTTAACCCTATCGCCTGCAGTTATCCCCGTTCCTTCCGCATGCCCCATACTCCCCCGCATCCGCCTCATCTGGGGCACTGTCGCGAGCTGGGCGTTCGGGTGGAGGCGGGGCCTGGAAAGCATGCGCTCCCATCAGCTGGAGCAGTCGCCCGTGCCGGCACTCGCGGCCGCACTGGCCATGAATGCAGGCAGCCCGCCGGTGAGATGGACTGGCTGCGGGCGGCATGTGCCCCAGGCGCGGGACGGCTCCGGTCCCATCTTAATTACTGTTCGACGGCCCGTGCCGTCCCGCCCCCTATTATGGGGAACAGATTTGGAATGAAGCAAAACGCCAAGGCCAACGGCCTGTGGCGCCATCGTTTGTGCCAGCTGGCGGGATCAACGGCATGCGCGGCCTCTTGGGCTTCCTGCCAAGGCAGTCGGATCGTCGCCGCAACGGCTCACTGATTGAGGGCGAAGACCAGGGCGCGGATTTGCCCGCCGTTCTCGGATATGTATTTCACGAACAGGTCACGAAGAAACGGCGTCATCCAGAAGGTCAGGACCTGTGCGTCGCGCACCATGAAGGAGCGACCGCGCGGGACCAGGAGCCAGCGAACGTCGTAGGTGGAGCCATCTTCGAGTTGAACGCGGGAGTCCACGAAGACGCCCTGGTTGGTTCGCGTCGAGGGCCCGAAGATCTGCGCGGTTGCGACCCGGTACTTCTTGGACTCGTTGGCGGCATATCGGGAAATGAACTTGACCATGCCGTCGTAGTAGAGCTTGCGATCCCCGCTGGTCAGCCGTGGCTTATAATCGCCGAGTGCAAAATGCGCGATGTCGCGGTAGTGGCCATGCTTGAAGATCGCTTGCTTGAACTGATCCTCGGAACCGGACTTGGCGGCCGAGATCAGGTCTTTCGCTACCCGCTGCATGAACGTCACTGCCGGGTCGGCAGGGGCGGCTTCGCTATGGCCGGTCGGCGTGATCAACAGTGCGAGGGCCAGAAGCGTGGACGCGAGGAGACTGGCGGTGGAAAAGGGCCGAAGCGAAAGCATCGTGGAGTCCTGCAGATTGATGATCGGGTTGCGGGCCGCTTGCTGTTTGCTCGTTCCCTCCACCCTCAATACGACCACACCATGGCGGTGGGGTCGCATGATAAGGGGTTGGAGGCGGGCTTGGAAGCAGGAAGTTCATTTCTCCGTTATGCTGCGGCGGGTTGGCCGGCGGGCATGGCACCGGACTGGGCGTTCGCGGGTCTCGTTTGGGCGAGGTCGATGAGTGGTTTGGACAGGAGGTGCGAGAGTTCCGAGGCCGTGTCGGCATCGTTCGCCTGCTGCAGGGAAAGCAGGATGCTCCTGCGGGGATCGGGATGAACGAGAAGAATTTCCTGGTGTGCGGCCGAAAGCGTCGTGCGAATGCGCTTGCCGATGCCCTGGTAGTTGGCCAGGGGTTCGCGGCTTGCGCGCCAGCCGCGCAGGGTCTTGTCGTGGATGTCGACCGATGCGGAGGTGATGGTGATTTCCCTGCGACGGCCTATGCGCTGGGCAAGGCGGATCGCGGGGTAGGTGGCCAGTACGGCGAGAAGTGTGAGGCTGATGACGAGCAGGAATGCGCTGGCGGGGCGGGCGAGGAGTATTTCGGCGGTGGCGCGGGCGTTGATGGCGGCATTGAGCGCGAGGCCTGCAGAGGCGACGGCGGAGAGGAATATCGGAAAGGCGAGCACGGCAAGTCTGGCCGTCGAGCTTGTGGACGGTGTCTGGATCAAGCGCATCGGGAGGGTGCCGTCCGTAGTGGTTGCGGTGACCTTGTCGATGGCGGAAATGTTCATGCGATGCTCCTGCTCGGCATATGCCTGTCCATGCAATGCGGTGGAGTTCTAGCAGGTTCCGTTTAACAACCAGTTGCGGGGTGACCTGGTTCGGGACAATTCACGATATTTTATTGACACATAAATATATGTTTATATGATGCCGGCTCATGAGCCTCGAGCACCTATCTGAAGAACATATCGCGCCGGATCCTCTGATCGCCGCACTCAAGGCGGTGGCTGAGCCGACCCGTTTGCGTATGCTCGTTCTGCTCGGTGCGGGGGAGCTCAATGTCACGGATTTCACCCGAATCCTGGGGCAGAGCCAGCCGCGCATCAGCAGGCATCTCAAGTTGATGGTCGAGGCGGGGCTCATCGAGCGCTTCCAGGAGGGAAGCTGGGCCTACTTCAGGTTGTCGGAGCGGGCGGCGTGCGGCCTGCTCGGAAGGCGGCTCATCGATGCGGTCGACATCAACACGGCGCAGTTCATGCGGGACCGGCAGCGCCGGGATTTGCTGATGCAGGAACGGGTCGCGGGGGCGCAAGCATTCTTCGAGACCTACGCCGAGGAATGGGACCGCATTCGCTCCCTGCATGTCGAGGAAGCCGCCGTCGAGGCAGCGATGCGCCGTGCGCTCGGTTCGGGGCCGTTCGATCTGCTGGTGGACATCGGCACAGGCACGGGCCGGATCCTGGAACTTTTTGCTGGTTGCTACGACCGGGGCGTGGGCATCGACATCAACAAGGCGATGCTCGGTTATGCCCGGGCGAAGCTGGAGGCACGCGGCATTTCGAATGCTCAGGTGCGTCATGGGGATCTCTACAACCTGTCCATAGAGGATGGCGCGAGTGATGCCGTGGTGATGCATCAGGTGCTGCACTATCTGGCGCGGCCCGATCAGGCCGTTGCGGAGGCGGCGCGCGTTCTCCGGCCAGGCGGCCGGTTGGTCGTCGTCGACTTTGCGCCGCATGGGCTCGAGTTCCTGCGTGATGAGTATGCGCACCTGAGGCTTGGATTTTCGCCTGGCGAGATTGCGGAATGGCTGGTGCAGGCAGGTCTCGAAGTGGAGGACAGTGGGATGGTCGAGACGATCACTGCTGCGAGGGGGCGCGAGGAGGCGCTTGCCGTGTGTCTTTGGATCGGACGACGCCCGCCGGTGGAGGGCGGGGTTAAATCCGGCCAGTCAACTTTTCAAACAGCGGACAACGAGTGATGGTTGATCAGAAACAGAGCCGGCTGGTCAGTGCCGGCGATATCGAGGTTTCGTTCGAGTTCTTCCCGCCGAAGACGGAGAAGATGGAACAGGATCTGTGGGGGGCGATCAAGCGGCTGGCGCCGATGCATCCACGCTTCGTGTCGGTGACCTACGGTGCCGGCGGCTCGACCCGGGAGCGCACCCACGCGACGGTATCGCGGATCGTGCGTGAGACGACGTGCGTGCCGGCGGCTCATCTCACCTGTGTCGAGGCGACGAAAGAGACGATCAACGAGGTGGCGATGGGCTACTGGAACGCGGGTGTGCGCCATGTCGTGGCGCTGCGTGGCGACATGCCCGGTGGTCCTGGCACCCCCTATGCGCCCTATGCCGGCGGCTATGCCAATGCCGCTGATCTGACGCGGGGTCTGAAGCGTCTTGCGAACTTCGAGATTTCAGTAGCCGCCTATCCCGAAATGCATCCGGAAAGCCCGTCGGTGGAGGCAGACATCGACAACCTGCGGGCCAAATTCGATGCTGGCGCCGACCGTGCAATAACGCAATTCTTCTTCGACAACGCTGATTTCCTGCGGTTTCTCGAGAGAGTCCGCGCGAAGGGCATCAGCCAGCCGGTGGTGCCGGGCATCGTACCGATCCACAACTTCAAGCAGGTCGCCGGATTTGCCAAGCGCACGGGTGCTGGCGTTCCGGATTGGCTGGCACGCCGGTTCGAGGGGCTCGACGACGATCCGCAGACCACTCATCTCGTGGCCGCGGCGGTGGCCGCCGAGCAGGTACTCGACCTCGTGGACAACGGCATTCGGCAGTTCCATTTCTACACGCTCAATCGGGCCGACCTGGTCTATGCGATCTGCCACCTGCTTGGCATGCGGCCGCGAACTCTTTCGGAGCCTGCGGACAACGAGGAGGCAGCGGCGTGAGCAATTCGGAACGGTTGAGCCTGCTGGATAAGGCGGCGGGTGAGCGCATACTCATGCTCGATGGTGCGATGGGGACCGCGATTCAGGGCTACAGGCTCGATGAGGCGGCGTATCGGGGCTCGCGCTTCGCGAATTGGGAGCGCGATGTCAAGGGCAACAACGACTTGCTCGTACTCACGCAGCCCGAGGTGATCAGCAATATTCACGGTGCCTATCTCGAGGCGGGTTCCGACATCATTGAGACCAACACCTTCAATGCCCAGCGCATTTCTATGGCCGACTATGGGATGGAGGTGGTTTCGGCTGACATCAATCTGGAGGCTGCAAGGCTGGCGCGCCGGGTTGCAGACGAGTGGAGCGATCGGACGCCAGATCGGCTGCGCTTCGTTGCCGGCGCCGTGGGCCCGACCAACCGTACCGCGTCGATTTCGCCAGACGTCAACAACCCGGGTTTCCGCAACATTTCTTTCGACGAACTCGTGGCCGCCTATTCGGAACAGATCAGGGCGCTCATAGAGGGAGGTGTCGACATCATTCTGATCGAGACGATCTTCGATACGCTGAACGCCAAGGCGGCTGGTTTTGCTGCCCTCACGACATTCGACGAGACCGGGGTGACACTGCCGATCATGATTTCGGGCACGATCACAGACCGTTCCGGGCGCACGCTTTCGGGCCAGACAGTGGAGGCGTTCTGGTACTCCATGCGGCATCTGAAGCCCTTCGCGATCGGGCTCAATTGTGCGCTCGGCGCCAAGGACATGCGCCCTTATCTCGCGGAACTTTCCGCGCTGGCCGATACGCGCGTGTTGGCTTATCCGAATGCCGGTTTGCCCAATGAAATGGGCGAGTATGACGAAAGTCCCGGGGATATGAGCCGTCAGCTTGCGCCGTGGGCAGAGGACGGGCTCGTCAATATTCTGGGTGGCTGTTGCGGTTCGACGCCGGAGCACATCGCGCGCATCAAGGCTGCGGCCGACAAGTATCCGCCTCGGCAGGTGCCGCGCATCGAACGGCGGATGCGGCTCGCTGGGCTCGAGCCGTTCGTGCACGGTTAGGCGGGTGGCGGCTCATTTTCCAATAAGAACAGGTGATAATCGTGACTGGCAATGCGGCTTCGAGTTTCATCAATATCGGCGAACGGACGAATGTTACCGGTTCAGCGCGCTTCCGCAAGCTGATCGAGGCCGGAGACTATGCGACGGCGCTCGATGTGGCGCGTCAGCAGGTCGAGAGCGGTGCGCAGATCATCGACATCAATATGGACGAGGGCCTGCTCGATTCCGAAAAGGCCATGGTCACGTATCTCAATCTGATCGCGTCGGAGCCTGATATTTCCCGGGTGCCTGTGATGATCGACTCCTCCAAGTGGAACGTCATCGAGGCCGGCCTGAAGTGCGTACAGGGCAAGGCGATCGTCAACTCGATCAGCCTGAAGGAAGGCGAGGCGCAATTCCTAGAGCAGGCACGGAAAGTCATGCGCTACGGCGCTGCCGTGGTCGTCATGGCGTTCGACGAGCAGGGGCAGGCGGATTCGGAGGACCGGAAGGTCGAGATCTGCACGCGAGCCTACAAGCTGCTCACCGAGAAGATCGGGTTCCCGCCCGAGGACATCATCTTCGACCCGAACATCTTCGCTGTCGCAACCGGGATCGAGGAGCACAATCGCTATGGTATCGCGTTCATAGAGGCGACGAAACGCATCAAGGCGACGCTGCCTCACGTCCACGTCTCCGGCGGCCTTTCGAACCTGTCCTTCTCGTTCCGGGGCAATGAGCCTGTGCGCCAGGCAATGCATTCGGTATTCCTGTTCCATGCCATCAAGGCCGGTCTCGACATGTCGATCGTCAATGCCGGCGCGTTGCCGCTGTACGACGACATCGACCCGGAATTGCGCGATCTGTGCGAGGATGTGATCTTCGACAAGCGTCCCGATGCGACCGACCGGTTGCTCGATGCAGCGGGCAAGTTCAAGGGCGAGGGTGCCAAGCCCAAGGAGCAGGATCTCGCCTGGCGTTCGCACAGCGTTGAGAAGCGTCTGGAACATGCGCTCCTGCACGGCATCACGGCCTTCATCGAAGAGGATACGGAGGAGGCGCGTCAGAAGGCGGAGAAGCCGCTGCACGTGATCGAGGGGCCGCTGATGGCGGGAATGAATGTTGTCGGCGATCTGTTCGGGGCGGGCAAGATGTTTCTGCCGCAGGTCGTCAAGTCGGCGCGGGTCATGAAGCAGGCTGTCGCATACCTGCAGCCTTATCTGGAGGCGGAAAAGAAGGCGTCGGGTTTGGAGCACAAGCCGGCGGCCGGCAAGGTCGTCATGGCGACCGTGAAGGGTGATGTTCACGATATCGGAAAGAACATCGTTGGGGTGGTCCTGCAGTGCAACAACTACCAGGTGATCGACCTCGGGGTCATGGTGCCGGTGCAGAAGATCCTCGAGGTGGCGAAGGCCGAGGACGCGGATATCATCGGTCTGTCCGGCCTTATCACGCCGTCACTCGACGAGATGTGCCATGTGGCTGCGGAGATGGAGCGTGAAGGTTTTTCGTGCCCGCTGCTGATTGGTGGGGCGACGACGAGCAAGGTCCACACAGCGGTGAAGATCTCGCCGAACTACACGCGCGGACAGGCGGTCTACGTGCCCGATGCCAGCAAGGCGGTGGGCGTTGTGTCCAACCTGCTGTCGGAGACGGAAAACGTGCGGTTCACCGATATGGTGAAGGCCGAATACAAGAAGGTGCGTGAGGGTTATCTGCGGGGCGAGTCGCGCAAGGAGCGGTTGAGCCTCGAAGCTGCCCGCCAGAATCAGTTCCGGATCGACTGGAACGGATACTGTCCGGTGCGGCCATCGTTCCTCGGCACGAAGGTTTTCGAGGCATACGATCTCGGTGAACTGGTTTCCTATATCGATTGGTCGCCATTCTTCTCCACCTGGGAGCTTCGCGGTCGGTATCCGCAGATCCTCGACGATCCGAAGGTGGGGCCTGAGGCCCGCAAACTTCATGACGACGCCGTCGCGATGCTGAAGCGGATCGTGTCGGAGAAGTGGCTCGAGGCGCGTGCGGTTATCGGCTTCTGGCCGGCGAATTCTATCGGGGACGATATCGCGCTCTATAGCGGGGAGGAGCGGGACAAGAGCATTGCGGTGTTACATTCCCTTCGCCAGCAGATCCTCAGGCGAGAGGGGAGCGACCGGGCGCATGCGGCGCTTTCCGATTTCATCGCTCCCAAGGAGAGCGGTGTGGCCGACTATGTGGGCGGCTTCGTCGTTTCGACCGGGTTTGGGGAGGAGGAGGCGATAAAGCGGCACATCGCCGATACCGATGACTATGGGGCGATCATGCTCAAGGCGCTGGCGGACAGGCTTGCGGAGGCTTTCGCAGAACGCATGCACGAGCGTGTGCGCCGCGAGTTCTGGGGCTATGCGGAGGACGAATGCTTCACGAAAGAGGAGCTCATTGCGGAGGCGTACGATGGCATCCGGCCGGCGCCCGGTTACCCGGCCCAGCCAGACCACACGGAGAAGGCCACGCTTTTCCGGTTGCTGGATGCGGAACGCCAGACCGGCGTCACGGTGACGGAGAGCTTTGCAATGATGCCGGGTTCGTCGGTGTCAGGCCTCTATTTCTCGCACAAGGATAGTCATTATTTCGGCGTCGGTAAGATCGAGGAGGACCAGGCGCGGGACTATGCGGCACGCAAGGGCTGGACGCTCGATGAAGCGGAGCGCTGGCTCGCCCCAGTTCTAAATTATGACGTCGGCGAGAGGCGGCGAGAGCGGGCTGCGTGAGGTTGCGCCTTTACCAGTTGTTAACGTTGTCTGCAGCGGCTGATCCCCGTTGCCTTCAATTGCATCATGCTGCCGGACGATGGACATATTTTTTCAGCCCTTTGCTGGTAGCGGTCAAAGGTCAGATTTGGGAATTGCACGGGTGGTTCGATGGCTTTTTTCCGGAATGCTCTGGTCGTCGCCATAGCGGCAGCGCTCATTGCTCCTTCTACAGCGGAAGCCAGTGACACTTTCACTGGCGAAGACTGGATGCGGGCACGGCTCGCCGGGCTCGTGAGGGAGAACCGGAAGATCGACGAGATCGAGCGTTCGCTGTTGAAGTATTTCGAGGATTCCGATCTGGATGGCGGCGGCGTTACGGCGGCGGATCACGATCTGGCTGACAGGGTCAAGCTGGCCAAGGACCGTGCGCGAGAGGTCAGCCGCAGTCTCGAGCGGGATCTCGACGGGGACGGCAACATCACACGCCAGGAGATCGAGGTCCTCGTCGCGCCGGAAGCCAGGAAGCTGATTGTCGTGCGCGGCGTGCGGATCACTCCGACGGCGGAGCAGGTTCGCGAAATAATGGTCCAGCTCATGGAAAAGGCGCTAGCCGATGATGCGAACAGGGATGGGGTCATCTCATTTTCTGAGTTGCAAGAGGCGGCGACCAACCGGCTGAAGAAGCGGAATTTGTTTTACGCGAATTATACGCGTGTGCCGATGCTGTTGGACACGGATCGCGACGGGATCGTTACTCTGAAGGAGTACGAGGCGGTCATGAAGTCGATCCTGAGGGGGGTCGATTCCGACAACAACGGTATCGTGTCGGCTTTCGAGGCCGGGGACTTCCGGGTGCGCGCAAGTGCTGCGCAACGGGCGGAGCGCGAGGAGCGCCGGCGCGAGCAGGAAGCGCAACGGATGAGTGATCTCATAGGGCGTTGCGGCTTCCCGAAGGCTCAGAAGGGCCAGGAGATGCATCTCGTTGGTGCCTACACGGCAAAGGGCATCGCGAATGTCGATATTGGCGGCAGTGATATCGATGTCGGGGCGGCGCAGGTCGTGATCGAGGCTGGCGACGAGCCACTCTACGTCGTTCTGACGAGCTACGACGCCGTTGTATGGAAGTTTACCGGCGCGTTGCATCGGGTTCAGAACGTGGTGGTGCAATCAATCAAGGGGAGTGGGACCAAGGTTTCACGGAGCGGAGTGGTCGGTATCGATCGCGCCCGCGTGCACTTTTCCCCAGACCCAGGTTGCCTGCGATATTTCTCGACATCCGTCGGCAGCCAGGCCGTGAGTGCTGCGGGCCGTTTGCGGGTGCTGAGCGGCGGCGGCGTCGCCAAGTTGGCTGGAACCTATGGGCTGAGCCGGGTCAGTCTGCCAGGCGGGAAAATTGAAAGTTCCATGCTGATGGATGGGGCACAGGTTGCGGACGGTAAAGGGGCCGGGGCCGTGCTCTGGCAGGCGCTCCGGCAGTATTCGCCAGGTGGCCTCGTGTCGTTGAAGCCGGAAGACGTCGTAGCAGCCGTCACTGTCAAGCGGGCGGAGGTGCTGCCCCATATTGCAGGCATAGCGCAGCTCGTGGATGCTGGCGCACTGCAGCCGATCGCGGCGGTGCAGGCGTTCGATCTCAGCGGCCGCGCGCAGAAATCGGGTGGAGCCAAGAGCGACCATCCGCGGGAGTTCCGCATCGTCAAGAAGATCCGGTACCCGGCCGGCCTCACGGGCGCGCACGGCATCAAGTTCCTGTTGAAGCGTGGCGTGCCGGCGCCTGAGGGCGATCCGGGTTTTGCGTGTGTGTTGAGCGAGGAAACCGGCCAGCGAATTGCCGGCAACGGGAGATGCTGAGCGGTTTGCCTGCGGCTGTGATGCTTGGGGCACGATCCTGGCGAGCTACTTGTGCTATGCGCCCATCAGGCGTCGGATTGGCGGGGGGTGGCACATGCTTGGGCGGATCGTC
>JBJOGJ010000019.1:0-29233 GCA_046048295.1 Pseudomonadota bacterium | reverse complement strand
AGGATGAGATCGACGAGAAGGTGAAGGAGATCCGCGACAGGCTGGCCCAGGACGGCGAACTCGCTCTCGACCCCGGCAACGGCAAGGGGTAAGCCCACGATGTCCACCAAACTCACGCCTGGAATGACGGTCCGAGTTCGCGAGGACTACCCGAACGGACACTTCCGCACGCCGGTCTACATCCGCGGCAAGACCGGGACGATCACAAAGGCGCTCGGTGCCTATACCAATCCGGAGATTGCCGCCTACGGTCTCAAGGGCCCAAAGAAGGAGCACTACGAGGTCCGCTTCCGCCAGAGCGATATTTGGTCGGACTACGCCGGCCCGGACCACGACACCGTCGACATCGACCTGATGGAGCACTGGCTGGAGCCTCTATAGCCCCACGCCCCCCAAGCAAGGAATTTCCTATGTCCGCCGACCATACCCACCACGATCACGAGCATCATGACCACGCACACGACCACCAGCACGCGCCACCGCAGCCAGACGACAAGGTGCACTCCTACTACCAGATCCTCGGCATCGCGCTCAAAGAGCTGCTGATCGAGAAGGGCGTCGTCACCGCGGACGAGGTTCGAGCGATGCTCGAGAAGCGCGATGCGACCTCGCCAGCAGACGGCGCAAAGGTCATTGCCCGCGCATGGGTCGATCCTGCCTTCAAGGCACGCCTCGTCGCCGATGCGAGATCAGCCGTCGCCGAACTCGGCTACCAGATGACGACGACGGAACTCGTCGCCGTCGAGAACACGGATAAGGTGCACAACGTCATTGTCTGCACACTGTGCTCCTGTTATCCGCGCGAACTGCTTGGCCTGCCGCCCGCCTGGTACAAGTCGCGCGCCTATCGCGCCCGCATCGTCCGTGAGCCGCGCGTCGTCCTCAAGGAATTCGGCACCGAACTGCCCGACAGCACCGAGGTGCGCGTGCACGACTCGACCGCGGACCTGCGCTACCTCGTCATCCCGAAGCGCCCGGCCGGCACAGAGGGGATGAGCGAAGCCGAACTGGCAGAACTCATCACGCGCGATTCGATGATCGGAACAACGGTCGTCTAGCGAGGTTAAGGCGGATATGGCGTCTTGTGCCAGCTTGCGGCAAGCGAGCCCATGCGCCCTGCCGGCGATATCCGCTCGGCGCCTGAACGCTGTGGAAACCCGAAGAAGGGACGGTTGCACGACATGGAGGTCCATTCCCAGGTAGCAGTCATACCGTATGTCTCAACGCACCGCGGCATCGAGATCCTAACGATCACCAGCAAAGGCACCCGCCAATGGATTGTCCCGAAGGGCTGGCTTAACGACAAGCTCGGGCCGGAAGGCTCAGCGGCAAGGGAAGCGTTGGAAGAGGCTGGCGTCGAAGGTGAAATCAGCGACGGGCCGATCGGATCCTACAGCTACAAGAAGCGCCTGCACGTATTTTCAAGTGTCACCTGCACTGTCAGCGTCTTCACGATGCACGTCAGCCGCCAGCGATTGCATTGGCGTGAGAAGCACCTGCGGGAACTCAATTGGCTGCGACAGGACGAGGCGGCAAAACTGGTGAAGGACCGGGAGTTGGCCCTACTCGTCGGGCGACTGCAGGATGGGGCCAAAAACGACATCTGAGTCGCTCGATATCGTCAAGAGTTCAGATGATTTAGTAAATGCGCTTCATACAAGGACTGCAAATCAGGGAAAAAGTCCTTCCACACGTTGTAACCCGACTTCCAAGCGCCTATTGCCCTGCAATGGATGAAGCGGCGCGGCACCCCGCGCTACCGCCATGGCTTTTGCAGGCAGGTACATGACACAGGTCGATCTTCGGAAGACTTCGCTCGACAAGGATCTCAAGAAGATCACCCGCCTCGAAGAGGCCGGCCAAAACCTTGCGCGCTCGCTGATGGCTCCCGGCCTGGGCTTCCTTTTTCTGGCGGCGATCGGCCTTATCGTCGGCTTCCAGATTTCCGCGGAAAAGAACGCAATTCTGATCGTCATTGCCGCCATTCTCGGCGGCTACATGGCAATGAACATCGGCGCCAACGACGTGGCGAACAACGTCGGGCCAGCGGTCGGGTCGAATGCCTTGTCGATGTTCGGGGCGTTGGTCATCGCCGCGACATTCGAGTGTATGGGTGCGCTGCTGGCCGGCGGCGACGTGGTCAAAACGATCTCGAAGGGAATTGTCGATCCCGCCCTCGTGCCGAACAGCGAAACGTTCGTGCTTGCGATGATGGCGGCACTGCTCTCGGCAGCCTTGTGGGTCAATCTTGCAACCTATCTCAACGCTCCCGTCTCCACGACCCATGCCGTGGTCGGTGGCGTCGCAGGGGCAGGCGTCGCAGCGGTTGGGTGGGACGTCGTGAATTGGACGGTCATGTCCACGATCGCCGCGAGTTGGGTCGTTTCGCCATTTCTTGGCGGTGCGATCGCTGCACTCTTCCTGGCATTCATAAAGACGAACATCATCTATCAGGACGACAAAATTGCAGCGGCGCAGAAATGGATCCCGCTGCTCATAGCGATCATGGCGGCAGCCTTCTCGTTCTACCTTATCGTAAAGGGCCTGAAGCAGATCTGGCAGCCCGAGGTCCATGTTGCGGCCTCGATATCCGTCGCGATTTTTTTCCTCGTCTGGATTTCCATGCGCCCGCTGATCGTGCGGCAATCCGAGGGCATGGAAAATCGCAACCAATCACTCCGCCGCCTCTTCCACCTGCCGCTCATATGCTCGGCAGCGCTCCTTTCCTTTGCCCATGGCGCCAACGACCTCGCGAACGCCGTCGGCCCCCTTGCGGCCATCTACCATTCAGCCACGTACGACCAGGTGGCTGCCAAGGTCGAAGTCCCGGTATGGATCATGATGATCGGAGCCTTCGGGATCAGTCTCGGCTTGATGCTGTACGGACCAAGGCTCATCAGGGTTGTGGGATCAGAGATCTCGAAAATGAACCCGATGCGCGCCTACTGCGTCGCCCTGTCGGCTGCGATAACCGTCATCGTCGCTTCGGCATTCGGCCTTCCGGTAAGCTCGACGCACATAGCTGTCGGGGCCGTGTTCGGCGTGGGGTTCTTTCGTGAGTTCTATACGGCGCGCAGCAAACGAAGACGGGCCTACGTGAGAAGCCATGCCCGCAGGCATGCTTCCCGAGAAACCCACGGCTCGGACAGTGAGAAGCGCACAAGGCGCAAGCTGGTCCGTCGCTCCCATTTCATGGTAATCGTGGCAGCCTGGCTGATCACTGTGCCATCCGCTGCAGCACTTGCGGCCATCGTCTATCATGGGCTGACGATGGCCTTCTAATGTTCCGGATCTCACATGCGCTTACCAGTGCGGTGGGATTTCCGGCAAGTGTCAGAGCTATTAGGAAAACTTGCGGGGACATCGAGGCATCCCGCACCCGACAGTCCGTCGAAGGGATAAATCCGATGAGTACCGCGGCTCCAGTCGAACAAGGCCGTGAGACCGCCAAGTCTGCACCGATCGCGATTGCACTTGCCTCGAGCGTCGTCGTCGTGAGCGGCGTGAATCTCATCTATCCCATACTTCCGGTAGTATCCTCGGACCTCGACATCGACGAATCGCGGATCGGCCTGGTCATTGCAGCGTTCACGCTTCCGGCTGTCTTCCTGGCACCGCTTTTCGGACTGTTTGCCGACTTCTATGGCAGGCGCTGGCTTCTCGTCTTCGGGCTGCTCATGTTCGCAGTCTTTGGCGCAGCAGCGGCCTTGGCGCCAAATCTCGAATGGCTGCTGGTATGGCGGGCACTACAGGGCGTTGGAATGAGCGCGCTTTCGCCTCTGACGATCGTGCTCATAAGCGATCTTTACACGCAACGCGAACAGGAACTGCAAGCCCAGGGCTGGAAGGTCGCAATCGACCGAATAGCAATGATCCTGTTGCCGCTGGTCGGTGGCGCACTGGCCATCTACTCATGGCGGCTGGCGTTCCTCGTCTTCGCACTCGTTATTCCCATTGCGCTAGTAGCGCTCGCCCTTATGCCGGAAACGCGGCCGCAAGGGGCAAGAAATCTTTCCGCTTATTTCCACTCCATGAGCCAGGCAATCAGGGAGCGAAAGGTCTCCCTGGCATTCGCCGTAGGCTTCCTGCGTTTCTTTCTCGACTATGGCATATTCATCTATCTGCCGCTCCTGCTTACGTTGCGCTACGGCGCATCCGTTATCGTCAGCGGCATCATGCTGGCGTTGTCGGCGGTTGGCGCCATCGTTACCGCCACAACCGTGCGCTACCTCTCAGGTTTCGCATCGCTCGAGCGGCTCCTCGTATTCGCCTACCTCGTAACCGTGCTCGGATTGGCAGTGATACTCGCCCGACCGCCACTGTGGGTCATCGGCGTCGGCGCGTTTGCCATTGGCCTTGGCAACGGCCTCATCTCGCCCTTGCAGAAAAGCATGATTACGCGTAACGCGCCGCCAACGCTGCGCGGCGGCGTAATATCATGCGATCGCGTCGTGCAGCAGGTCGCAAAGACGCTTGCACCGTCGCTTCTCGGCCTGCTGCTAGTGGTGGCGCCTATCGAGAGTGTTTTCTTGGTTCTACTTGGGATCGGATTGATCGGAGCGGCGATGATGCTCATCGCAGATAGCGCTTCACCTCAATAGCGCAGCAACCGGTTGCCGTCGCAGATGGAGAGTACAGTCTCCGACTTCCTCAACCCTTCCGGTAGCGGAGCACGAAGTTCCTCAGGATCGCCTCGGGGAAACGCACGTCCTCGGCGTGGCACATGTCGATCAGGCGCTCGGCATCGGCGGGCGGGAAGTACCCCTTATTGCGATAGACGTTTATGCGCAGCTCGAAGACACGACTGTCGGCCTCTGGGTGAAACTGGGTCGCGTAGATGTTGTTGCGATGGCGGATCATCTGGTAGGGGCACGGCTCGGAAGCGAGCAGGTGTACCGTATCCTGCGGCAGTTCCTCCACCGCCTCCTTGTGACCGACGAACGCCTTGAACGTCTCAGGCAGGCCGGCAAGAAGGGGATCGCGGCGACCTTCGTCTGTCAGCGTACACTCCACCGCGCCAACGCCTTCGCCATAACGATCCTTGCCGACGCGCGCGCCGAGATGATGCGCCAGGATGCCGATTCCGTAGCAGCAGCCGAGGTAGGGCACATCGTGCGCGACGATCTCGGGCATCAGGGCGCCGATGGTTTCCTCGATCCTGCGTTCGAGCGGGGACTTCTCTTCCGGCGGGTCGCTTACACAGCCAGGCCCACCACCGACAATGACACCTGCATAGCGGCTGAGATCGAGCCCAGAATCGAGGGGCTCGCAGTCGAGCCTGACCCTTTCGACGTCATCTACAGACAGGCCGCCCTTGTCGAGAAAAGCCTCGAATTCGTTGTCGGCCGCATCGGCCTCGGGTCTGAGTTGCAGGATGAGAAAGGGCAGCATTGCTTGTGTGTCCGGCCGGCTCATGTAGCTTTCGATTGAGCAAACGGGCAGACCCTACGTCACGCATCCCGGCGCGGCCAGCGCAGCGTTGCCGCGGATTGCCAAAGGATGGGCATCCGGAAAGTCGGTAGTACGCCCCCAGGCCATCATCGGCACCGTTGCGTTCAGAATACTAAGGGCATAGCCT
Source organism: Pseudomonadota bacterium (assembly GCA_046048295.1). Taxonomy (GTDB): domain Bacteria; phylum Pseudomonadota; class Alphaproteobacteria; order Rhizobiales; family Hyphomicrobiaceae; genus CBDCWA01. The sequence continues at coordinate 23,655 of JBJOGJ010000019.1, read as the reverse complement.
TACGCCACCAAGATCAACTTGGAAGCATGCCAGCCGGAATTGGCAGCACCCCGCCAACCGGGCACGGCAATCGGGAGGAGTTCTTGCTCATGACATACTTCGCCAAATTCGCAGCCTTCGCCTTGCTGGCGATAAGCGCACCGCTAGCCGCTCCTGCTGGGGCACAAGACTTCTACAAGGGCAAGACGGTGTCGATCGTCGTCGGATTTTCGCCTGGCGGCGGCTTCGACACCTATGCACGCAGCTTCGGCCGTCACCTCGGCAAGCACCTCCCCGGCGGACCCAAGGTGATCATCCAGAATATGCCGGGCGCCGGCAGCATGAAGTCCGTACTGCACCTCGACGCCAATGCGCCCAAGGACGGCACAGTGCTCGCTGCTTTCAACCCAGGCCTCATCACGCTGTCGGCAACCAGCCCCGAGCAAGTCAAGATCCGATTCGACACGCTTGCATGGGTCGGTTCGATCTCGCCCGACTTCAGCATCTGCTATGCGTGGCACGCCACAGGGATCAAGAAGTTCGGCGATATCAGGGGCGGGCGCGAATTTATCGTCGGCGCCAGCGGCAAGGGCACCAGCTCATATGTACGTGCATCGATCATGCGGGCGCTGCTCGGCGCCAATGTCAAACACGTGCTGGGTTTTCCCGGTAGTGCCGAGCAAAGGCTGGCAGTGGAGCGCGGCGAATTGCACGGCGACTGCGGTGCGTGGAGCAGCATCCCTGACACCTGGATCAAGGGCAAGAAGATCGTGCCTCTGCTGAGGTTTGATGTCGAGAAGCTGCCGGACATGCCTGACGGCATTCCGCTCGCCAGCGATCTTGCCACTTCGGACGAGAACCGAAAGGCGCTCGACCTGCTGCTGGCATCCGGCAAGCTCGGCCGGCCCTATGTGATGTCAAAAGCGGTACCCGCGAACCGGCTTGCCGAGATGCGGAGGGCGTTCGATGCGACCATGAAGGACCCAGATTTTCGTGCCGACGCCACCAAGCAGGCGATCCCCGTGTATCCGGTCGATGGCGCCGGGTCCGAGCGCATCATAGTCGATGTCTATGCCGCACCGGCTGGCGTCGTTGCGCGGGCGAGAGCGGCAATACAGTAGACGTGCGCGCGACGCCAGTGACAGGTCAGGCCGGCATCAAGTCGGCCCGGAAGGCGGAGTATGGTGCCCGTTTTGCACTGGCGCTATCGTCGATGTGCAGGTCAAGCACAACGTCGCCCGACTGCGTGGCCTCGATCAGGCGTGCACGGCCAAAGGCACCGCTGCCATTCTCGCGGGTGGGCCTGCCGTCCTTGAAGCAGATACCGCCGAAGGTCATGAAGGTGTTGCCGGTCTCGGGTAGTCGAAGCGCGCCGCCCTGGTAGCAGGCGAAGATCCGGTCGGGTCCCGGGCCGCCGTAGCACCAGACCTGGCGGACGCTGCGGGCAGCCTCGTCGACCTCGAATTCGACGACACGAGAATAGTTCTCCGTATCATCCATTGGCGTGCTGAAGGCAGGAACGCGGAAATTGCCGTTGTCGAAGCAAAGGATGCGACCGCCGCCGGTGAACGAGCAGTCATGCTGATGGTACTGCCATTCCGTACCGGCTTCAGGCGTCAAGAGATACGGCTTGAACGCATCCTTCCAGTTGCCATGGTTGCCGAGTATCCACCGCAGGCGACCGGTAGCGTAATCGAACTTCACGATGCAGTCCTGGTGACGAAGCGAAACGATGAGAGAGTCGTCTTCGGCACTGTAAGCAACGGCGTTGCAATGGCTCCAGTCATAGGCGCCGGGGAACCCCTGCTTCTGCCAATAGTCCGACATGCTCCCGTGTGTGATCCGATATGGGTCCAGCATGTCGAGGATGCGCCATTCATGCACCAGGCGCCCTTCGGGTGTGAGCTCGGTGACCACGTCGCCGACGAGGCGGGCCGGTGCGCGAGGTGCGTGCGGGTCGGTGGTAGAGGTGTACCAGTCCGGATAGTCTCGCGCTTCGGCCGAAAGGACGAGGAAGTTGCCGTTCGGCATGAAGGTGAACGTGTGGTGGAGAACCTCGATCGGCAACTCGATGCTGCCCGCGGGCGGCTGCTTGTCCTGCCAGCGCCCCCTGGCATGCCAGCAGCGAAGCTCGCGACCGTTCCGATCAATCTCGATCAGACGCCCGGCGCCGGCCTGCGAGTAGAAGATGGTGCCCGTGGTTGCGTTCCAGCGGACATCCTGTGTCGCCGCAGCGCTCGTGATGTCGAGCGCGAATCCGCCTTGGCGATCGAGGGCCAGAACCCAACCCGACTGTGCCTTCTGGTTGCGAATGCTGCCGGGCCGCGTCGTGAACAGGATGCTGCCCGGCTCGCGGCGATCGGGCGCCACGCGGTCGATGCGGATCGGGGGCTTCGCTGCAGACATAATGTTCCTCCGGCGCCTTTGTTTTCTTTCTCTCGACACGATAGCGGGTCAGGCGGATGTGTCCATCCCGGCGTACGCACCACGGATCGTCCGCATCACGGCGTCCGTTGCATATTCTTCGACCAGCCTGGCTCTCGCATTCAGCCCGAGACGGCGCGCCTCATCGCTGTCGAGGACGAGTCGACGGATAGCGCCGGCAAGTGCATCCGGATTGCCTGGTGGAACGATCAACCCATTTTCACCATGGGTCACGAAATGCCGGCAGCCCGGCACATCGGAGACGACGAGCGGGCGTGCCGAGGCCGCTGCCTCGAGCATGGCGCGCGGCATCCCCTCGCGCACGAGTGGCGCCATGATGCAGATATCGCTTGCACGCCAGACACCGGGCACATCGTTCGTGCGGCCGAGCCAGACGGGCATTCCTGCGGCGCCGTTCCACCGCATGAGTTCGGCTTCAGGAATGCTCTCCGGATTGTCGTCTGTCGGGCCATGCAGGCGGATCTCGATTGCAGTACCTGACTGCTCTAGAATTCTTGCCGCTTCGGCAAGAACGCCGACACCCTTCGAGCGCAGCATGCGCCCGACGTAGGACGCGACTGGGCGACTGTTGCCGGTCACCGGCTGAAGAGGAAAGTCCTGCGGATTGACGCCCGCTCCGGGTATGATGCGGACACGCGCCATCATGAGCGGAGCGCCGCCTGTCAATAGCTCGGCATCGTCGGTATTCTCAACGAAGAGCAGTGCCCCCGGCCGCGCGAGCGCCCGTCGCAGGAGGACAAAAACGCCGGGCTTCAGAATGCGGCCTTTCAGCGTGCCTGACGTCACCAGATATCCAGCCCCGGTCAGATGGTAGACAATCGAGGGCACGCGGGCGAGGCGGGTCGCCAGTGCTCCTGCCACCATGGTCTGCAGGGAGACGAAGTGCGCAACGTCGGGGCGCAGGTCAGCGATCGTTTCAGCGAGCCGCCGCACGACACGCGCCTGCTTCACAGGATCGAGCGAAGTGCGATGGAAATCGAAATGACGGACCTCGGCGCCCAGCGCCTCCAGCCGCTGACGATACCGGTCCGTCCGGGTGAGCAGGACCAGGCGCTCGGATACTCCCGCGAGCACCTCCACCAGCGGTTCGAAATGGGAGACCGCGAACCAGTCCTCCGTGATGCAGAGAAGAACGGTTCCGACGGTCGCAGACTCTTTCATTCAGCGCGTCTCGACGGCAGGGGTCGGTAGCGTCAATTGAACACGCTTCGCTGCGACTGTCACGCCGGATGGTGCAGTCGGCTAGGTACCCCCGGTGTTAGTGCGTCTCTTCTTCGCCCCGGTTGTAGACGTCTTCGCTGCGGACGATGTCGTCTTCGCCGAGATAAGTGCCGATCTGCACCTCGATCACCTCGAGCGGCACCTTCCCCGGGTTCTCCAAGCGGTGCCACTGGGTGGCAGAGATGTAGGTGCTTTCATTTTCGCGGACCAGTTGCACCTCGTCGCCAACGGTGACACGGGCGGTGCCCTGCACGACGATCCAGTGCTCCGAGCGGTGATGGTGCATCTGCAGGCTGAGCTTGCCGCCAGGCTTGACGTGCAGCAGTTTGACCTGGAATCGGGGCGCGATGGAGAGGGTCTCGAAGAAGCCCCACGGCCTATAGTTTCGCACGTTCTGCTCATGCTCGCTGCGGCCCGCAGATTTGAGACGCTGGACGACCCTGGAGACTTCCTCGGAACGGTTCTTGTCGGCAACCAGAACAGCGTCGGGCGTATCGACTATGATGAGATCGCGAACACCGAGCGCCGTCACAAGCGCACGTTGAGAGTGAACATAGCAGCCGCTCGAGTCCTGCATGATCGCATCGCCGTTCACCGCATTACCTGCAGCGTCGTGCGCGGCAACTTCCCAGAGGGACGACCACGAGCCAACGTCGCTCCAACCGACGTCAAGAGGCAGCATCACCGCCGTATCGGTCTTCTCCATCACCGCATAGTCGATCGAGATACCGGGCGCCGCTGCGAACTCAGGACCGCCCAGGCGGAGAAAACCAAGGTCGCGCGCACTTGCAGCAAGCGCAGATTTAGCGGCTGAGAGCACATCCGGCGCGTGACGCTCGAGCTCGCGCAGGAATGTCTTGGCATGCATGACGAAAATGCCGCTGTTCCAGAAGTAGTTGCCTTCAGCAATATAGCGCTCGGCCGTGGCAAGGTCGGGCTTCTCTGTAAACTGCGCGACCTTGCGGGCACGACCCTCGAATTCCTCGAGATCGCGATTGCAGCACATATAGCCATAGCCGGTATGTGGGCGATCCGGTTTGATGCCGAACAGCGCGAGATGCCCGCGAGCAGCAACCTCGGCTGCGTTCTTGACCGCAACCACGAAAGCCGCAGGGTCCTGGACGACATGATCGGACGGCATCACGACGATAACCGCGGCGGGATCCTTTTCAACCGCGAGCAGTGAGGCAACGGCAACCGCAGGCGCTGTGCTGCGGGCGACAGGCTCGAGCACGATTTCGGCATTCTCGACACCGGCCCGCATAAGTTCATCCTGCACCAGGAAACGATGATCACTGTTGCAGAGAAGCAACGGAGCGACGAAACCCTCTTCTTGCGACAATCGAGCGAGGGTAGCACCGAGCAGACTGGTGGATTGATCCTTCAGGAGGCGTATGAATTGCTTCGGGTACATGCTTCGGGACAGAGGCCAGAGGCGCGTGCCGGAGCCGCCAGACAGGACGACCGGTATGATTTCTGCCAACAGACTTCTCCATTGTCCGCGTTGTATAGGCGTCAGCACTGGCCGCCAGTCACCCTGCGTGGACGCCATAACCGAAGATGGCGTCGGCGTCGTGGCAGCGATCGCGCGTGAGACTTCGCCCTATCCACACGTTGATGCCATACCGCCCGCATTCGCACAATTTTCGCGATTGCAATTTGTTAATCGGCAATTCAACTCATAGTTCTGATACTCAGCAGTCGAGGCATGCAACGAACCATGCTAACTTCATTTTCGAGGCAAACCGTAACAGGAATATGATTGATCCGGCACTTGTGATGCTCCTTCTCGGCGCGGCGACCGCGTCTGCAGTGCTCGCGCGATGGGTCAGCCTGCACGGAAGCATCCTTAACCTATCCAGGGATCCGAATCATCGTTCCATGCATATGGGACGGATAGCGCACGGCGGCGGTGTCGGGGTGGTCGTGGCCGGTACACTTGCCGGACTGGCGCTCGTCCTATGCTGCGACCGCAGCATGGCGGCCCCCGTTATCCTGGCGCTCACCCTTGGCGCCACAGGGTTTGCAGACGACGTCTGGCACCTGACACGCCGTATTCGGCTCGTCATCCAGATCGGAGCAACCCTTGCACTGATCTTCATCTACAGTCCGCTGGCCGATCCATTCGGACCCGGAGTGACGCCTGCCGTGCTTACGGCCGCAGCCGTCTTGTTCGCCACGGTCTGGTGGATCAACCTCTTCAATTTCATGGACGGCATCGACGGTCTGGCGGCGACAGAAGGGATTTTCATCATTACAGTGGCGGCTGCTGCTATCGGCGCAAGCGCAGGAATCTCTGCATTGGGCGGGATGGTGCCCTGGATGCTGGCCGTCGCGAGCGCAACGGCTGGTTTTCTCGTCTATAACTGGCCGCCGGCGCGGGTCTTCATGGGCGACACTTCCAGCCTCTATCTGCCGTTCGTCATACTGGTTGCAGCGCTGGCAACCACTTCCTCTGGCATCCTGACCTATCCCTTCTGGGTGATCCTGGCGGCAACATTCATCGCAGATGCGACCGTGACACTGGTGGTGCGAATCGCGACGGGTCAGAAGTGGGCCGACTCGCACCGCACCCATGCCTACCAGAAGCTCGCACTTGCCTTCGGCAGTCATCTGCCGACGCTACTCATCTACAATGCAGCGAACCTGATTTGGCTGACACCCTTGGCGCTCATTGCACTCGCGTGGCCACAATACGGCTGGATGATGGTCATCATCGCCTACCTGCCGCTGGTGCTGTTCGCGATCGGGATGCGGGCCGGCAAAATGGAAGAAGCCGTACCCGCGTACAGCGAAGAGAACTAATCCCCTAGGCGCCTGCGCCGCGCTGGCCGGTCGGCAGTTGAATTACCTCGGACGTGGTCCCACGCTGCGGCTCCTGGCGAACCGAGAGCAATGCCTCGGGCACCAAGGTGGCGAGAAGGGAAACACACTGTGAAGAGGATCCTTCCATGACGGCACTCTCCGCCGCCGTCATGAAAGTTTCGATCGTCGGTCGCGAGACGGTCGCTGGCGATGCGATGAGCACGCTCTTGGCTTCCGTCCCCGCCAAGCGTTCTCGGTCCGAGAACAGTTCCTCGTAAAGCTTCTCTCCCGGCCTCAGGCCGCTATATACGATCTCGACGTCGCGACCGGGACGCAATCCACTGAGAATGATCATGCGCCGGGCCAGTTCGGCAATCTTCACTGGTTCTCCCATGTCCAAGACATAGATCCGGCCACGACTCTCCTCGCCCGACATCGCAAGCTGGAGCGCGTGGAGGACCAGCTGACTGGCCTCCGGAATGGTCATGAAGTAGCGCGTAATCTCCGGGTGAGTCACAGTTACCGGTCCACCGGCCTCGATCTGCCGCTTGAACAGGGGAACGACGGAGCCGGTGGACCCCAGGACGTTTCCGAAGCGTACGGAGACGAAACGCGTTACCGCAGTCGTATCGAGTGACTGACAGTAAAGCTCGGCGGCGCGCTTCGTGGCCCCCATAACGTTGGTGGGGTTCACGGCCTTGTCCGTCGATACCATTACCATCGCCCGCGCGCCGGCGGCATTGGCTGCGTCCGCAACGTTCCTGCTGCCGAGTACATTCGTGCGCATCCCCTCTACAGGCTGGCGCTCGACCATCGGCACGTGCTTCAGCGCCGCGGCATGGAATACAAAATCTGGCTGCAGCTCAGTGAAAGCCTGCAGCACTGCCCCGCGATCGCGAACGTCGCAAAGTCTTGCGACAACCTCGGTGCCGGCGAACTTTCCGCTGAGCTCCTGTTCGATGGAGTAGAGTGCGAATTCGCTCAGTTCGAGCAGGATCAGACGCGCAGGTCGGCAGGTGGCGATCTCGCGGCAAAGCTGCGATCCGATCGAGCCGCCGGCTCCGGTCACTATAATCGTGCGGCCTTCCAACGTCTGCCTCAGTTCGTTGAAATCCAAGGAAACGGCCGCTCGCGGCAGGATGTCCTCGATACTGACCTGCTCGGGTATGATGCGCCGGAGACTGTCCCCCGACGGATTGGTCACCTGGGGCAGACGGCGGAGCTCGATGCCATGGTTTGCCGCCAGGTTCATGAGCTCATCCATGAGGGCCGTCTGCACCTTGGATGTCGGCATGGTCAGAATGAGCGCACCGATCCGCTCTCCCGCGATTGCGTTCGCCTGCAGCAGCTCGCCGACTTCCGCCAACGTGCCAATGACCGGGACACCCCTGATCTGCATACCGGTGCGGCGACCACGCTCATCGAAGACACCGCACACAAGGAATGGCATGTCGCTCCGCTCGACAGTTGCGCGGATGAAGGTTTCAGCCTCGCTGCCGGTCCCCATCAGAAGCACCCGCTCGCGCGCGCCCTCGGGGCTGTGCATCCTCGCTCGGCGGCTGCGCCAAAGCCGGTATGCGAGCCGCGAGCCGCCCATCATCAATACGAGCAGACACCAGCTTATTACCAGACTCGTGCGTGGGATCGCGTCCAGGCGAAAGAAGAGAAACATCACGAGGGCAAAGATCATGACCGCAAGCGTCGCGATTTTGGCGATGGAGATCACGTCAGGCGCGGAAGTGTAGCGCCAGACCCCGCGGCTTAGGTCGAACAAGCTCGCGATCACCACGGTGATGACCATGAAGAGTGCACAAGCGAACCAAAACTGACTGGTGACGAGATACTGCGTCGCTTCATCACCCATCCGCAAAATGAAGCCCGCGATGAATGCCACGCCTGCAGCCATTCCATCGTGCAATAGCGACAAGCGCCTGATTGTGTGTGCTCTCGACACGCTCACTCGTCCTTAGGAATTAGTGATCCCTCGACCGCCCGGCTGCCCGACTGCGGATGAGGCCAGAAACTAGAGACTTTTGAAGGGCAATGGAACCCTGGACCGGCTGGCCTCACCGCGTGCAAATGATCGCAGCAGGCGATCTCCTGGCTGATCGAAGCCGGTGCAAAACTATCATTTGCCTGCAACGAGTTATAGTGCCGTCACAGATGCGGCGGAATAGCCGTCCGCGCACTTTTCCAGGCCACGGAGAGGGGTGGCCTTCTCGGGACGTGCGTGCAAGATTGTCGATGCACACACGATCATAAGCTTTCCTCTAGAGAAAGGCAGAAAGGGAGCACATATGCCGAACAGAAGCCGCATTCTCGCCGTCACGCTCGCAATCGGTGCAGCCGTTTCCGGAACCGCCATGGCGGCGGACAGGAACTACATTCTCGCCACCGCCAGCACCGGGGGCACCTATTATCCCGTGGGCGTTGCAATATCGACGCTCGTGAAAGTGAAGCTCCAGCCGACAAAGAAGTTGGGCATGTCAGCCATCAACTCGGCGGGCTCCGGCGAGAACATCAAGCTGCTGCGCACCGGCGAGGCTCAATTCGCTATCCTGCAGGGGCTCTATGGATACTACGCCTGGAACGGCAAGGGACCGATCGCCTCGGCTGGTCCGCAAAAGAACCTGCGGTCGGTCTCAATGCTGTGGCAGAATGTCGAGCAGTTCATACTTCGGGCCGACCTCGCCAAGACAGGAACTGTTGCAGACCTGGAAGCCGTCAAAGGCCAAAGCATGTCGCTTGGCACCCGCAATTCGGGAACGATCGGCTCGAACCGCACACTGCTCGCCAACCTCGGCATCGACATCGACAAGGACTACAGGCTCGTCTACGTCGGCTATGGCCCGAGCGCGGATGCATTGCAAAACGGACAGATCGTCGGGATGAACACGCCGGCCGGCGTACCGACAGGCGCGATCACCAAGGCGATGGCGGCCATGGGATCGAAGATCAAGATGCTCTCTCTAACACCGGAGCAGGTGAAGAAGGCAGACGGCGGGTTCGATCTCTGGACAGAATATGTCATCAAGCCTGGCACCTATCCGGGTCAGGACCAAGAGGTGAGGACGATCGCACAGCCGAATTTCCTCGCAGTTCGCAGCGACGTAACGGACGACGACGTCTACACGATCACCAAGACGGTCTTCGAGAACCTTCCATTCCTCAACGCAATCCATTCGGCGACAAAGGTCATGGCACTGGACAAGGCCATCGCGGGCCTGCCGATGCCGCTGCATCCTGGAGCGGCGAAATACTATAGGGAAGCGGGTCTCAAGATCCCTGACCGGCTGATCGCCAAGTGAGGCTTTCGGCAGGCCACCGCATCTCACGACGGACAACGGTCCTGTTGTCCGTCGCCCCCTTCCATCGCTGCCGGCACACCAGGGCATTCGGATGAACGACGAGAGGACCGATAGCGTTGCCGCATCTGGTGGTGAGGAGAGCGCGCATAGCCAGCTCGTACTCTGGCTCGGAGTGGCGATAGCGCTCGTCCACCTCTACTTCAATATGTTCGGCGTCCTCTCCGGGCTCTGGCGCAATGCCATACACTTTGCCGGCTTCGCCCTTCTATGCGCCATCCTCTATCCGCCAGCATGGGCCAAATCCCACCTCCGCTGGAGCCCGCTGAGATACGCAGACCTGTCGTTCGGCCTGCTGGTGTCAGCCTCAGCGCTTTACCTGATTGCATCGGAGGATGCCATTTATGCCCGAGGAGTAAGCCTCGACGCGGGCGAGTGGGCCGCAGGCATCATCGTGATAGTAGGGGCACTGGAGTTCACCCGGCGCACCACCGGCCTCATCATCCCGATTCTCATCATCCTCGCACTAACCTATGTCGGCTGGTGGGGCGCATTCGTCCCGGGCGTGTTTCGCTTCGGCGGTCTCACGACGGAAACGATCCTGTTCCGTTCGATTTTCGGTGACGACGGTATCTTCGGCAACATTGCCGCAATCTCCTCCTCGTTCGTATTCATGTTCATACTGTTCGGTGCCTTTCTCCTGCGCTCCGGGGGCGGCGACTTCGTCATCAATCTGTCCCGACTGCTGGCCGGCCGACTCGTCGGGGGCCCGGGGCTCGTTGCCGTCTTCGCCTCTGGGCTTACCGGGACCATCTCAGGATCCGCTGTCGCAAATACTGCTTCGACCGGTGTGATCACCATCCCCTTGATGAAGAAGGCAGGCTTTCCACCGAAATTCGCCGCGGCGGTCGAGGCATCGGCGTCGACAGGCGGACAGCTGATGCCCCCGATCATGGGCGCGGGCGCATTCGTTATGGCGAGCTACACGCAGATTCCCTACACGACCATAGTGGCGGTCAGCGTGCTGCCGGCGCTGCTGTATTTCGCATCGATTGCGTTCTACGTTCGGATTGAAGCGAAGCGCCACGCGGTGCAGGTCCCGTCAGACGAGACAACTCCGACATTTGGAGAACTCATGCGGCAGGGCGGCCTGCCGTTCCTGTTGCCCGTGACCGGTCTAATCACACTTCTCGTGTGGGGCTACACCCCGACATATGCCGCCGCCATTGCTATCGTTGCAGTTGTGGTTTCGTCCTGGTTCACGTCGAGGCCGATGGGGCCGATCGACATACTCGAGGCCATGGCGCTTGGAGCGCGGAACATGACCATGACTGCAGTTCTACTCTGCAGCATAGGCCTGGTGGTCAACGTCATCGCCATGTCGGGAATTGGCAACACGTTTTCTCTGATGATCACCCAATGGGCGGGCTCGAACCTGTTCGTCGCTGTCGTGCTGATCGCACTCGCGTCGCTTGTGCTTGGCATGGGGTTGCCGGTTACCGCCGCCTATATCGTCCTCGGCACGCTCTCCGCACCCGCGCTCTACAACCTCATCGCCGACCAGCATCTCGTCACGGCCCTGGCGAATGGGAACGTCGGCGAGGAAGCTAGAGTGATGTTGATGCTCGCCTCACCCGAGGCCGCACAGAAACTCGGCGAGCCAATGAACCTGGATGACGCGCGACGCCTCCTCGCAAGCGTTCCGCCAAGCCTGGCAGGTACACTGCGCGAGGCTGTTGTCGACAAGACCACGCTGATGTTCGCGCTGCTTTCCGCGCATCTCATCATATTTTGGCTCAGTCAGGACTCCAACGTCACGCCCCCCGTCTGCCTTACTGCATTCACCGCCGCCGCCATCGCCGGCACGCCGCCGATGGCCACAGGCCTTGTCGCATGGAAGATCGCCAAGGGTCTCTATATCATCCCACTGCTGTTCGCCTATTCCCCCTTCATCGGTGGCACCGCCGCTGAGACGCTGACCATATTCCTGTTCTCGCTCGTCGGCCTCTACGCTTTCTCGGGTGCTTTGCAGGGACATCTCGAAAAGCCATTGGGATGGCTAGCACGAGTTGCAGTGCTCGCTGCTGCCGCCTGCATGCTCACGCCGCTGCACATCTTGGCAAACATTGCCGGCCTGGCAATCTTCACAGCTGCATTCGCCCACAACGTCGCCCGACGGCGAACTGAGTAAGGCGGCAAGCATGCCAGCAACAAGCCTCTGCGACGGCCGGTATATTGTGGAGCGCTACGCTACCAGCGATTGTAGAACCAGATCCACTGGCGAGGATTCTCGGTAATCCAGCGCTCGAATATTCGCTGTGTCGCAGCCATGACGGCGACAATCCGCGCCTCCTCCGGCCCGGCATCCGGCCCGATCGTGACTTCCTCGATCTTTACCCGGAATCGCACACGATCCAACCGCTCGACACGAGCGGCAACAAGAGGAACATCGAATTTCTGGTGCAACCGCGCGGCCAGTGCCGAAGATGGTGCCGGCCGGCCGAAGAACGGCACGCTCGGGCCAGACAGTTCACGATGGTCAGCGAGCATGCAAACGCTGCCACCAGCGCGGAGGTGGCGCGCCAATTGCCGAAGCGATGAAGGCGATGCTTCGAGGAGGCCTGAGGGATAGAGACTGCTTCGCAAGTCCCGAAGAAATGCGTCGGCGTTGGCATCCTTCAACGGCTTGTAAAGCCCGATCGGGTTCAATCCCAGTCGCACCGCCGGAGCAACCGTCACCTCCCAGTTTCCGAAGTGCAAGCCGACAAAGACAACGCCACGGCCTCTCTGCATGATCTCCTGAAGTTTCTGACAATCTTCGAAGAGGACCCGTTCAGGATCAGCAGCCAGCCTGTCTATGACAAGGCTTTCGGCGACGACACGCCCGAAGTTGTCCCACATGCCAAGGGCAATGCTCGATTGTTCAGATGAAGACAATTGCGGGAAGGCTGTCGCGATGTTTGCGAGAGCCCGCTTATGCCGATTGGTTCGCGGTCCAATCGTGAGCCCTATCCTTGAGCCTACCCACGAAAGCACACTGACCGGCAACAGCGATGCCAGCCGATGCAAAAACTTCAAACCTATCAGAGTGGCGGAGAAGTGCCCCGATCGGTGTCCCACCTTCGAATCGTGGGGGTGTGAGCCGTTCGAGAGCTCGGATCGCGGCCGCAACGGTGTCAACGATCGCCATCGCGCTCTTTTCCGCCTGAGCGGATCTCGAGCGTGTCGCCGTCATCGTCATCTTCTTCCAGTAGGTCGTCAGTCGACAAATCAGCCTCCACTACATCGATATCTTCATCGACGTCACTAGCCGCATCGTCATCAGCCGGATCTTTTTCATTGTCACTATCGATCACGCTGACGCTGGCTCGCGCTAGATTTTCAACCGGTTTGCTCCAGCGCCGAGGCGGCGACGACATGGCCGAGCCCGGCCTCACTGGAGGACTGGCGGGTCTATCGGTTTCGAGATCGAAGACCGATCCGCAATTCGGGCAGTCGAATGCCTTCCGATTCAGATCGTAGAACGGCATCAAACATTCTTCGTTTTGACATTTTCGTTTGAGGCCACGGGCGTCGTTCGATCGCATGTCTGCCTCTCGCTACCACGAGGCTAACGACCCGTGGCGCTGAACTGAAATTGTAACTCCCCTCCCGGATCGGGAGGGGAGCAATTCGGCTACGAAATACACCGTGATCGCAAGCGTGGAGGCAATTGAAGCGACGCTATTGAGTTTTACCGAGGCGGCCCTTCGACTTGCCCGGGTCCTCGACTTCAGGAGTTCATCGATCTCCTTCAGAAGCTGTTCCATCGAGCGAATAGGCTGTTGTGGTTCCAAGGTCGTCGCTTGCGCGTATTAGCCCCCGCGGGGCGATTTATTCGATCTCTATTGTCGAGACAGCAATCTTGCCCGTGCGGCTGTCCTGCGTTGCCTCGAAGGAGACCTTCTGGCCTTCGGAGAGCCCCGATATGCCAGCGCGCTCGAGCGCTGTCGCATGAACGAAAACGTCCTTGCCGCCGTCGGTCGGCTCAATGAAGCCAAAACCTTTGGTGCTGTTGTAGAATTTAACGGTACCGCTCTTCATTTGTAGGTAGTTCCCTTGATTCGATCAGATATGGTCGTGAATATGTCCGCGTACGGGCACATCGGTAGTCGTTGTCGATTTTTGGGAGAGGTTCTGAACGTGCGCCTGCTGCAGAGCTTCGGCGTCCCGGCCCGATCTTCCGGCCAAATTCGATAAGGTCTATATAGTCTGGAAGGCGGTGAGGTACAACCTCAAACGAGATTTATATTCGTCCGACTGGTGCTACTTCCCACGCACGCGCTCGACCAACTTGATGGCACCGCGCTTTCGACCAGACCGCAATTCAATTTCCCGGTCCTGCGCCTCAATTACCTCGCGGGCCGGCTCATCGCCGTCCAGGCCACCCAGAATCTCGGCGGGAACTTTCCGGTTCGAGGTCTGGGTGCCATCTTCATACGTCACATTGAACCACACGAACTCTGCGCGTGCTTTCATCTTGTTTCGGGCCATGCTCAGCTCCACTTGCGATAGTTCGAAATGTTCAAGAGGCGTGCGAAAGCTGAAATTCCTTCACGACACGCTCTACCTGCTCGTCCGTGAATTTCACCCTGTAGAGAGGTTGGCCATCCTCGAAGGGAAGAAGCCGGACGACCTTGCACGTCTTGTTGCCTTCACGGTAGCCCATACGGCCACCCGAGTAGCTCAGGAGTTGTCCCGTTGTGTACTTGTGCGAGGCCATTCCGGTACTCCTTCACTTCATGGATTCGTGTCGCGACTACGCGTCCGATGCGGCCAGCGCGCTCCTGCGGCCCTGGAAGCCACCCGACCTGGTCTGCACACCCCGATTGCCCTGCCGATTTCCAGCCCCACCATTCGCAGACTTCTCTCTGCCGTCCCTGCGGAACTTCTTCTTGGCGTACCCGGACTTTCTCTCATCCGCCGGCCGGCCGCCCGTATCTGGCCTATCGCTCTCTCGTCCACGGTCGCGGCCCGAAGCGACGCTCTTCGGTGTTCCCCGGTTGACTGCCGCGGCGCCCGCAACCGGCTTCGCGTCTCCCCGCTTCTTGTTTCGCATACCAGGTGCAGCATCTGCGCGTCCTGCACCGGTGCTATTATCACGATGTTGACGATGCTTATGATTTCCGGCTGGCGGCCGCCTGTTGCGCGCGGGGCGCGAGCCATTCCGGCTGCCGGCATCAGGTTGATCCTGAACCGCATTGCCAAAGGCGTCCGTGCGAGGAATACGAATACGGATCAGTCGTTCTATGCCGCGGAGGAGATCCACCTCAGCGCTATCGCAAAGTGAAATCGCGGAACCTGAAGCGCCGGCTCGTGCAGTACGTCCGATCCTGTGGACGTAGGATTCGGGGACTTCGGGCAGTTCAAAGTTCACGACATGCGATACCGAATCGATGTCGATGCCGCGAGCAGCAATGTCGGTCGCAACGAGAACACTCGTCTTGCCTCGCTTGAAGTCGGAAAGTGCCTGCTCCCTTTGGCTCTGGCTCTTGTTGCCGTGAATTGCCCCTGCCTTGATGCCGGCGCCGGTAAGGTGGCTCGCCAGGCGATCGGCACCGCGCTTGGTACGCGTGAACACGAGCGTCCTGCCCATATCCGATTTCTGCAGGAGATCGACGAGCAAGGTCTTCTTCTGGCCCGCCTCAACAAGTATGACCTTCTGATCTATGCGCTCGGCGGTTGCCGATACTGGCGCCACCGAAACGCGGACGGGATCGTTCAGCAGGCCCGCTGCAAGTCCGGCGACTTCATCCGGCATCGTTGCGGAAAAGAACAGGCTTTGGCGTCTTGCGGGAAGTTGGGCGGCAATCTGGCGGATCGGCTTCACGAAGCCAAGGTCGAGCATCTGATCGGCCTCGTCGAGGACGAATATGCCCGTTCTGTCCAGCTTGATATTTCGCTCGCGCAGATGATCGAGTAGGCGGCCCGGCGTTGCGATCAGCACGTCGACGCCTCGTGAAAGCGCCTTGGTCTGCGGACGAGAGGCGACACCGCCGAAGACCGTTAGCACCGAGAGGTTCAGGAACCTCGCATACCGCTTGAAGTTGTCGGCGATCTGGGAGGCCAGTTCGCGCGTCGGTGTCAGCACCAGTACGTGGCAGCTCCTCGGTTGCGGCCGGGCTGGAATTTTTGCGAGAGCATTGAGAATCGGCAGAGCGAATGCTGCTGTCTTTCCGGTTCCTGTCTGTGCGATACCAAGCAAATCGCGACCAGACATGATCGGTGGAATGGCCTTTGATTGTATTGGTGTAGGCGTCGCATAGCCGTCGCTACCGATCGCATCCAGGATCTGCTTGGCGAGACCCAGTTCGGAAAATTCTGACAATTGGTATCTTTCGTTCGTTAGGGCGCGCGTGGCGTCCCCGTGCGGTGCCGTCTCGGGCAACACACGACAAGCCATCTTGACGCCCCGCGTGGCCTGGGCGGTCAAATGGGCCAAGTTGTGGTGTAAAATCAAGGCCTTGGACAACTTACGGAACTTACTTGCCCGCCAGCAGCCCACTCACGCGCCCACGTCGCGTAGAAGCAACCTCACCGGCCTCCTTATCATATGTTGCGGCGCAAAAGTCAAAGTATTTGTTGGGCGCCAAACCGGCACGGCCGAACGGCGGAGCCGGTAGGTCGGTCCCGGGCCGACCGCTTCGAAACCAGGGCGATCGCCCGGAAGCGTGTGGATGGTGCCCGCTAGAGCATGGCTTGGATCGTCGCACTCTGCCCAAGAGACCGAAGCTCGACAAGCTGGGACGACCGAATTCGAGCATCGCACTGATCCCAATGCGGATACGTGATGTTGAAACAATTCGAGCAGGCACGCTAAGAAGTTGCACCAGTTTTCAAGGGGAACAGCAGCCATGCCATTGAGGAAGAAGATTGCAATCTGCCTCGTCACAATTCTAGCGACACTCTTCTCACTGCACGCGATGGCGCACCAGGGCGCAACGGGGATCGTCAAGGAGCGCATGGAGCTCATGAAGTCGATTGCTGCCTCGATGAAGACGCTCGGCAGAATGTTCAAAGGCGAGACAGCCTACGAGCCCGATGTGGTGCGAAAGGAGGCGGCCGCAATGGAAAAGAGAGCCGTCCAGATGCTTTCGATGTTCCCCAAGGGCAGCAATCAACATCCCACTGAGGCAACGCCGGAAGTCTGGACGAAGACGGCGGACTTTGCCGAAGAAGCAAGACTCTTCGAGGCCGCAGCAGCAGCACTCCGCGCAGCGGCGGCGGACAAGAATGCGGCACAGGAAAAATACCTAGCCGCAAACGAAACGTGCAAATCCTGTCACAAGGACTATCGTGCAAAGACCCACTGAGCTCTTTCCGAAGCGAAAGATTGATGGGTGTCAATTTCGAAGGGTAAGGTTCGGAGCATGCTGTTTCTCTAGCCTGGAGGAATAGCGCTATGAGACCGCACCGAAATCGCAATGCGATCGTTGCAGTAGCGGCATTGGCTTCAGTCATTGTCGGCGGCACGATCATGGTCACCACATCCTCGTTTGCCCAAATGGGCGGGCAACACGGCTGGGGCGACGACTATTGGATGCCCGGCTGGATGCAGCGTCACATGTGGGCGCCGCGAAGCTCAGATGCCGATATGCGGGCGCGGATGCAGCGCCACTGGACATTCATCCATCAGGGCGTGCCGCAGCCTTACCAAAACACGCATTCGACTGTGCGGCAGACTCCGGAGGCCATCAAGGACGGCGGTGATCTCTATACAGATCACTGCGCCTCGTGCCACGGCCGGAAAGGTCTCGGAGACGGCGAGGCAGGCAAGGGGCTGACGCCTTCTCCGGCGCTGCTCGCCTATATGATCCAGCGCCCGGTTGCCGTCGACGAATACATGCTTTGGACAATCGCCGAGGGTGGCAAGGAATTCAACACCGCCATGCCGGCCTTCAAGGACTCGCTGACTCGGGAGCAGATCTGGAAGGTCGTTGCCTACATGCGTGCTGGATTCCCCGACACGGCAAAGAAGTAGCAATCTACTTCTCAGTCGTGCGACCGGAACCGCAAATGCCCTTCAGGCATTGATCCCGAGCGCCAAAGGCGCGAGCCCGGCATGGTCTATGCCGGGCCAGCTCGGGCCGCTACTTGGAAGGCTCCATCGCGATGACCCGATACTTCTTGTCCATGCCCTGCTTGAGCGTCATGAGCACCTTGCTGCCCGGTTTGACGTATGAGAGATCCACACGTTTCGTGACATCGAGATCCATGGTCATCTTCGGCCACCCAAACGCCTTGACCGGCTCGTGGGTCACATTGATCTTGCCGGCGGTTGCATCGACAGAATGCACGATGGCCTCGACCTTGGCCTCGCCCGCATTGGCTGGACCGTGCATGGCACCGTGATCCATGGCGCCGCCGCCAGCCTTGCCGTGCTCCATCGTATGCTGCGCCGAGGCGGCGCCCAACGAAACGAACACGCAGAATACGATCCCTGCTGCTACCTTCACTCTCATCTCAACACCTCCGTATAGAGGGCCTCGGCCCAACAACGCCGGATTTGACCGGCAGGACGTCCAATGCGGACGAATTCATTCAGCCAGCTGGCCAACAGCGGCCGGCATGCCTCCGCGCGCCCGCCTGTCGCCATCGGCATGCGGAAATCGCCGCCCCTCCCAGAGCAGGTATACGACCGGTATGACGATCAGGGTGAGTATCGTTGTCGAGGCCATGCCTCCGACCATCGGCAGCGCGATGCGGCGCATGACGTCGGAACCGGGACCGTCGGTGAAGAAGATCGGCATCAGGCCAGCGACGATGACACCGACGGTCATGAGCTTCGGGCGCACCCGCTGGACCGCACCGGCAACGACCGCATCGAATAGGTCCCGGCGGTTTTTCGGAGGCTGCTCGCGCACCTGCTGGTCAATGTAGAGCAGCATGACGACCGCCGTCTCGACCGCAATACCGCCGAGCGCTATGAACCCGACAGCGACAGCTACGGACAGGTTGTAGCCAGCAAGATAGACGGCCCAAAGCCCGCCGATCAGGCCAAACGGCAGGGACAGCATGATCATTGCGGTTCGATCCAAGCGGCCGAAGTGAACCATCAGCAGGACGAAGATGATTGCCACGACTGCCGGTATCGCAATCGCAAGGCGTTCGCGCGCTTCGAGCATCTGCTCGAACTGGCCGGACCAGGAGATGGCATAGCCGGGCGGCAGCTTCAGCTCCTCCCTGACCAATTTGCTCGCATCGGCTACATAGGTCCCGATGTCTCGATCGGCGATGTCCACGAACACCCAGCCCGTCAGCCTGGCGTTCTCGCTCCTCAGCATCGGCGGACCATCCGTGATCTCGATCCTTGCAAGCTCGCCGAGCGGAATGTGATGGCCCTGCGGCGTCGGCACCAGGATCTCCGAGATGCGTTCCGGCGATTCCCTGAATGGCCGGTCGTAGCGCAACATGATGCTGTAGCGCTCGCGGCCCTGGACGGTCTCAGCCAGCTTCATACCGCCGAGTGCGGTTTGAATGACCGACTGGAATACCGCCAGGTCGATACCGCGCCGTGCGAGTTCGCGCCTGTCTGGGTGGATCTCGAGGTACTTTCCGCCTACCACGCGATCGGCAAACGCCGAACGGGTTCCCGGCACCTTCTTGACGACTGCCTCAACTTCGAGCGCCAAGCGCTCCAGCGTAGCCAGATCATTGCCGGAGATCTTGATACCGACTGGCGTACGGATGCCTGTCGATATCATGTCCATCCGGATCTTGATCGGGTAGCCCCACGAGTTGACGAGTCCGGGCAACTTCACGCGCTGGTCGAGCTCCTTTATCAGCGCGTCCACGGTCAATCCGGCCCGCCACTCCGATTTCGGTTTCAACCGGATCCAGGTCTCGATCATCGAAATGGGGGCAGGATCGGTTGCGGTATCTGCGCGCCCGACCTTACCGAACACGCGGTCCACTTCCGGCATAGTCTTGATGAGGCGATTGGTCTGCGCGAGAATCTCCTTCGCCTTCGTCATCGACACGCCCGGAAGCGTCGTCGGCATGTAGAGAAGTTCACCCTCGTAAAGCGGAGGCATGAACTCGGATCCGACGCGGGCTGCGGGAAGGACAGCCGATGCCAACACGGCGCCCGTGGCAACAAGCGCGATCAGCGGGAAGCGCAGCGCAGACCAGAGGACTGGGCGGTAGATCCCGACGAATGCCCGGTTCAGAGGATTGTCCATCTCCGGCCGTATGCGCCCCCGGATGAGCCAGAGCATGAGAACCGGCACCACCGTCACCGAAAGGATCGACGCGAACGCCATTGCGTAGGTCTTGGTGAATGCAAGGGGTGCGAAAAGCCGATAGGACTGCCCCGTCAAGGCGAACACGGGCAGGAACGACACAGTTATTATCAGGAGCGAGAAGAACAGGCCGGGGCCGACTTCCTTTGCCGCCAACAACAAGGCATCGCGCCTCGCCGCGGCAGAAATGTCCTCGCCCATCTGCGACAGCTTGCGGTGAGCATTCTCCACCATGACAATTGACGCATCGACCATCGCGCCGATGGCAATCGCGATCCCGCCAAGCGACATAATGTTGGCCGTAATGCCCTGGGCCGACATGACGATGAACGCGCCGAGAATGCCGAGCGGCAAGGTGATGATGGCAACGAACGCGGAGCGCGCATGCAGGAGAAAGATCAGGCACACGAGCGCCACGACGACCGCCTCCTCGATCAGCTTGTGCTCGAGATAGCGCACCGCACCCTTGATCAGCGGCGCCCTGTCGTAGACCGTTACGATCTCGACTCCGGCCGGCAATCCGGCCCTGATCTCCTCGAGCTTGGCCTTCACGCCTTCGATCACGTTCAGTGCATTCTCACCCGACCGCATGACAACGATGCCGCCGACGATTTCGCCTTCCCCGTTGAGTTCGACGACGCCACGTCTGAGCTCCGGTCCCTCGACGACCCTTGCAACATCCACGAGTTTCACTGGAGTGCCGGCCGCTGAGTAGATGACGACATCCTTGAGCTGGTCGATACTGCGGATGTAGCCGGTCGAGCGGATCATGAATTCGGTTTCGGCCTGCTCGACGACACGCCCGCCAACTTCGCCGCTCGCCGCCTTGACAGCCTCCACGATCCGCGAGATGGGCACATCGAAGGCACGCAGCCGATTGGGATCTATGAGAACCTGATACTCCTTGACGAACCCGCCGACGGATGCGACCTCCGAAACGCCGTGCACCGTTGCCAGCTCGAATTTCACAAACCAGTCCTGCAGGGTCCTCAGTTCCGCGAGATCCCTCTTTCCACTTCGATCGACGAGGCCGTACTGGAATATCCAGCCGACGCCTGTGGCATCAGGGCCGATCCGCGGCGTTGCGTTCGCCGGCAGCCGGCCGCTCGTTGCCGATAACGACTCGATCACGCGCGAGCGCGCCCAATACTGATCGACTGTGTCCTCGAAAATAACGTATACGAAGCTTGTACCGAACAGCGAAAATCCTCGTACCGCCTTCGTGCGCGGCAGCCCCAGCATTGCGGTGGACAGGGGGTAGGTCACCAGATCCTCGACGATCTGCGGCGACTGGCCGGGATAATCCGTCCTGATGATTACCTGCGTGTCCGTAAGGTCCGGGATCGCATCGAGCGGCGTCTGCTTGAGTGACAACCAGCCCGCAATGATCAGAACCATGGCTCCGACCAGGACGAGAAGCTGGTTGCGCACCGACCAGTCGATGATGCGGGCAACGCCCGACTGCGTCGGATCATGACCAGCTGCGGGGTAGCCGGCTTGCTGTGCGGGGTCACTTGCCATTGCGCCGCTCCGCTACATCTCCATTGCCTGCAGGCTCGAGCGCTATAGCCTTGCCGCGGCCGTAAGGATTAAGGACGGGGCCCGCGCGCTGCAGCCAGAGTCGCGAAGGCTCCATTTCCTCCCTGTAGACCATGAGCTTTTTGGATTTGTAGTGGTCTGGGGCCCCTACGAGCACCCACTGCCGCAGCGTCTGCACCAACCTTGCAAGCGCAGCTTGCCGCTCGCTCTGAGAGGTGGATTTCTGCGCCTCCTTCAGTGCTGCCGTTGCATCGTTGAGGACGAAGGAAAGACGCGTGTCCTTGTATTTCTCCCAGAGCAGCTGACGGATGGAAATCGCAGGCTCGAGGAATTTCGGGTCGGTATCGAAGCCATCGACCAACGCTTCGTGCATATAGAGTGCAGCGTCGATGAGATGATCCATCATTGCCTGCTCGTTCCTGTCGAGCTTCAGGAGCGACAACGGCAGTTGCATGCGTTCGAGCTTGCGAAACGATTCCCGAAGCGCACTCTCGGAATCGATCAGGAACTGGCCGGATACTACGATATCTTCTCCCGCTGACAGCCCCTTCAGCACCTCGGTCCATGCGTTCGAGGTCAACCCGGTCTCGACCTTGCGCGGCTCGAAGCGGCCCTGGCCCAGCGAGACGATGACGAAGCGGCCCTGGCCGTTGGCAAGGATGGCCTCGGAAGGAACAGCGAGGCGATGGCTCGCATGCACTTCGAAGGATACGTCGGCATAGCTGCCCGGCCTGATCGTGCCATCGCTGTTGTCGATGACTAGGCGAACCTGCCCCGTCCGGGTCCTGCCGTCGATGGTGGGATAAATGTAGTCGACTTTTGCGTTCGCCTGCCTTCCGGGAAGATTGGGGAATTTCACCGAGGCCGGTGTATCGCGCGATATGAAGCCGAGATCCTTTTCCGCCACGCCCGCCCTGAGCCACACTGTGGAATAGTCCTGGATCTTCGCGATCGTCATGCCGCGCCTGACGTAGCTGCCCTGCCGCACGTTCAGTTCGGAAACCGTGCCGTCGCGCTCGGCGAAAAACGGCACGTTCTGCAGGGGCCTGCGTTCCCTGGCAATCAGTTCGATGGCCTGCTGCTGGACACCGAAGCCACGCAACTGCGCAATTCCGGCGTCCTCAGTGCCCTGCCCCCGCCTGCCGCCGAGATAATCGTTCTGAGAGATGACGAGCTGGGGCGAATAGAGCTTGAAGAGCAGGGTGCCGCGCTTCACCTGATCGCCGGCCGCCGTGACCGCGAGGCTCTCGATCCAGCCTTCTATCCTGGCAGTGATCTCGGTCAGCAGGCGTTCGTTCTCGTATATGATGCCATAGCTGCGCACTTGCCGGCCGAACCTCGACTTCTCGACCTTGCCGAGCCTTATGCCGATGTTCTGAATGACCTCGGGCGAAATGGTAATTGCAGCGCGTTTGGGCGCAGCGGTGGCATCCAGATCATTGCCGCCCGACTCGAGCTTGACCAAGTCCATGCCGCAGATCGGGCAGGCGCCGAAGCTGTCCGCAATGTAGTGCGGATGCATAGGGCAGGTCCACTTGACCGACCCAGTCTTGTCAGCGGAATTGCCCGCGGTGGCCTCATTCTGTGCATGGACCGCCATGACGCCCGCAAAGGGCAGAGTAAGGGCTCCAAGTCCCGCAGCAAACTGCGTGGCGGCGGGAAGGGTCATAAGTCCGGGTGAGCCGGGCTGCATCGCAAGTAGCGGGGCAATGGCGAGCGCCAATCGGCGTCTCGAATTTCCCCGCATGCAAAGCCTGCACATGGGTCGTCCTCTTCATCTCGGAATTCGGGTCTTGGTGGTCGTCCAAATCGCCGTGGTCAGCGCGGACGAACATCCACGCTGCGGCAATTGCGATCGACCCCCGCCCTAAATCCGAAGACGAGCGGTGGTGACGAGGATATCCCTTGGTGTGGAGGCGGTCGGAAGCAGCCACGGTGGTTTGGCCGCTGGACTTCGTGGCTCGAGACCGCTTCTGTCGAAAAAGGCTACGGTGAAGACGATCTTCGCCACTGCAGTCGCGATCCGCAGATCGACCGATGGGCGTTGCGGCAGTACCGCTCGCTCCAGGGCTGGCTCGTCC
>JBJOGJ010000018.1:0-29248 GCA_046048295.1 Pseudomonadota bacterium | reverse complement strand
ACCGCGGCTGTTCCACTTCCGGAGTTCGATCGCCGAGAGGTCCGGGATGAAGTTCGTCTCCCACATCTCGCGATTGCGGTGCGTGGGCACGAACGTCCCCTCGCCTTGGAGATAGCCAAGCGGCCCTTCGCGTTCGGGAAACTGCACCGGATTGTCGAAGATGAAACTCTCCTTGCGCAGCACGTTCAGCATCATGCAGAAATTGTTGGTGGATGCGATCAGCAGCCGCTCCCGCCCTGAAGCATTGAACAACCGGTACGGCGAATTGAGCGGCAGCGAAAACAGGCTGTGCGGCCCAATCTCGAAGGTATGTTTCTGCCCATTGACTGCCTCGACCGTACAACTTCCATGCCCCTCGATCACATAGAACACCTCCTCGTAGAGATGCTTGTGCCAATGCGTCGCCGCCGACGGTGCAAGGTCCATCAGGAAGATCGAAATGAAATCCCCTCGCCCCTTGAGATGTACGAACGCGCCATTGCACTTGTCGCCCAGCCTCGGCCACGGCTTGGTTTCGACATCGGGCATGTGGACGCAGAAATCCTCGACGACCGGCAATCCCTCGGACTCGCACCATTCGAGATACGGATCGACCAGGAACCGGCCTTTACTGCTTGTATGTGCGTCTTCCATGGCACCGTTTCCTTTTTTGCCCGGCCCTACCAGCCGAGTTCTCTTTCAATTGCCGCCTCGTCAAAATACTTCCCGAGCTGCGATTTGACACCGGTCTTGCGAATTTCCTCGAGCCAGATCCTGTGGATGCGCGGATCCTGATCGTCATACTCGATCTGCCGCCCCCCGAGCTTGATGCTGACATCCGAGCGATTGTTTTCGGAGCCTGCCCGCCGGTCGTATATGATCGGGTACCGCTTGGTACCAAAACCGATCGCCAGATATCTGGCGGGCTGTGCACTCGTATCGAAGTGCTGGTGGAACATGTCCCGAGGCGGCGCAAATACCACGCCATGCCGCCAGTCGACACGCTTAAAATCCTCGTCGTCCATATTCCAGAGTAGCGTGTATCCCGTTCCGTGCACGAAGAACACGTGCAGGCCGGGCCCGTGGCGATGCCCCTTCTTGTAGGTGCCGACAGGCATCTCGGAAACGTGCGCGCCCATCGATCCATCAGCCAGGATGAATTGCATGTTCGAAGAGCCGGCCCCCCGGTTCTCCCATGGCTTCAACTCGAAATCACTGAGATCCGGCACGAAGTTGGTTTCCCACATGTGACGTCCCTGGCGGACCTCCGTGAATTTGCCTTCGCCTTCGAAGTAGGTTCCAGGCCCTTCGCGATCGCCGAAAGTATGAGGGTTGTCGAACACGAACCTTTCGTCGCGGAAGAAGTTGTAGATGAACGGCATCGCATTGCCCGATGCGAGCCGCGCCGGCTCGGCACCCGAAGCATTGAAAATCCTGTAGCGCGCATTGATCGGCGGCGCGAACATCGATCGCGGCCCCCACTCGAACGTATGCGTACCACCACCGGCCATTTCGACCGTCATGGTGCCGTGCCCCGACAGCACGTAAAAGACCTCATCGAACAGGTGGCGTTGCGGCGCGGTCGCGGCAGCCGGCGGCAGGTCGTAGACGAAGATCGACATGTAGTCGCCCCGCCCCTCCATATTGACGATGGCGCCCTTGCATTTTTCGCCAAGCCGCGGCCAGCTTCCGGTCTCGATCGCCAGGAGGTCTACTCCGAGCCCGCCGATGACCGGAATACCTTCGCCCGCGCACCAGTCGCCATAAGGGTCGAGCAGAAATTTCTTCTCGCGATCCATCTGATCCTTTCCTCGCCGGCCTAGAGCCGTGCCTCCTCGAAAATATGCCCCATTCTGGAAGGCACGCCAGTCTTTGCCATCTCTTCGAGCCACAGCCGGTGAATACGCGGATCCTGATCCCGATAGTCGATCTGCAGCCCGCCCTGCTTCGCATTCGATTCCGGATCGCGCTTGCGTTTCACCTTCGCCGCCGTCATCGGGTAGCGATGCGAACCGAGCGAGCAGGCCAGATACCGCGCCGGCTCCGGGCTTGTATTGAAGTGCTGGTGAAACAGCCCCTCCGTCGGGGCGAAAACGAACCCATGCTCCCACTCGTGGCGCATGAAGTCTTTGTCGCCCTCATGCCACATCAGCGTATAACCGGTTCCGGTCACTGCTAAGACATGGGCACCGGCGCCGTGCCTGTGCGCCTTCTTGTAGGTGCCAACGGCCATCTCCGAACAGTGTGCGTGCATCACGCTGTCCGCGAGAATGAACTTGATGTTCGAGCTGCCGGCACCGCGCGTCTGCCACTCGGGGAGTTCGAACGACGCAAGGTCCGGCACGAAATTGGTCTCCCACATGTGCTTGCCCGGGCTCATCTCGATGAACTCGCCCTCGCCCTGCCAATGAGACTCCACCCCGACTCGATTTTCGAACACGAACGGGTTTCCGAAGATGAACCGGGCATCGTGCGCGAGGTTGACCCACAGCGGCGAATTGTTCGTCGAAACTATACGGAGCGCCTCGCTTCCCGACGCATTGAAAAGTCTGTGCGGTGCATTGAGTGGCGGTGCAAACAGCGCATGCGGCCCGAACTCGAAGCTCATCGACTGTCCGGGGGCGACCTCCACCTTTGCGCTGCCGTGACCGGAGAGCACGTAGTAGATGTCGTCCCAGACGTGTCGGATGACCTCCGAACTCGCACCTGGCGCCAATTCGATGAGATGAATTGCCTGGAAGTCGCCCCGCCCATTAAGGTGCACGAAGGCACCGCGACAACCCGGCCCGAGCCGCGCCCACGCCACCGGCTCGACCCGCTTCAGATCGACCGCAAATCCCTCCACCACCGGCAGGCCTTCGCCGGCACACCAGTCCAGGTAGGGATCGAGGAGGAATTTCTTGGTGTGGATGTCGGTCTCGCTCATACCGACATGTACTCCTTTATTTGTCCGGGCATTCTGCGAGCATGTCGGCGAGAATGCCCTTCCAGGCCCGATCGAGCTGCCAGCTCTCGATCATCCCCTGCATCATGACGTCCAGGTCGGCCTGCGATTTGCAGCACATGCGCGCCACGTCCATCAGCATGTGTGCATGCTCGACATCGACCTCTGCATGCTCTTTGGCATTGAGCTGCTTCTCGAATGGAATGCCGAGGTCCTTCTCCATCTTCTTGCCCCACCGGTAGGACATCCCACCCTCGGGCACCCACTCCGACGAGTTTGAAACCTCCAGCGCTGCGCAGGCGGCAACAGACTTGAGCCAATGGCTGTCCTTCACGAGGTGCAGCCATGCATAGCAGGCCATTCGCGTTCCCTCGCGTGGTTCTTCATTCCTGAAGTCGTCCGCCGTGAGCCCGATCTCGGAGGATTGGCGAACCTGCAACGAATAGTGGTCCTCGACGCCCCGATCCTTATTGCCGGCCAGTTCGTCCTCCTCATGCTCCCAGATCAGCTTCTTGACCGACATCGGCGACAATGCCTGCGCGAACGCCCAGCAGTCGCGTCGATTCAGATTCCAGAACGACTTTTGCAGCACGTAGACCTGCGACCGCTTGCGCGTCAGCGGGGTGGCGAGCAACCGCTTGTATTGTGGCGTGTCGAACTGCGCGATTGCGCGACGTCGAACTTCGACCGCAAAAGGCTTCAGGTCGAGGGACGGGTTCAAGCTTTCTGCAACTGACATGGTTTTCTTGCTCCTTCAACGTCCATCAGTATTGTGATTTGCACAACGATACGGTTGGGCTTTCTAGCCACCCTCACGATCCTGCTTGCTCCTTACGGCATCCGCGAATGCTCCCTGCACCAAGCCGAGGCACTCTAATAGCGGTTCGTCATGAACCTCGAATAGATGCGCGCCCTCGCGCGTGCTGAACGAACGCTGGCACCAGCCGGGCACCGCAAAGCAATCGCCTTCCTCCCACTCGATCGTCGCGCCGTCCGCCACCAGGCTTCCCGATCCCTTGAAGGCATGGAACACGGAGTTGCTGCGCGGCTGCCAGCTCTCGCCCACGAAGCCTTGGGGTAGCCTCAGCATCCGGCAACCGAGTGTACGCATGGGATGCCCCCCGGTGCCGGCGTCCAGAAAATCATGGACATGCCCTCTCCGCGGGTCCTGCACGTTCAACGCATCGAGCGCCTTGCATGTGTCGGACCAGGCAAATCTCAACCCACCACCGCTGGGGGCAGCGTTCTGGACCGGCTGTCGCTTGTCGCCGTAATTCT
Organism: Pseudomonadota bacterium; assembly: GCA_046048295.1. Lineage (GTDB taxonomy): Bacteria > Pseudomonadota > Alphaproteobacteria > Rhizobiales > Hyphomicrobiaceae > CBDCWA01. Next base: position 25,047 of record JBJOGJ010000018.1, on the reverse strand, counting down.
GGAAAACGGATTGATTGAGTGCCGCCATCACTGGCCCGTCCAAAACGTCGAGCCACATGAGGGGGGCGTTGCCACCATTGTAATGATCATGCCACGAGCCGCCCGGTGTCAGCACCAGGTCTCCGGTCTCCATACGGCAGCCGACACCATCGACTGTCGTCATCAAGCCAGCGTCACCCTTGACGACGAAGCGGAGTGCGGAGATCGAGTGACGATGTGCCCACGCGGTTTCGCCGGGCAGGATCATCTGAATGCCCATGTTTATCGTTGCAACGGTGCCCCGCTGCAGCCCGGGATTATTGAACAGCACCGACCGCCTAGAGGTCATGCTTTCCGGCAGAGCCTCAGTCGCATCGGTCAGAAAACCGTGCACGTCAGCTGCCCGCCATATCCAGGGCTTGCCACGCGCCGTGGGCAAGAGCATGTCGCCGTTCCAGGCCGAACCATCCGAACGGTTCGTCTCATTCTGCCATTGCCCGCGCATATGCATGCCCGACATGCGTTCCGCAAGCAGCGCAAGCAGATCTCCATTGGCCGAGCGATTCGACCCGTCGGTCATTCATGCCTCTCCAAAAATCTCTTGGCGCGGCGGCCAATTCCTTCACTACTTCTAAATGAGCCACCACGCTGCGTCAAAACGAATAATGCATTTCGATTTTTGCTCCACCTTCTCGGGCTATTGATACAGGAACGGGAGCAGAAGCGGTTCCGGCCAGATAGCCCCAAGCAGATAGTCGAATACCAGCCAGAGCAGCCCGACCGAACACACGGACAGGATGAGCATTCCCCGCCAGCCGGCCCGATGAGCAAGCCCATACGCGAACGGATAGAGCGCGAAGGATATATGAAAGCCCACCAGATAGCACGATAGCACGAGCCCAGCGAGCCAGAGCCAAACGGTAAATTCCACGAAATTTTCGGCGAACGAATAGGACGCTGGCCGGGCATCTCCGTGCCGGGCAAGCGCCAGGACATCGCGGCCCGCTTGCAGCGCCACCAGCAGGAGCCCCGCCCCCGCGATAAAGAACACCGAGATCGACGCCCGCATCGGCCACTGGAACGCGAGCCAGATCATGCCTCCAAACACCAACCCGAGCACCGCGCCCATCACAAGACTGCCCCGCTCGTGCATGCGGGCCAACTCCGGCACGATGTCCATTTCCATCTTCTGCATGCGATCCCCCCTGCGGCGGCGGAGGAACGGCAATGCTATCGTCCCCAAAACCAGTAGCGCGAGAGCGAGCACGCTCGGGAAGGTCAACCATTCGTAGCCGTAGAGATCGACCGACAGCCACAGGTACTGCTGCACCTGAGGGCCAAGCACGACCGCAACCAGAAGCGGCGGCCGTGGCCAGCCGTACTTCTTCATGAGTACGCCGATCGCCCCGAACACGAGCAGCGCGATCAGGTCGTTGAAATCGAGAGTGTGGCCGAAGGCGCCGACGCAGCAGAAGAGGAACACCGCCGGCACCAGATAATAGAACTGAACCATGCAGGCGCGCGCGAACTGCGGCGCAAAAGCCAACGCAAGCAGTGTTGCCATGATATTTGCAATGACCAGCGTCCACACCGTCGCAAACAGGTAAGGCGCCTGAGCGGTCAGTATCTGCGACCCCGGCTGGATCCCGACGGCTATCATGCCGACCAGAATGATTGCCATCGAACTGCCGCCCGGAATGCCGAACAGCAGCGTCGGTATCAGATCGCCGCCTTCCTTGGCATTGTTTGCGCTCTCCGGCGCGATGACGCCGCGCACGTCGCCGGTACCAAACTTTTCCGGGTTCTTCTCCGTCTGCAAGGCGTGTGCATAGGCGAACCAGTCAGCAACAGAGCTGCCGAGGCCAGGCAGTGCTCCGACCCAGACACCCACGATCGAGCAGCGCACCACCAGCCACCAATGCCGGAATGCATCCAGGATGCCCTGCCAGATCCCGCGACCAAGCGGCGGCACGTCAGATATGCTGCTCTTGCGCCGCGCCATGTCGACCATCTCTGGCACTGCGAAGATGCCCATGGCGATGATGACGAGCGCCACGCCGTCCCACAGGTACGCTGACCCGAATGTAAACCGTTCGACACCCGTCCTGGCGTCGGTTCCAATCAGCGCGATCGAAAGACCAACGATGGCACTGATAAGCCCCTTGACCGGCTGCGAACCACCCAGGACGGAGACTGCGCTGAGCCCCCACAACACGAGCATGAGGAACTGCGGCGAGCCGATGCTGAGCACGAGAGGCGCGAACACCGGCAGCGAGATGATGAAAGTCAGAGCACCAATGAAGGCGCCAAGCAGCGAGCCCATGAAAGCAGCACCGAACGCCCGGTTGGCCTCGCCCCGCTTGGCCATCGGAAAACCGTCGAGAATCGTCGCCTGGGAGCCTGCACTCCCAGGCACCCCGATCAGCACGGAAGAAAACGTGCTTGCCGTGTTGCCGACGGTGGCTATGCCGAAAATGAGCGCGATATAACCGAATGGCTCCAGCGTGATGGCAAAGGGAAGCATGAGCGAAAGGAGCAGGAGACTCCCTATCCCAGGGGCCGCGGCGACCAGGCTCGACAGAACCACCCCAAGGACCATCAACATAAGGTTATTAGGCGTCATAAGGCCGTTGAGGCCGGCCATCACGTCTGCCAACTTGAAGATGCTGAAGATATCCGGCACCTTGTATCCCTCCCAAGGCTCGCCGCCGACCGCGATTCTTATGTCCGGTCGTTCACGTGCCACCCACTCAGAAAGATCTAATCGACTTCAACCTTTAGCGCAATTTGCAGAATCTTGAACCCGTGTTGTATTATGATGAGTATTGACCTCGCGCATCGGTTCTGTTTCGACAGTTCTCCTGATGACGAGGTTTGGAAAGGAATGGCAGATCATGCGACGGCGGCCGCAAAATGCGACCAAGGCGCGAGCCACAAAACGCAAGGCAACCACGCACCCACGGGCTGCCCGCGGCACCGTGGCGGGCAATCGGTCGGTTGTTGTTGCAGTCGACGTGCTCAAGGCACTTGCCAGTCTCAGCGGCCCGGCCGCCTTGGGACAGATTGCTCTGACCGCCAACATGTCGGCGAGCCGCACCCACAGGTATCTGAGCGGCCTCACTCAGACCGGCCTCGTGGAGCAGAATGCGGCGACCGGTCATTACAGCCTCGGCCCCACGGCGGTCGAACTCGGCCTGATTGCCCTCGGTCAAACCGACGCCGTGAAGCTCGGCAACGAATTACTGCCCCATCTCTCCGCTGAAACGGGTCTTGTCTCCCTTCTCAGCACTTGGGGCTCCTACGGCCCGACAATCGTCAAGTGGGAACGCGGCGACCGCGAGACCGCGGTCCATATCCGCGAGGGGCGGACGCTTCCGTTGTTCACCACTGCCACAGGACGGGTGTTCCTCGCATATAAGCCGAAGGACATCCTCGAGCCTATCCTCCGCCGCGAGATCGAAGCCTTCAAGAAGGGCTCGCCCGGCCAGCCGCGCGCGAGTATGAAGCTCGCCGAAGCGATGCGCCGCGAGGTGCTGGAGACTGGGTTTGGACGCATGCGCGGCGAAGAGAACCCTGGCCTTGCAGCACTTGCCGCTCCCGTCTTCGACCACCGGGGAGAGATCGTCATGGCCCTTACGCTTATCTCCATCCTCGGCACATTCGACGACAGCTACGACAGCGAAGTCGCACAAAAACTACAGAATGCGGCGGACCAGCTGTCTCGCCGTCTTGGTTACCAGCGTGAAGGTCAACATCCCGATCTCGGGAAATTTGCCAGGAACACGACAAAGACCGCCGCCGAATAGTACTCCACTGAAGCGCTTTGAAAGAAACTCGATACAATCTGAACACGAAATAGTACCGGAGGAAATCATGCTCGAGGCCAAGGATCTGGGTGGGTTGATGGCGATGATGCCAGCCTTCGCAACCGACGACGCAGCCAGCATGCGCGCGCGCAACACGGTTGACGTTGAACGGATGCGCAAGGGGCTCGGTCGCATGGTCGCCGATGGCGCAAATTTAATTTCCACGACGGGCAGTTTCGGCGAATGCCATACGCTCCTTCCGGACGAGTTCGCAACGCTCGCCAACGAAGCCGTCGACGTGGTGGCCAAGCGCGTACCGCTATTCGTCGGTGTCACTTCCGTCAACGCACGTGAAACCGTCGAAAAGGTCAAGGTCGTCGCCGAAACTGCGGCAGATGGCATTCTTGTCGGCATCCCATACTATTTCCCTTCGACCCAGGAAAATGCGCTGATCTTCCTGCGCGAACTGGCAGAGATGTTCCCGAAACTGAACATCATGCTCTACCACAACCCGACCCTGCATAACGTGACACTGAACGTCGAGATCTTCGAGGAATTGGTCAAGATCCCGCAGATCGTCGCCATGAAGGACAGTCACCGTGACACGCTGACCTTCATGAAGCTGCAGAACATCATCAAGGGACACATTTCGGTTTTCTGCGCTCAAGGCCAGTATTATCCGTTTGCTGAGCTGGGAGCAGCCGGATTCTGGTCGATCGATGCCTGGATGGGACCGTGGCCACTCTTCGCAATGCGCGATGCTGCCAGGCGCAAGGACTGGGCGGCTGTGCGTGAGGTGATCATGGACATCTCGCCGAAGGGAACACGCAAGGTTAACCTCTCCTGGCGCGAGACCGGCTCCAAGGTCGCTGTGAAACATGCCGGCTACGTCGATCCAGGTCCACTGCGGCCGCCGTTCATCGACATTCCAAAGGAGGTCGTCGAGGCTCAGAAGAATCGCGCCAAGCGCTGGAACGAAGTCTGCGCCAAGTATCGCCCTGCCTACGCAAAGGCAAGCTGACCGCGCGTACCGACGCAATCAAGCATTATAAAAAAGGGAGGAAACCATGAGTGCGACGCTGCTCCGTGCCACAGCCCTGTTTGTTGCCGGAACGCTGTTGATGAATGGCGCCCACGCAGAAGTCTCGTTCAAGGGCAAGACCATCAACATCATCATCAACTCCAAGGCTGGCGGTGGCACCGACGCATCGGGTCGCCTGCTCGGCGACGCCATCGCCAAGTATCTTCCGGGTTCGCCCCGGGTCATTTACCGCAACATGCCCGGCGGCGGCGGTATCAAGGCAAACAACTACTTCGCCTCGAAGGTGAAGCCCGATGGCTTTACCCTCATCACGGGATCCCGCACCCAGATCAGCCCCGTCAAGCTGCTGAGCGGCGCCGCCAAATACGATCCTTCGAAGTTCGAGTTCGTAGGTGGCGATGTGCGGCTCGGTACCATTTTCCTCGTCCGCAAGGAGGCTCTGGGCCGGCTATACGACGAGAAGGCCAAGCCGCTCGTCTACGGCGATATCGACGGATCGCGTTCGGGCGCGCTCATAAGTCTTTGGGCGCAGGAATACCTGAAGTGGAATATACGCTATGTCGTTGGCTATTCAGGCACTCCGGCCATGGTTCTGGCCGCCCGCAGCGGGGAACTGCAGATGATTGCCAACCAGAATTCGTTCACGGTCGATCCCCTCATCGAATCCGGCGAGATGATTGCAATCGCGCAGATGGGCGTTCGTGACGAGAACGGCGTCTACCAGAAGCGCACGAGCTATCCGAATATCCCCCTTCTGACAGACACACTTATCCCGAAGCTCGACGCCAAGGGGCTCAAGGCCTTCCGTCAGATGGAAGCCGATCAGGCGGTCAACAAGTGGATTGCCCTGCCGCAAGGCACCTCGGCCGAAATCGTTGCCAGCTATCGCACAGCCTTCGCAAAGGCGACCAAGGACCCTGCCTTCCTGAAAGTCGTCCACAACGAGATCGGCAAGGACTACACCCCCCTCACGGGCAAGCAGATGAAGGATATCGTCGACGAACTCGCCAAGGTCACCAAGGAGGATCTCGAGTTCCTCAACAAGCTCAAGATCAAGAACGGTGTGCCGCTCGAGTAGTCGGCTGAACAGCTAGGTCGGTTGAAGGATGTCGGCAAACGAGCCCACCCGCGAAGATGTCATGGCCGACCTTCGCGTTTTTCTCGAACACGCCGCTGCCATGTGCGAACTCGAGACCATCGAAGGCGCCGATCCCGAACTCGAGATCGGCGCGCTCTTCGAATTGAGCCATGAACACCTCTATCCGCCGGTACTTTTGTTCCGGAAAATGAAGGGGTGTAATCCTGCCCACCGCATACTCTCAAATGTCCGCGTTGCCAAATTCATGGTCGGCGACCTTACCATGGAGGCACTCAAGGCCTTCCGTGCCCGCCCTAAGTCGAAACGCGAACCGATACCGCCGCGCGAAGTCGATAGCGGCCCCATCTTCGAGAACGTTATCTCCGGTAGCTCGGTCAATATCGAGGCATTTCCCACGCCGCGCTGGCATTCGGGCGACGGCGGCCGATACATCGGCACCGAATGCGTCGTCATCACCAAGGATCCGGATTCGGACTGGGTGAACCTTGGAACCTACCGCGTCATGGTCCACGATGAGACGACGCTTGGCGTCTTCATCGAGCCGGGCAAGAACGGGGATATGATCCGGCGCAAATACTGGGCTCGTGGCGAGCCGTGCCCGATGATCATTACCTTTGGCCAAGCTCCCATTCTCGGCACCGTCGCCTCGACACAGGCCCGTCCCGGCGTCTCCGAATACAATCTTGCCGGCGGCCGCATCGGCCGCCCCGTCGACATCGTGAGGGGGCGCCTGACCGGCCTCCCGATGCCGGCGACCGCCGAGATCGCCTTCGAGGGCTACATGCCCCCTCGCGAAGTCGACCAGCGCCCTGAAGGTCCGTTCGGAGAGTGGCCCGGTTACTACGCAACCCACACCCATCCCGAGGCGGTAATGCACGTCAAGTGCATCTATCATCGCGACGACCCGATCATGATCGGCCAGCCTCCAACCAAGCCGAATTATCCCGGCCGCCAGATCAAGCTCCACAACGTCGCCGCATTGTGGGATGCCATCGAGGCAGCGGGCGTGCCTGAGGTCAGGGGCGTGTGGAAACTGCAAGGCGGCGGCAGCCGCTTCATCAACGTCATTTCCATCAAGCAGCTCCACTCCGGCCATGCCAAGATGGCTGGCTTAGTCGCCGCAGGTTGCGGCCCGGGTGCCTATATGACGCGTCTCGTCATCGTGGTCGATGACGACATCGATATCACCAACCCGGCCGAGGTCATGTGGGCCGTCGCCACCCGCTGGGACCCCAAGACCCAGACCGACATCATCGATGGTTGCTGGAGCGGGCACATTGACCCCCTGCTGCCGCCCGAAAAACGCGCTGTGCACGATCTCACCAATAGCCGCATGATCATCTACGCCGTGCGTCCATACCACTGGAAAGACGACTTCCCGCAGTCGAATGAAGTTGAGCGCGACTACGCCGACGAGATCCGCCGCAAGTGGCAGGACCGTCTGGGCTTCCTGAAACGATAGTGCCCTGCTCCGGTCAATAGAAGCAGGAATCAAGCTGCGAACCGCTGTAGGTTCGTGCGGCAAGCAGCATCGCCCGGCCGCCTTGACTGGGCTCTGATGTCGCCGTGCATAGCGGCAGCCTTGCGCAAACATCGGCGGCCGGATCAGACTGCCCACTACGCCAAGAGGCAGGGCTGGCGCCAATCGGATCACGGGATACGTCCCGCGAACTGCGTGGGCGGCCACCTGGACAAGCCTTCCTTCTGGAAACCAGAAGCGGGGCAAGGGCTACAATCTCAGCCACATCCTCTGGCCGGGCCATGTATTGGCCGAGGAACTGCAGCGCACCGCGCATGTTCTCACGCCACAGTTGCCACGTGTGCCCACCATTCCGGATGCGCAATTCGACATTGCGTTGTCCTGCATCGAACAATCGCTTGAACAGAAGCGCCGTTTCGAAAGCGATACCCAGCCGGTCATGGTCGCCCGAAGCCAAGTAGAATCCCACTCGATATGGCTGCAGCAGGTAGGATGGCAGAAGCGATGGATAGTTGTTGGCGTGCCACGAGTCGGCATTGAAACGCCCTTTTTCGCCAACGAACGGCCGCTGCCGTCGGACGGCTGAGAACTTTGGTGGACTTTCCGCATAAATGGCAGGGCTCAGCGCTGCCGCGGCAGCGATCCGCTCAGGATAGAGGAGCGCATATCGGATAGCCCCGTACCCACCCATCGAGTTTCCCGCCACAAACCTCCCCTCCCGCCGTCCGATGACGCGGAATTTGCGTGAGACCTCTGGCACCAGTTCATGCCAGAACACCGACTGCGATTTGCTCCCGCCTTCATCGACCCACCAGCATCCCTTGCAGCCAGGCATCACAATGATGAATGGCGGCACATCGCCGGCAGCGATCAGGCTGTCGGCGGTTTTGTGTACCTGTCCAAGCCTGGTCCAGGATCCATCGGTCCCATAGGCGCCATGCAGCAGATAGAGGACAGCATAGGATTTCTGCCCAGCCCGATAATCGTCTGGAAGATACACGGTATAGTGGAACTCGCGCCCCATCCGCTCGGACTGGAAGCTGTGGCGCTGGAGTTCGCCGGCACTCCCAGGCAGAACGGCCACCAGCCACCCTGCGAGGAGAATGCCCACCGCAAGCACGAGAATGCGTATCATGATGCGCTCTGCGGGGCGCCCCGCCCTCCCTACAATCCCCTCTTCTTGACCTGCGAATCAGGTTTTGGCTTTGCATAGAGCCCGACGGTTATGGCCCGTGCAACGTATCCTGCCATGCAATCGTATCCTGCTTCCGTAAGCGCGAAAGCATTAACCGGCTGCCCGTTTGTAGGCGCGCGGGCGATCAGTTCCTCCGCCTCGTAGCGTCCTATGCGAAGCACCTTCTCTTCGCTCGCAACCTTGCGGACCGCTGCCCGGATCGACTGGACATAGGCGTCCCTGGTCCACTGTCTGAGATAATGCAATCCAACGAGCACGACATCGATGTCGCGCGCCTTTAACCACTTCACCGTCGAGCGCAGCGTGGCAGTGAACTCATGGATCGGAATGCGCGCAAAGGCATCCGCCGTACCGACCTGCCACAACACTATCGTTGGCTCCTCGAGTGCCGCCTCGAGCTTGATGCGCTCTGCCGCTTGCCGTGCTAGCTCACCCGACACGCCACGGTTCACGATCTCGACATCGAGCCCCTGCACCGCCGAATTGAGGATGCCCGCAAGCTGTGCGTCCGCTCCCCCCTGTCCGAAGCGTGGATCGGAGAATGCCGAGGCCCCGATAGAGAGTATCCGCACGCTGTCGCCGTCTTTCAGGGCCTGCTTGAGGTTTGGCAGTTGCCCGACACCGATGAAGCCATTCGTCCGGCACAACGCTGGCGACGTGCTGGCCGGTTGCTCCAACGGTGGGGGCGTACCACTCGGCCCAGCAGCCGGCTCTGCACCAAGGGCAGGAAAAACCGACAGAAGAAGGCTGCCGACGACAGCCGGAATGAGGCGCCGACTTGCAATCATGCCTTCTGAACGCCCGCTTTCCACTCCACGACCCATGCAATTGCCGCCATTAGGACAAGGCCCATAAGAATAATTACCGTATCAACGAGCAAATATCCATGGAAGACGTACCTTATGATTTGCGCCCAGAGACTGAGCACAGAGCCCAGACAGAAGACATGCAAAGAGTTCCTGCCAAGCATTGAAAGAAATTCGACCACAGTCGGAACTGCCCCAACGATGTATGGAAAGGCCGCCGACATTACTGCTACCAGTGCCAGGAACTGGATGAGCCGGATCGGCGTCAGATAGGTCTTGTGCCAGATGAACAAGAGCTTCGGATCGGGCATGGCCGTCGGATCCGGCCACCACTTGTTGAATGCAACGATTGCTCCGCCGATTACGATCGGCAGCGCCAGCGCCCGTATGATGGCGATATTCCGGCGGGCGAACCGCCCAGCCACCGTGTTCTTCCCACCAAGCACGAAGCCAAGTGTGAACACGAGTTGCCACGCCAATGGGTTGAAGAACCAGTTGTTGTTCGTCGGCCAGGTCGGCATGGGCAACGAAGTGCTCAGCACCAGCACATATAGCCCAAACGCGAACGGCAGCACAACTCCTGGTAGAAAACGATCCATGATGGCCAGGATCGGCGCCCACAGCATCAGTACGATGTAGAGGGGCAGAATGTCGAAGTAGCCGAGCTGATGGGTCAGAAACACCAGTCCGACATGGGTCCGCACCGGGTCATAGAAGACGTGTGCCGCATTGTGCCACTCGAGGATGAGCGGATTCTGGAGAACGATCGCGGCAACCGCCAGCGAGGCAATCGCAATACACACGATCAGCAGGTGGGCACAGTACAGCGTGAACGCGCGCCCGTAGAGCCTGTAGACGATTTGCCCGATCGGTGGGCGGCTCCTGCCTTCGACGATTAGACGAAGCGACCATCCAGCAAGGAACACGAACAACTCCGCCGAGTCCGAAATAGAAACGTTCTTGTGCGTGAATGTCTCGTACCAGATGCCCGGAACGTGATTGATGAAAATGGTGACGAGCGCAAAGCCGCGCCAGAAATCGATCGCATTCGCAGGCCGCATGCCCGTTACCTGCCCGTTCCACCGATCGTGATGGGTAACCGCCGCGCGTATCGCAGCAACCGGCGATCGTTGAGAAACGCATTCTGCTCGGCCGGCTTCAGCCAGCTTGAGAGCTGCTCGACACTGCGTGCATCGGCGAGCTTGGCCGCTGCAACGGCGCGATCGACATTGATCTGGCCGGGCGGACGCGGCGGATCCGGTGGCAGGATAACGACATGCGCATCCAGAAGGTGCGGCTCCCGCAGCAGCCTGACGAGCGCAGGTTCCTCCGGCTTTTCTGCAGCCGCCGACGCCATGCGCGCTGCAGCACTCCTTTCCAGGATCGCCGGCTTGCACGTTTCCTCTGGCGTCAGCAGCAGTCCCCACCGCCTCAGCAGAATTCCGAGCGCGCGTTGGCCAACCGCCCACGACAGCAGCGATGCGAGGATCAGCCCGGCGATCGTCGGCGACATCCAGGCGACGAGGCTCGGCGCAATCAACAGGCCCGCAACCAGCGCCACCACACCCAGCAGGGTGTGCGATAGGTGTCGCCGGAATATGAACATGAAGGGAATGCCGCCGTCATCGCGCCGTTGTGGATTCCAGCCGCTGTCGCGCCCCAGCAATATCCGCGCAATAGCACCGGTCTGGATCATCATCATGATCGGCGCGACGAGTGCGGAAAGGATGATTTCGACAAGTGTCGAAAAGAATAGGAGGACGGCGCCCCCGCATCCCCGTCGCGTCTTGCTGTCGAGCAGGGACACAACGAACCCATACAGCTTTGGAATGAGCAGGATGGCAAGCGTAGTGCCGAACAGCCACAGCGCTCGGACCGCATCAAACTGCGGCCAAGCCGGCAACAGCGCGAATTCGTCCGTGAAGTATTCCGGCCTCACGTAGTGGGACTGCAGCACGATGAGAATGCCGACCAGGAGCTGCGCCAGCCAAATCGGCGAAGCGACGTAACTCATGATGCCGGTCGCGAAGTGTACCCGGCTCGCCCAGTGCAAGCCGCGCGCCCTGATAACCCGGGCGTGTTGCAGGTTGCCTTGGCACCATCTGCGGTCCCGTGCAGCGAGATCGATGAGGGACGGCGGGCTTTCCTCATAGCTGCCGCCGAGCCGCGCCAGCATGTAGACCCTCCAACCGCCGCGCCGGATCAGTGCCGCCTCCACGAAGTCGTGGCTCATGATGTGCCCGCCGAACGGCGGTTCTCCCTTGAGCTCGGGCAGGCGGCAGCATTCGGCGAATGCCTTCACGCGAATGATGGCATTGTGTCCCCAATAGTTTCCGTCCCGTCCCGACCACAGCGAGAGCCCCTCCGCCAGCACGGGCCCATAGATGCGGGCCGCAAACTGCTGCAGCCTGGCGAACAGCGTATTCCTGTTGACCACCAGTGGTACCGATTGGATGATGCCGGCGTCCGGGTCCAACTCCATTGCCCTTGCCAGACCGATGATCGTGCTTGCCTCCATCTGGCTGTCGGCATCGAGCACCAGCATATGCTCATAGGCCCCACCCCATGTACTGACGAAGTCGGAGATGTTGCCCGCCTTCCGCTCCGTATTCCTCGGCCGGTGGCGGTAGAACAGAGCGACTTCAGGTCCGAGCAGCCGTCGCGCCTCGAGATATGCCGCCTCCTCCGCAAGCCACACGTCGGGATTGGTGCTGTCCGAAAGCACGAACCAGTGGAAATGCCGGCCTTGTCCTGTGGCTGCCACCGCCTCGATCATCGCTTCCAGGGCAGCAAACACACGCAGCGGATCCTCGTTGTAGATCGGCACGACGATCGCGGTCGAGGTGCTGAGTTCGCTGCCCGCCGCGACGTTCGACGGTGTCCCCTTGCCGAGCAGGAGCCCGAAGAAACCGAGTGTTGCGGTCGTGAAAGCGAAAGAGATCCAGGAGAAATTGATGACGAAGAGACAGAGCAGGGCCCATTCCAAGGCCGTCGTCGCACCGACCGAGATCACGCCGTACATTTCCGCGGCGCCATAGATTGCAAGACCCAACGCCCCCAGAAACACGAACAGTCGCGCAAGGACCACCCCTAGTGCCCCAGTCTCGCGCAACTGCTTCCTTCTCGTCGACCGGTCGAAGCGCTTCAGTGACTGTACAGGCATCGCCAGTGGCCGCGACTCCGGCATCGCGGCAAGATATTCGGCCACGCGCAGCACCCCATCGGGGGCTCCACGCACACTATCAGGCCCATCTGCTCGAACGGCACCATTTCTTAGGGTGTCCATCGGAACAACCACGTCTCGCTCTTAGGCGCCCCGTTTGCCATCAGCACGAGACGCAGCTCGCTGAGGCTCTCGGCGCCCGGATCCAGATCGAATAAAACGCGCACGCTGCCGCTTTCCGTCGATCGGTAGACCTTCATGTCCGATATCTTGCCCGCCGACGCAGTGATGGACGGTGTGACATGCACCGCCGGATCCTTGTTCGCAAGTTCACCGCCTTCGAATTGAACGAGGAATCTCACCCGCCCGGTCTTGCCCGCCACACGGCCGATCCTGGAATGGCTCACAGTGGCCGTCCGCGGTTTGTCGGGCAGCCCCCAGCCCCAGTACTGGCGAAAGGCAAAGCTCGCCTCCGACTTGGCCTTGGGAGGAGCCTTCGGGCGCCAGTAGGCGACGATGTTCTTGTTGAGCGGAGAAGTGGCCGGGATCTCGAGCAACACGATCTCGCCCGCACCCCACTCCTCGATCGGCTCGATCCAGACCGTCGGCCGGCGCTGCCACTGATTTTCGTCGTCGAGGAACACCGAGACCTCGCGATCCTTCTGCACCAACCCGTAGCCCAGGGGGTTGTCGTCCACGAACGCGGAAGCCTCGAGGCGCGGCCGGTTCGCCACCGGTCGCCATATCCACTCATCGCGCCCCGAATACATCTTCAGCCCTGCTACCTCGTAAATTGCTGGCCTCACATCCTCCACCGACTTCTTACCCATCGGGCTCAGGTAATGCGCGGCATTGAGCACCCCATATCCGACCTGTTCGAGCGTCGCACGGGCAAAGATGTTGCACTCGACGTCGATGATCGTCGTTCCATTGGGCCGCAGCGTGAACTGGCAGGCACCCGCGAGGCTCGGAGCATCGAGAAGCGCATGCAGGACGATCGCCGAGGCGCCTGCCGACGGCTCTTCGATCCACAACGTCCGGATGGCAGGGGTCTCTTCCCCACGGTCCTGCCATCGAACCTTAACCGGCCGAGCGGTCGCTCCGGCAACTTGTCCCTCGCCGATCGACTCGTAGAGGCCGTTGGCGAAGAACGACGCTGCGCCGCCATGGGCACCAATCGAGCCGGCGTTCTTTCCAGCCCCCTTGCGGCTGATCCTGACCCCTGAAAATCCGCTTGACGGTTTGGTGCCTCCCTGACGTGCAGCATCACCGAACGCACTCTTGTCATAGGCGTAGTGCCGAGCCCGGCCATTTACGACGAGATAGAGATCCATCGCCGGACCATCGCCCTGAGGCGGCTGCGGTTCGAGTACGAATCCGCTTCCTCCCTCCGACCAGTCAACCACAGCCCGTTCCCCGTCCTGCACCTTTATGGCAGGCGGTTGCGCTGCCACTCCACGTGCTCCCTGCCTGGTTGACGGGCTATAGGGTCGTTCTGCGAGATTTCGCGCAAGACCGAGTACATGCGAACGTTCGAAGGCCTGTCCAGCATCTTCTGCCCGGCCCCCATCGACCCATGAGGCACAGAATGCGACGATAACCGTCAGGATCGTCACGCACCAACGGCTTCGACCGTCCTCGGGCAAACGGCACATGGCTTCACTCGATTTCGATGGTCCGTGGATCACACCTTGATGGAACTCGATGATCCTCAATGGAGCCCCAATCCGGACCATTAATGATCTTCCGTTGTGGTGGCCGTTCGAAGTTCCGAGATAAGCGCAATAATGCTTTTATGTCACTGAAACAAGGAAATTTTTGCAATGCACCATTGCGCCTGAATCATAGCAGAATTATCTCGTGGCGGGTTTTCCCCATTGAAGGCACACCAATGTCCGACCTCGACCGTCGCTCTGCACTTCGTTTATTCACCGGCATCCTGGCCGCTCCCCTGACCGCCAGCCTGCCGAGCCGCCCTGCACACGCCCAGGCACCTCAACCGGCACAACCATCCTTCAACTTCGGTGATGTCGCGACACGTGCGGAAGCGCTCGCGAAGGCCCCGTGGGAGAACCTGGAGGGCAAATTGCCCCCCGTGTTCGAGACGATGGATTGGGACGCCTGGCGCAACATTCGCTTCCGGCCGGACAAGGCACTGATGCGGAACAAGGGCCACCGCTACTCGCTGCAGCTGTTCCACCTCGGCCATCTGTTCAAGAAGCCCGTGACCGTCAATGAAATCCGCGATCGCGTGGTGTCGCCGGTGCCATACGCGAAGACCCTATTCGACTACGGCGGCTTGAAGCTGCCAAAGAGCCTGCCAGTCAACATGGGCTTCGCAGGCTTCCGTATCCATTACCCCCTGAACACGCCTCGTGTAAGCGACGAACTGATCTCGTTCGTCGGCTCTAGCTACTTCCGCTGGCTCGGGCGCAATCAGAAATACGGATTGTCTGCGCGTGGGCTCTCGATCAATAGCGGCCTGCTCGACAACAAGGAGGAGTTCCCGTTCTTCCGTGAGTTCTGGATCGACGCAAATGAGGCGACACCCGATCGCTTGGTCATCTACGCTCTGCTCGACAGCCCTTCGGTTGCCGGCGCCTATCAGTTCACAGTCTACCCGGGAGAGAAAACGCCGGTCGACGTCAACGTCAGGCTATTCGCCAGGCAACGCATCACCCGACTTGGCATGGCGCCTCTCACATCCATGTACTTCCTAGGCGAGAACGATCGCCACATGAACGATCGCAACAAGTATGACGAGTTCCGTCCTGAGCTGCACGATTCCGACGGACTGCTCGTTCACACCGCCAACGGTGAATGGATCTGGCGCCCGCTGAAGAACCCGCTGATCCAGGAAGTCCACCAATTCCAGGCCAACAACCTCAAGGGCTTCGGCTTGATGCAGCGGGACCGGCGCTTCGAGAGCTACCATGACATCGAGCTGAACTACGAGCAGCGTCCGAGCTACTGGATCGAGCCGAAGGGAGACTGGGGCGAAGGCGTCGTCGAACTCATCGAACTCGCAACCAAGGATGAGACCGCGGACAACATCGTTTGCGCGTTCCTTCCCGCCAATCCTCTCGAGCCTGGCCAATCCTTTTCGTTTGCCTATAGGATGCATTCGCTCGAAGCTGGCCTCGAGCTTCATGGACTGGGGCACACGGCGCACACGTTCATGGCCCCTCCCGTCGCCCTGGGCTCGTCAGAGCGTGCTTCCCCGTTGAGCCGCCGGCTATTGGTCGATTTCTCTGGCGGAGAGCTACCCTATTTTCTCGCCGACCCAGGGCAGGTCGAGGTCGTTGCATCAGCCGAAGGCGCGCGCGTGGTCCGGACATTCCTGGTCCCCAATCCCTCGATCAAGGGATTTCGCGCCATGATCGATGTGCAGTACCATTCCGACACTCTGGGCACGACCCGCGCCTACCTCCGCTCAGGTTCGAAGCTCCTCAGCGAAACGTGGACATACACTTGGCGATTCTACAATTTCTGATCGAACCGCAAAGAGTTAACCCTGCCCCCATTAAACTGATTGCCCTTTATGACCGTAGCAACCTAGGTCGGATAGCCGTGTTTCTGGGAGGGTCCGGGCTTTTGCCTGCCGTGTGGGCGGAAGGCATGGCTCCCGGCGCAACTCGCAGAGCCTTGAGCGGGATCAGAACCAGTGACGATGACCGAACCGTACGACGCCACGAAGCGGCTGGCAGCTCCTACCGCACCGGATGAATTCCGGGCAGTGGTGTACGAGTCCATCGCCGATATCCCGACGGCCGGGCTTGATAAGCTGATCCCAGGCGAACCGGAATCCTGGGACTATTACCGTGCGATCGAGGATATTCCGCCGCCAGGGTTCCAGCTCGGTGGCCTTGCCGTCGAGCATTGCGGCTCCACCGTTGCTCTCGCTCCCCTGTTTCGCACCCGCTATCGCCTCGACACGCCCTTGCAGGGCGGTCTGCGACGCATCACCGATTGGCTCCACCACCGCACCCCCGGCTTGACGAGCTTGAGCGTGCTTGGCCTCGGCTCCCCCATGTCCGACAACCTGACGATCGGTTTCGCCCCTGGCATCGGCCCCGAAGGTCGCGCGCGGGCTTTCGATGCCATGCTCCGCAAGCTGCGCGCTGAAGCAACCGATGACCGCCGCCAGGTTGTCGCCATCAAGAGCATAGACGATCTGGCCCTGGAGATGGCGCCCGTACTCGCCGAACACGATTTCAACTGCGTGACAAGCGTTCCCCTTGCCATGCTGGACCTGCCCTTTGGTTCACTCGACGAGTACCTCGCTTCCCTGCGCCCGAAGACTGCACGCTATCTGAAGCGCAAGTATCGGACGGCGGCCCAGCTGCGAATGGAATACATCACGCGCGTCGAGCCTTTCGAAAAGGAGATCAACGAACTCTTCCGCAACACCCTCGCCCAGTCTGCAGTGAGTTACGGCGACTTCCAGGAACTCGATCCTTCCTACTTCCAGCGCGTCAAGTCGGCGTTGGGCGACCGCTCGCAGATCATGCTCTGCTGGCACGGGAGCGAACTCGTCAGTTTCCAGACGTTCATCTACGCCGGCAACCGCATCGTCGCCAAACAGATCGGGATGAAGTACCCCGCCGCTCGCGACCTCAACCTCTACTTCATCAATTGGCTCGAGCTGATAAAGTTCGCAATAGCGCACCGCATCAGGAAGGTCGAGATGGGGGCCACGACCTATGCGACGAAACTTCTCTTCGGCGGCTACCTCGAGCGCCGCACGCTGCACTTCCGGTTCCGCCGCGAGATTTCCAACACCATTTTCCGTCCCCTAGCTCCGCTCTTCGATTTCGAAGGCAACGATCCCGAATTGAAGAAGCTCGATGATAAGTATCTGAGGACAATGCGAGGCAGTTAGTGCGCTCGCCCAACCCGGACGTGCCAATGGACTCCATCACTCTTGCACTGCTGGCCGCGGTATTGCTCCTCGAGACGTTCAGCCATTTGTGCCTCAAGGCCGCCGCTGAACGTGCGCGCACCTCCGCTGCCATCAGCCATACGAGAGCGATGCTTCGCCAGCCTTGGTTCTGGGCCGGCATTGCGGCTTTCGTATTCCTGTTCCTGGCATGGCTGGCTTTCATATCCCGCGTGCCGTTGGCCAAGGGCATCATGCTTGGTGCGATAACCATCGTCGGTGTAATGGTGGGCGGCCGCATATGTTTCAATGAACGCATCACACCACCCCGCGCCATTGCCGTCGGACTGATTTCGGCCGGCGTCGCCCTCGTCGGATGGGGGGGGTGACGACGATGCGGCTGAAACGATACATTCTCGTCGGCTTTCTGCTGCTTCTGACATTCGACACCGTGGCGCAGATCGGCATGAAGCTCGCCGGAGATCGCATCACCTCGAGCGCCAGCGACCTCATATGGATCCGCCGAGTGATTCGCGAGCCGATGATATACGGCGTGCTCGCCTGCTACCTCGCCGCCTTCGTGACCTACACAACGCTCCTCCGCTACGCGCCCGTTGGTCCCTCCTACGCAGCCGCCCACGGCCACGTCGTGACCGTCATGGCGGTATCGCTGTTGTTCATGGGCGAGACCTTCACCCTGTTGCAGGCTCTAGGCGCCCTCGCCATCGTGGTCGGAATAGCCGTTCTGGCGGCCACCGAACAACCGGACATTCCCCCGACGACCTCGTGAAGCGGTCTGCCCAACTTGCGCTCGCATTCCCCCAGGGCAATCGGATAAGCTGCAAAGCGCCAGCATAGGCATCTTGAAAATACAATCGGGGGAAACGCAATGAATGGCACGCTACGCAACATGGTCATCGGCTTCATCGCAGCCGCTTTGGCCGTTCTGATTTTCCATCAGGGTATATCCTGGTTTCTTGGCCACATGGGTTGGAGTCGCGGCAATGCGTGGAGCATGGCTCCAGTGCCGCCATATGGCGTGCCCCGCCTTGTCAACGCAATGTTCTGGGGCGGGCTCTATGGCATCCTCTTTGGCCTCATTGCTGAAAAGTTGCCCGGCGGCTCCTATCCGGTACGGGGTTTCCTGTTCGGCCTCGTATTCACGACAATTCTCGGCAGCTGGTTGATCGTCTCCCTCATCAAGGGGCGACCAATCTTTTCGGGCTTCTTCGAAAGCTACGACATCACCCGACTGCGCAACGGCTTCCTGCTCAACGCTGTCGGCTTCGGCATCGGACTTGGACTCCTCTATCAGCTCATGATCGGGCGAGCTCGAAACAGCCCGTGAGCACGAGCCCCTAGACTGGCAACGACGGGCTTAGACCGTCGTAGCCCTGGGCATAATTGCCCTGCGAAATTGCCGGGTCTCGATTGACGAGCTGACGGCCGAAGAACGGGTGGCGCATGCTGCGCACCTCGTGATCGAGCTGGAACACGACATCGCCCGTCGCTGGATCGACGATGTCGACGAAGCGGTACTGATGCTGATTGCTTTCGGCAGTTATCAGTCCGCGCTCGACGAGCCACTTGTGGGGCCCCGAAAAGTCCGCAATGAAGATTGCCACGTGGTGGCCGTCGAAGTCCGCCACGCTCGACCGCTCGCGGAACAGCAAAGCCTGCCCGTTTCCAGCCCCGACACGCGCCACCGCGCCCTCGCTGCCCTCTTCAATGCTCGCTTTTGCCCCCATGATGTCGCCGTAGAACCTGGCGATGCCTGCCGCCGCCCCCCTCGGCGCATCGAACGCGATATAGCCGATGCCAAGCTGCATTCGCCCGAACGCCTCCCCCGGCCGGTGGCAGCAGAACCGATTGCCCCACGGGCTTGTCACATCGATCGTATCGTTGCCGCGCCTGTACGCGAAGGCGGTTCCCTCGAGCAGCCCTGCCACCTGTTGCAACCGCTTTTCGAGCGCATCGAGATCGGGCACGACAAGGCCCGTCACGCCGCGTAGCACTTGCGGCTCACTAGTTGGCAGGTGGAACTGGCTCCTGCCCGCGTTCACCCACATGTTGGAGATGCCCATCACAAGGTAGGGATCGCGGGTCAAGCCGAGCCCCATGATGTAGAAGATCGTCGCCAGCCGTTGATCAGGTATCGTCGTGTTGATGTGATCGAGTGCGACGATGTTACCGAGATCTTCCTCGGTTCGATCGAATTGCGACATGGCGCCCATCCGGTACTGCTGTTGACTCGGCGAATTTCATACCATTTCTGCCCATCAGGCAACTGCGGCCTTCACACTGCTTGCCTCGAATGGCAGGGCTCTTCAAATTCTGGCCGTCTGTCGTACAATCCTCGGAACCGCAACATCGAAACTGCGAGCAAGCAAATGAAATTCGGACTATTCGACCACATCGAACTCACCGAGAAACCGCTCGCCACCACCTTCGACGAGCGGCTTGCCTTCGCTGAGGCGGCAGACCGCGCAGGCTTCTACTGCCTTCACCTTGCCGAGCACCACTGTACGCCGCTGAACAGCATCCCGGTGCCGGGTGTCTACATGGGCGCACTAGCCCGCCTGACCAGGAACATTCACTTCGGCCCACTCGTTTACCTTCTACCGCTCTACTCTCCGCTTCGCCTCGCCGAGGAGATCTGTATTCTCGATCACTTGAGCAGGGGCCGACTCGAAATCGGTGTAGGCCGCGGCGTGTCTCCATTCGAACTGGGGTTCCAGAACATCGCCCATGAGGATTCGCGCGACATCTTTTTTGAGGCCTACGACTGCCTTGTGACCGCGCTGACCAACAATCCCTTCACCTTCAAGGGCAAGCGATACACTTACGACGAGGTTCCACTCCCTCTTCGCCCACTTCAGCAGCCGTTGCCACCTTTCTGGTACGGCTCATCAAACACCACTGGTTCCACCTGGGCCGGCGAGCAGGGCATGCACTTTGTTTCCAACGGCCCCACGCAGCAGGCCCTTACCAACATCAATGCCTACCGTGAAGCACTCGCCCGGCGCGGCAGCCCGGCGCGTCCGAAGGCGGGCTTCAGTGGCGGCGCCGCGGTCGGCGTACTCCGCCACGTCGTCGTTGCCGAATCCGATCGTGAGGCCGAGGCTATCGCGCGGCCAGCCCTCGAGTACCACAATGGCAGTCTGAGCTGGCTGCGCCGCAAGTATGGTTCGAGCGAACTGACTAAGCGTATCGGGGCCCATGCCGACGAGGGTTACGACAGCTGGCAGAAACTCGGCATGGTCATCGCCGGCACTCCCGATACGGTTGCGGACAAGCTCCGCTCACAGATCAAAGAGCTGGGGATAAACTATCTCATCACGTATCTATTCTTCGGCACCATGGCTGCAAGCGACGCCCATCGATCGCTGGCACTCTATGCGCGAGAGGTAATGCCTAAACTCGCCGACCTTTGACCGCATCGACCTTGTTATCCACAGGCTTGGCCCGGCCTGGGGATAGCGGGGATAGTCGCCACCTTCGGCACGCCGGCACCGCGAATCTCTCTACCGCTGAAACTCCAGTCGCCTTGCGTAGTGTGCTTAGCGCACCGAGTGCGTCGGTGAAGCAATGTCACCAACTCGCGCGCCCTCCAGGGTCATGTACATGTCAGGAATAACTATCAAGCACGGTGCGCCAACCCGCGCCTGTGTGCGTCGCTCGATTGCAGCAGTGGCGATTGCCACTTGTCTGGTTGCAGCCGGTTGTTCGGGCTCCGACTTGAGCCTGGATGGCATTGGACATGGCCCCTCGCCATCTCCTGATAGCGCGGCACCCGGAATCGTCACCGGCGCGCTACCGGCTTCGAAATCCACCTCCGCCGACGCCAGCGCCCGTCAACCAGCGGATACAGAAGTCGCCGCCGCCCTGGCCGACGCACAATCACTCCGCAGCTCCGGCCGCAAGCAACAGGCCCTCAAACGCCTCGAGCAGGGCAGCGATCCTGAAAATCCCGACCCAGCCATTTTGAAGACCCGCGCCTTGCTCGCTCTCGAGCTCGGCCAACTCGACAAGTCGGAAAAGCTGTTGCGGCGCGCATTGAAGACAGATACCGGCGACTGGCGGCTGCACTCCGCTCTGGGCACGGCTCTCTCCGCCAAGGGTCGCCAGCACGATGCTCAGCTTGCCTTTGCCAAGGCGCTCGAGCTGTCACCTGAGAACCCGGTCGTGTTGAACAACCTTGCTCTGTCCTATGCGCTCGCATCAAGGAGCAAGCAGGCCGAAAGTCTCTTGCGTCGCGTGATTGCCTCGAAGGCTCCAAGCCAACACGTTGATCGCGCCCGCCTCAACCTGGCACTACTCCTTGGCCTCAAAGGCCGCATCAAGGAGGCCGAGAGCATGACCCGAGCCGTCCTCCCGGCTGCCGCGGCCAGTTCCAATATGCGCATTCTGAGCCGAGCAGGCCCCGAGAGCGAGCCCCCACAGCGCCGATCTGCCAGCGCAAGTACGCTCGGCGAAGGACCGGTCTATCGTCTCGGCGGCCCCAGCACGAACGATTGAATGACAATCCAGCCGTTCTCCTAGGTGTCTAAGCCCCGATTTTCGGATTGGGGCTTTTTCTTGCCATGTCTACCGTCCCGGACCATGATTGGCTTACCGAGCAGTATCCGGAGCAGATCATGGACCACGCAAGCATCTCGAACGTGCGCATCGTCGGCACGCTGACGCTGACCGCAATCGCCACAGCGTCGTTGACTGGAACCGCGGCCGCACACCATGCGATGGGTGGCGAGACACCCGCGACCTTTGTCCAGGGTTTCGTGTCCGGACTGGCCCACCCCGTTATTGGCTTGGACCATCTGGCCTTCGTCCTGGCCGCCGGCATCCTTGGGTATATGCTGGCCCGCCCGCTTTCCGTTGCACTGTCGTTCATCACCGCTACGATCGCGGGAACGGCCATTCACGTGATGGGATATTCATTGCCCTATGCCGAGTTCGCCATCGCGGGGAGCGTGCTGGCCGCCGCTGCCGCCATCTTCTCCGGCACACTGGCGCCACGCGCCGGCATACCGGTCACCGCCGCGATTGCCGTCGCCGGCCTGTTCCACGGTTACGCCTATGGTGAAAGCATTGTCGGAGCAGAGCCTGCACCGCTCGCGGCATACCTCGCGGGCTTCTCCGCGATCCAGATTGCGATCCTGCTCTCGGTCGCCGGCTTGCTAGACTTCATCGCACGCCGCCGGATGCCGGCTCAGGCGACACACTTGGCCCGGCTCGCCGGCTTGGCTGTTGCAGCCACTGGCCTCGCCACGCTTGCCGCGCAGGCTGGTATCCTCTGAATGCTGCGATACTCGTCCTTCGTTGTCGAAACTACTTGATCTGGGGCTTGGCGCTGTCCGACTTGGAATCGCCGGAACCGCCAGTTCCCGAGACATACTCGGACCAGTGCGCGCTGCGCCGTTCCGCCGAACGCGGCGTCTCGGGTTGCGGCCGCATGAGATCGCGCGAATTGGCGACCATCTTTGCAAGGTTGCGCTGCGTCGCGCACCCAAAATCATTGTACGGAATACGTTCGCGATCCTGACCAACGTCCGCCGACCAATCATTGCAAATGGGGGCCACAGCCACCGGTCGCCGATAGACCAGCTGGATTGTCTCTCCGTATCGTGGATGCGCCCGGTGCCTGCCCCGCCTCAGGCTGGCTGGCTCGATGCCGGTCTGCACCGCCATTTCCTCGATTGCCGCAACTGAACGCTGTGCCGCCATGTGTCCCCTCGCGGAGTGCGGAGTTGACAGCTTGATCGCGCCACCACCCTCCCGCCTGTAGCGGTGCAGAAATTCCGAGACATCTCGTTCTTGACGGTGGCTGAGCGAGGCCCCCATATGCGGAAGCTCGATGAAGAGTACCTCCTGGCGTTCGTCGAAGGTGATTGGATGGCGCTGCTCCGGCTGGTTGAGTCGCACCGCCGTCTCGTTGTCGAGCCGCCAGTCGTCGCGGCATCCCGCGAGGCCTCCCGCTGCCAGTATTGCAAGCGCTGCCAGCACGCGTTGGCAGGTTCTTGTTGCAGCGCGCTTCATCCCTTCACCCCCGCATAAGGATACTCGACTATGTAGCCGAAATCGCCCCGGTAGCGCTGCCCCTCGGGCAGTCCCGGCCCGCCGTAGATGCGATTGATGTGCCCGAAAAACAGCTCCTTCAACTCACTGACCGGCGCGTATGTACTGCCCGGGCGCGCAAGCTCGTCCTTGTGCGCGTGTGTCGCAATGTATGGTGTGACCAGGATCACAAGCTCCGTTTCTCGCCGACGGAAGTCGTTTGAACGGAACAGCGCCCCAAGCACCGGAAGATTTTTCAGCCCCGGTACACCCTCCACACTCTGCCGCACGTCGTCTGAAAGCAGCCCCGCCATCGCGAGCGTCCCGCCGGACGGCAACTCGAGCGTCGTCTCGGCTCGCCTGACCTTGAGTCCTGGCAGCGAAATGGAGTTGATCGTTACCGCGCCTTCGGTCGAGATCTCACTCACCTCTGCCGCGACGTTCAGGCTAATGCGGCCAGCGCCGAGCACCACGGGCTTGAATGATACGTTGACGCCGAATTCCTTGTACTGGACCGTGACTTTGTTGTCTTCCTGCGAGACCGGCACGGGAAATTCGCCGCCGGCCAGGAACTTGGCCTTCTCGCCGGAGATCGCCGTCAAATTGGGTTCCGCAAGCGTCCTGATGAACCCGCGCCGTTCCAACATTTGCAGCAACGCCGTGACGTTCTGGTTGCCTTTTTCCCAGGTCGTCTGCAGTGCCTTGCCTGCCGCCACCTGCGGCAGTTCGCCAACCTGCAATGCCTGCGACGCCGCGACCAGCGGACTCGTCACCGGAAAGGCATTGCTGATCACCTGTGTGAACGTCACCTGTTTCGCGTTCGCCCATACACCCGGATAATCGACGCCGATGCGCCTCAGGGCATCCCGCTGCACCTCGGCAACCTTGACCTTCAGCAGCACTTGTTCCTTGGCCGAGGTGGTGATCATGTTGACCACCGAGTCCTTCTTCTTCGCGAAGCGCTGCGCCAGTTCGGCTGCCCGGTTCGCGTCCTGTGGCTCCGCCACCCGCCCGGACAGGACCACATTCTCCCCGACCATCTCGACATTGATCTGCGAGCCGGGGAACAACCGGTTCAGCGCGGTGCGTAGCGAGTTGAGGTTCTGTTGCACCTTCACCTCGAGGAACAGTACCTTCATCCCATCCGGCCCTATGAAGAACGCGTTGGCTTCGCCAAGGTCCTTCGCGAGCAGGTAGACCTGCCGCGATGTCTGCACCACCGCGTCGATCACCTCCGGATTCGAGACGAGCACGTTGGTGAGGTCGACAGGCACTTCGATCAGCATCGATTTGTCGACACCGATGGTGAGCTGTTTTCGGATCGGGAAGGGTCCTCCAACGGGAACCCTGTAGTGGATGGCTTCGCGCGCCGCACCACCGTCCGTATCGACGGGTGCGAGTTGTGCTAAAACCGGACCGGACCATGCACAGAGCATGAACGCCAGCCCACCGACAACACACGCCACGTACCACCACCGGCGATGGCCGGCTTTCGCAACGAGCCTCATGACTGCAACAACCCCGCAACAACTCCACCGGCCGAC